>PLLR01000024.1 GCA_003141335.1 Methanoregula sp. | reverse complement strand
AATTCAACCGCGTAAGTCCTAATTATTTAATAGGTCTTGCAAAATTAGTAAAAAAATACCATACACTACCTTATGGTTAGTGGTGGACTTTACTTAATCACCAAAAAATGAATTTCTTAAAAAATTGAAATTTATTTTCGTTTCATAATAAGAAGTGCTGCACCAATTATCGCAATAATCCCTATTTCAATTCCTAATGGCGATGGTTGAGTAGGGGTATCGGTTGGCCACGGTGTGGGATTTTTTACAGTGACATTTGTTGTTGGAGAACGAGTTGGTATAGGAGTTGTATATGTTGTTGCAATAGGAGCGGTGGTTGCAGTTGTTAAAACGGATGTCTGGACTGTTGTAGTGGTTGTTGTCGTGGTTTGATTGGGGGTGAGTGTTGGGGATGTTGTTGTTCCAGGAGCAAGTGGGGAGAGTACTGTAATTGTAGTGGTTGTCTCGCTGTCACTCCCATCAGCATTGGTCACGGTGAGTTTTACCGTGTAGTGTCCTGCAGTTAAGTACGTGAACGATGGACTTTTTACGGTGCTGTCAGTTGATCCATCGTTATTGAAGTCCCACGCATATGTCAACGGAGCTGTTCCGGTTGATTGGTCAATAAACTGCACAGTCAACGGCGATTGCCCCTGTGTAGTATTGGAAGTGAATTGAGCTTTCGGTGTGGTGTTAATGACAGACGATGATATCGATTGTGCAGATACTACACCGGGTAATACCATCGTCAATATGACAAGTCCAACAAGTAGACTAATAATTCGTGCATATTTCATAGGTCATAAGTTATTTACAACTCAATATAAATTCATAAACCTCTGCGGGTTTGATGATGTAACGTGGTGATTATGGTAATACTTGCCATGAAGTGCATCATTCATCACAAAAAAAAGATAGTGCAGTTAAGGACCCGTTTTCCCCCATCATTGTATTATTGGCCCTCCTTGTACATGGAATCCGGTCCGGATCTATAAGGTTTTTATGTGATATAGACCCGACCATACCCCCATTTCTGAATCACCGGGGGATTGCATTGTGATGGTTGGGGCCCTCCGCGTAAAGTACTCCGCCAACCATATCCTGTGTCATATAGACTTTTCCATACCCTTGAGATTCCCACTGGTAAACTGTAGCAAACTCTGAAGCAAACCTGTTGTGATCGACATATAATCCAATTCCGGGTATTGCTCCAATAGATACCGCTGCATGGTCGGTTACTCCAATGGTGTTGTGGTGGATTTTATACAAGTCACCCGTATGTGATGTCGGTGATGGTGGCATCGGGTTGTGGTGCATATCAAAGACCGCATCGATGCAATGGGTAAGGAAAATATTATACCTCGCCTCGTATCCTGAACCCGCCGCACCAGAATCTGCTACGGCATGTCGCATATAATCGAACAGGTTTGCCTCAATGAGAGCCGCCCAAAACGATTTCGCGACACCATATCCGTAACCTTTCGCCTGACAGTGGTGGATATAATTGTGGTGGACATATCCGGTAGCAGTTGAACCGGCACTACGATCAAAGGCAACGGCTGCATATGACCACCCAGAGAGCTCACAGTTGTCAACTTCGAGTCCGATGTGATTGTACGCGTTAATCCCGCCCAGTACATTGTTCCCACGGTTTTGATTCTGGGCTGTGTCCGGTCCTTCAATACACAACCCGGTTATTCTGACATTATCCCCGGCTACTAATGTAGCGATTCCGGATCCTCCACTCCGGGTTCTGAAAATACGACCGCCTGGTGAACCATTCAGTCCGCGATCACTTGCAAGAATCACACCGGAGGGGGATCACGGTTCCCACAGCCCCACTCATGTCAATATTCGCAGTTCCTTTAACAAATACTACATCGCCTGATTTTGCACACCTCAATGCAGTAACCAGTTGATCCTTGGTAGATACGACGTACTTCACCCGGGGATCTGTCTCGGAGATTATTCTGGTATATCCTGCTCCGCCACCAATAGGATTACCCGTTGGGTTTGGTTCTGCTCCAAAGGTTTCTCCTGATTGCAGAGACGATACCGAAATATAATTTGTTTTGATCTCGCTGTCACTTCCATTAGCATTGGTCACAGTCAGTTTTACCGCATTCCACCGGGCCACGGCTAGCGAGCGCGAGCAGCCGCTGGCGCAGGAGCATCGCGACAAGCCAAGGGCGTCATCCTACCAACAGGGCAACTCCGGAAAACAGCGAGGTGATGTGAAGCGAGCCGGAGCATCAGCGAGGACGAGTGAACATGACCGAGCGTTCATCATGAAGCACAAAACAAGTTCTCGTTGGGGAAGCCCACGTGGCGAGGGGCGGAGCCCCGTTGAGCATAACCTCCTCCGTAAATCTTCGCAGCTGCTGCACACAATCACGCTTGGACCGCCGACCGCTCCGCGACCGGCTTGCTTTATTGTTACTGCCAGTTCCATCGGTCCGAGCGATTGGAAAGACACATTTTTCTATGTGAAAGACAATTAGGAAATACGAGCAAATCAAGCCCAAAAAGAGGATTAGACTTCAACCAACGGTAATTAGGCCAGGGCCGAGATTCGAACCCGGGTCGGAGGATCCACAGTCCTCTAGGATAACCAACTACCCTACCCTGGCAGATGTCCCTTTTACATTTGCACCGGACTCTGATTAATGTATCCTTGCAGATCCATCGCCTGACAGGGAGCGGCAGGCATACCATGGTGCGGGAACCGTCACATGGGATAAGAAGGTGATTATTAATAGGGTCAGGTATCCATTACATATCAGGTGGCTCTGAACACAATTCCTTACCGTTGAGGCGTGGCACTTCACACGACAGTGCACCAGGAAGGGGGAATATTCTTTTTATCCCCCATCAGAGCGAGAGAACGAGATGAGGGGGGAGGATATGGCGGATAACCCGAAGATCAGGACGCCGATTGTCTGCGTTATGGGGCACGTTGATCACGGGAAGACCTCTCTTTTAGACCGTATCCGCGGATCATCGGTAGTAAGCTCCGAAGTGGGAGCGATCACCCAGCACATCGGCGCAACAATTGTCCCCATAGAAGCAATCCGATCCATGAGCGGGACAATGGGGAAATCCCTCAACATTCCCGGTCTGTTATTCATCGACACTCCGGGTCACCACGCATTCACCACCCTGCGGGCACGGGGTGGGGCATTAGCTGACATGGCAATCCTTGTGGTCGATATCAACCAGGGATTTCAGCCCCAGACGATCGAAGCACTTCAGATCCTCCGGGGCTGCCGGACACCGTTTGTCATTGCAGCGACCAAGATTGACCGGATCCATGGCTGGAGGGTGTGCGAGAATGAATCGTTCCTTACATCGTTTGCCAAGCAAAACGACCGGGTGAAAGGGTATGTTGAGAACAAGACCTATGAAATCGTGGGTAAACTTGCTGAACTTGATTTCTCAGCAGACCGGTTCGACCGGGTGTCTGATTTCAAACGAAACCTGGCAATTGTGCCGGTCAGCGCCCACACAGGAGAAGGCATTTCAGATCTGCTGCTCGTAATGATCGGGCTTGCCCAGCGGTATTTGGGAGAGGAACTCACCCTTCTGGTTGAAGGTCCGGGCGCAGGTACCGTTCTTGAAGTCAAGGAAGAGCGCGGACTCGGGACTACACTTGATGTAATCCTGTACGACGGAACGCTCGCGATCGGTGATGAAATTGCAGTTGCCACGCAGGGGGATATCGTGGTGACTAAAGTGCGGTCACTCTTAAAACCCCGCCCGATGAAAGAGATCCTGGTTGAGGAACGGTTCGAGCGGGTGAAATCCGTGGCAGCAGCGGCGGGGATTAAGGTCACCGCCCCGAATCTCGAGAACGTGATTGCAGGATCACCATTTTTTGTGATCCGTGGAAATCGTGAAGAAGTCGAGGCAAAGATAAAAAAAGAGATGACGGAGATACACGTCATACTTGCTGATGAAGGAATCGTGATTAAAGCAGATACGATCGGGGCACTGGAAGCGCTCTGCAAGGAGCTTGAGGGAAAAGGGATCGGCGTGATCCGGGCAGAAGTCGGGCCGGTGAGCCGGCATGACCTGATCGACACCGAGACTATAAAAAACCCGGTTTTTCGTGTACTCCTCTCTTTTAATACCCCGATCCTTCCTGACGCTGCGGATATGATCAAAAATCCCCTCTACACACAGGTAAAAGTTTTTGAGGGTAGGGTAATCTACCAGCTTATCGACCAGTATCTCGAGTGGCGGGACGAGCAGAAACGGCTCTTAGAGAAGCAGCGTTTTGAGCATATTGTGATGCCGGCAAAGATCCGGCTCCTCCCCGATTGTGTATTCCGGCAAAGCAACCCTGCCGTTGTAGGAGTGCGGGTGCTTGGCGGGAAACTGCGCAGCGATGTAAACCTCATAAAAACGGATGGAAAGAAAGTAGGGCACCTCAAATCCATGCAGCTCCGCCAGGAATCTATTCGCGAAGCGGATGCCGGACTCGAAGTCGCGATCTCGATTGAGGGAGTAACAGTAGGACGGCAGCTGAACGTGGGGGATGATCTGTTCGTGGACATTCCAGAGCGGCACGTGAAAGTGCTCGAACGTGAGATGCTCAAAACACTGAACGTGAGCACGCAGGAAATTCTTGGGGAGTTCACGACGATGCGGCGGAAAAGTGAACCCTTCTGGGGGAAATGACCGCATATGAGCTCGCGCCAGACGCGAGGGTTTAATAGCGTACCGGTATAATAAAATGGGTACTTCTCATGTGCAGGTGAAACAGCCGGCAGCCAGAGACGTGAAAAAATCCAATACCTGGGTTTTTTGATGAAAATCAATACGGAGCATACAAAATGGTGGAGTTAAAAATCGTTGTATCAGACCCAAAGACCGGTCGCGCCTTTAATGTAGATGCAAGTGGCGGCGCAGCAAGTGCAATCGTGGGCAAACGTATCGGAGAGGAGATCGATGCAGGTGCAATGGGACTTGCAGGCTACAAAATCCTGATCACCGGCGCATCCGATCGGACCGGAATACCTGCAAAGAAGAGCTTGCCGGGCGCAGGGCGCAAAAAACTGCTCATGACAGCCGGTGTCGGATTCCATCCGACTATGGAAGGAGAGCGCAGGAGAAAGACGATCCGGTCAAATGAGATCACAGCTGATTTTGTACAGATAAACGCCCGCGTAACCACGTATGGAGAAAAACCTCTGGATGAGCTCTTCCCCAAGGTTGCCGGAGAGAAAACAGAAAAGAAGGCAAAAGCCGGCAGAAGATAATATATCAATTCTTTTTTGGTTTTATTCAACCGTCTCAAGCAAATATTAAAAAGAGAGAGTAAATTTCTAGAGCGCATATCTGATATCGACTTTGCCAAACGGAGTTGAGTTCTTCGCGGATGTTAACGATTTCCCGTTTTTCCAGAGTTCAACAGTTATCTCGTGCTTCGCTGACCCATCTTCCTTGGTGAAGGTTGCCGTAACGTTTCCCGTCGAATTGGTGATTTCATACAATCTGTCACCAGAATTTCTCACTTTTTGCATCACGCCATTCACACCATAGGTGCCTGAAAAACTAGCGATATAACTGACTTTGACAAATACTCCTGTCCCGGGGATGCTGACCGTTGCTGGTACCTTAATCGTCGTCTGGGAAGCTCCAGTACCGGATATTTGTGTCACCTGAGTGCTGGAGCCTGAAGGCAAAGGAGTTGTCTTTCCCGGAAGAGACTGTTCCGACGTATTCCCGCTTCCCATAAAAAATACCAGTGCAATTGCCACCACAGCAATTATACCTGCAACTATAGCGATGGTAACCCACGGTTTATCCCACGGATCGTTTCTGCGTCCTGTCATGAATACACCTTGCCAAATCTGCCTGATAATATGTACGCAATATCGTAACGAAATACTTTATTGTTCAAATCAGTTCTGGTCGTATCCAGTCACCCATTTAAAAAAAATCAGACAATGTGGTTGTAACTACCCTTTTTTCACGGTTCCATTGAGCGCTTCTCTTTTGTCTTTGAAAGGAACATTATATTTTTTTGCGAGCAGGACCAGTGCTGCCGCCGGCAGGAGATTGCCATCAAACCGCTCTTTGATGGTCCGGTTCATCTCAGAAACTACATCAGTTTCCAGTATCCCCTGCGCTTTTGCAATCCTTTCAATCAGTTCCCCTAATGGATCATTGCGCTCAAAAATTGAAGATGTAGGTTTGAATCCGAGGGGAATGGTGATCGATGTAGTATCAAAGAGGGGGGAGAAAACTCCATTCTCCTGACCTAAAAGTCCCTCCTCTTCCGCCCGGCGGAGAAGTATACCCGCCTGCTCGGTGCTCATCCATTTCCGGTCGAGTGAGTAATAATAGACCAGCTCGTTCTTTCGCATCCCGGTTTTCCGGGTGTGTTTGAAAGGTGCTGCGACCGTGATTTTAAGGTTCACTTCGGCGCACCCAGAAGGATATTTTTCATGTCCAGCACGTCCAGTCCCTCGCCCCGCCCTTCTTTTGCAATATCAATATCAGTCCTTGACACCTGATCGGTTAACCTGATATAGAAGACATCATTTGCAATCGGAACCTTGCCACCGCCGCGAAGTGCAAGCGCGAGCAGGGATACCTGCATATCAGCTGCTTCCGTGATCACGCCCGGGCGCAGGACATCCGGGGTTATGTCCCCAAATGTCGCACGGTCTATCGCAATCTTTACTTTGGTTTTTACCTTCACCAGTTCCTTTCCGGTCGTCTTGGTTGACTCCGCATTATCAAGACCTGCGATGTACTTCAGCGTCTCGTTAAACGGCATTCCCATCGCAAACGACAGATCCACCCGCTGGGGGAAACGATAATAGATCCTTCGCATAGCTAGACTATGTGGAGGGCTGAAAGAAAAAAGATTGCTAAATAAGGTAACCGCACTCTTATTGACCGGAAATTAATTGACCGGAGATTATTTTTTTAAAAATGATGTATCATCCCGTGGGGAAAGTGTATTCATGACTGCAAAAACAATCCAAAAACAATCCTGAAAAAAAATTGCGCCGGGATTTTAAAGTATCCGGGTTATTCGAGTAACACCGCGTTGATGACGCCATCCTGACCCGGGCGGCTCATGATACGGGCATTCCCAATCTCGGTCTTGATGATTGCGCCTTTGGTCAGAAGATTTCGCCGCACGTAGTTCGGGTTTGCCCCATTCTCAACAACACTCGCGATTTTAACCTTTTTACACTCGCCGTTTGTGAGGTTGGTCACATTCGCAAAGCTTGCCCGGAGCGCACGGACTTTCTGGTTTGCACCAGTGGTCCGGATATTCTTTCTCCGGTCTTCACCGATATGGGTATCTGCGGGTGCGAGCCCGATCTCCGTTCTTCGCTTCATCTGTGCCGGGCGGCGCCTGCCACCGGTTACCTTTCGTACTGATTCTCCCTGCCACTGCATGGTGTCACTCTCAATAATATTTCTTCGGAAACCTGTTCCGAAGATGGTGCTCTATATATTCCCTTCAGAATTATTTATAGTATTTCCCGATTACTTTTACTTCCATCTCCATCTGCCAAGGGGTGGCAGGGACTATTTTTTTTAAGAAGCCCCGTGAAATAAAAAAACCGAAGAAATAATTACAAGATCTTTTCTTCGTCAGATTATCATTTTTTTGGATTCTTCACGCGAGGATTGCGTCAAGGAGGGCAGCAATACCATCGCCCGTCTTCAGGTTGGTTCTGAATACCGGCATCCGGGGATTGTACCGGTGGATATCTGATTCCATCCGGTCGAGGTTTGCTCCAACAAGGGGGGCGAGATCAACCTTGTTGATCACCCCGATCGTGCAGTCACGGAACATCATCGGATGCTTGTTTACCACGTCATCGCCTTCCGTTGAACTCACAATAACAATTCTCTTTTCTGCCCCAAGACGGAAGTCGGTAGGGCAGACCATATTGCCCACGTTCTCGATGAACAGGATATCAATGTCATCGAGCGGCAGATGATCGATGGCATGTTCCACCAGGTGGGCATCAAGATGACATTCCTTACCGGTGTTTGCATTGAAGGCCGGGATACCCAGCGCTACAATCCGCTTAAAATCATCGTCACCATACACATCACCAGCAATGGCACCCGCACGCAATCCCTTTTTCGTGAGCAGGGGGTAAAGGCGCTCTATGAGTGCTGTTTTTCCTGAGCCGATTGCGCCGAGCAGGTCAAACGCCCGGACGCCATGAGATTTCAGATGCTTCGCATTCTTGTCAGCAAGGGTGTTGTTGATGTCGTAAATATCCTTCTCAATCCTGACGTCGATGTGATGCATGGTACATGGTACGAGCGTACACTGTTTATACCTTGACCCACAAATTCTCTTTATAATGGCACAAGGCGAGTGCATATTGTACCCCTGTTACTTCAACACGGCATATTCACGTCGTCAGGGGCGGCGGGTATCACGGAACCGCGGGGTAAAGGCGCCAGTGATCGGCGATCTCGAACGCGCATTGAAACGTGTCGGTGTGGCGTTCAGGATTGAGGACCATCACCACCCCTCACACTGGACGCGGCGTGAGGGTCGTATTGTTGCCGAGTGGCAGGAAGGTAAAGAGGCGCTCATCAAAAAAGTTGCCCAGAGACTTGAGGTGAAACGATGAGCAGTTTATACGACCTGCATACCCATTCCATCCTTTCTGATGGTGAGATGCTCCCCATCGAGTTAATCCGCCGGATGGCAGTACTTGGGTACACAACGGTTGCTATTACAGATCATGTTGACGCATCCAACACCACATCTGTCATTGAATCACTCAATCAGGTACGGGAATCCGCAAAGATTTATGGCGTTAAACTGCTCTGCGGTGTTGAGATTACCCATGTCCCTCCATCGCAGATCACAGATTTGGCAAAATCAGCAAAGACTTCCGGGGCAGACATTGTCATTGTTCATGGTGAAACCCCCGTTGAACCGGTGGCAGCCGGCACCAACCATGCAGCGTGCACATGCAAATACGTAAACGTGCTTGCGCACCCGGGGCTCATCACCAGAGAAGATGCATTCCTTGCCGCAAAGAACGGTATCGCTCTTGAGATCACATCGCGGGGAGGGCATAACCGGACAAATGGCCACGTGGTTCTGGTTGCACGGGAAACTGCATGCCAGATTGTAGTGGACTCAGACGCGCACGCCCCCCATGATCTGCTGGACGAACGCGCGAAATTTGTGGTTGCAAAAGGGGCCGGACTTACTGATGCTGAGTGTAAACAGGTTATATCTTTAAATATCGACCGGTTTCTTGTTTCCTGAAATTTCTATTTATACTTTCACGCAATATTTAAATACAGTTGTGACTGATATATATAGGTTACTAAATTATTTCAGTAATTTTGTATCTTTGAGGGTGTTGTGTGAAAGTTGTTGGTCGAGCGATGAGCACCATTGGCAACCGGATGCTCATTATACAGTGTGATGCCGCACAGCTTCCCCCATTGTACAGCGAAGTGACTGATCGCAGGATGAAACCTGTGGGAAAGATCCTGGACCTCTTTGGCAATGTCAAAGCACCGTACGCTGCGGTTCTCTGCCGCGAAAAGTGCACGGTTCAGCCGAATGAAAAGCTCTTCGCAAAATGATGACATAACACCCGGGATACGCCGGTTTTGCGATTCAACGAAAAAATATAACATTGGAGAATGTGGATGCAGGAAATTGAAAAAGTAAAAGTCCTTCAGAGTGAAAGGGAAGCACTCAAATTACGGACGAAGGGAAAAGAGACCGAGAAGAAGGCTGAAAATCATACCGAGACGGTCTGCCCGGAGTGTGGAGGCAGGCAGCTTGTCCACGATTACGAACGGGCAGAACTGGTCTGCCAGGGTTGCGGCCTTGTAATTGATGATGACTTCATTGACCGCGGTCCTGAGTGGCGTGCATTCGATCACGACCAGCGCATGAAGCGCTCACGTGTCGGGGCTCCCATGACGTTTACGATCCACGACAAAGGGCTCTCAACGATGATTGACTGGCGCAACCGTGACTCGTATGGCAGGGCAATCTCATCGAAAAACCGTGCACAGCTCTACCGGCTCCGCAAATGGCAGCGCCGTATCCGGGTCAGTAATGCAACTGAACGCAACCTTGCATTCGCCCTCTCAGAACTTGATCGTATGGCGTCTGCACTCGGGCTCCCGAGAAACGTGCGTGAAACTGCAGCTGTTGTCTACCGTGATGCGGTTGACAAGAACCTGATCCGCGGGCGGAGTATTGAGGGCGTTGCAGCAGCAGCACTCTATGCAGCCTGCCGCCAGTGCAATGTGCCCCGTACCCTTGATGAGATCGCAGAAGTATCCCGTGTATCCAGAAAAGAGATTGGCAGGACCTACCGGTTCATCTCCCGGGAACTCGGGCTCAAACTTCTCCCGACATCTCCCATTGATTACGTTCCGCGCTTCTGCTCCGGGCTCACGCTCAAAGGTGAAGTGCAGAGCCGCGCCGTGGAGATCCTGCGCCAGGCAGGGGAACGCGAATTAACAAGCGGCAGGGGCCCAACCGGTGTTGCTGCAGCCGCGATTTATATCTCATCGATTCTTGGGGGCGAGCGACGCACCCAGCGCGAAGTGGCTGAAGTGGCAGGCGTCACAGAAGTCACTATCAGGAACAGATATAAGGAACTGGCTGAAAAGTTAGATATCGAGATTATTCTCTGATATCATCTCATTTTTGGGCTCGTAGATCAGGGGTAGATCGTTACGTTCGCAACGTAAAGGCCGCGGGTTCAATTCCCGCCGGGTCCATAACTCATTACGTTTTTTCATGAACTATATAAAAAAAGGTTACTTTTTCGTCATAGCCTGAACTTCGCTTTCCAGGGTGACTTTCAGCCGGTCCACCGCTTCATTGAGATCGTTTGTCGTCGTCAGGGTGAACTGGTTATCCGTCTTTGGATCATGGTACGTGACGATATATTCAATCTGTCCGTCTTTTCCTTTTTTTAGTTCAATGATCAGTTTTGCCACAACGATACACTCCACTACGAAGTTAAGAGATTAAATGTATGATGTTTGTATCTTTGAATATTTTCATCCCCGTTTTCTTTCTTCCCAGACTTTCGTATTCAACAATGCAGTGATCAAAATCGATATATGAGAATACCTGACAATGCTGATAACAGCAATTCAGTCTATAAAAAAATGGATGGTGTATGATGATCAGCCGAAAAAAAATCCCTGCAATCTTCACAATTTTACTGTGGGGGATAGTGGTAATGGTGATGCCTGTTGCCGCAATCAATATCGCGATCTATGGTGATACTGCCGGATTCAACCCGGATAATCACCGGGACACAGTTACTGTCGTGTATTCGCTTCCAGGTTCTTCCGGATTTGATCTTGATAACAATATTGCAAATTTCACCAAACCCTCGGTCGATGTAATTTTCATGGGAGGTGACGACTCCTTCAGCGCAGATACCGGATTACAGATCGAACATGCAGTTTCTTCCGGTAAGATCATGGTAGTTACCAATAAAAATTACCAAAAATTTAATGCCAGCCTGCCTGCAGAAATTTCCGGTATTGTTCCCGAGGGTAATTACCTGCAAGTGACTGATCCGGATAATCCGGTCTCGCAAAAAATCTTTGCGGGTCTGCGCACACTATATCCGAATACGAACCCCATTACCGGGCGTTTCAATACCGTGGGAAAGAAAGATTCCATTACTCTTTTGAGTTATAACACCAATGATCCGGCCCTGATATACGGGAGATATGGAAACGGGTATGTCATTGAATGGGCGATGTCATCTACACAGCCGTACCTGAATGTTACTGAGTCGGATAGCATCAACGAACGTTTGATCTCCTACCTTAGTACCCTGCAGAATCCAGCACCGGTTTCATCGACTACGATAGTCCCCTCCACAACCATACCTCCAGCAAACATTTCCCTTACAACTACTCCTGCAGTTACACTGCCTGAGCAGATATCTACCGGAAATGTCATGGTCTATTCCTCACCTTCTGGTGCCGCAATACTCATTGATGGAGACTACCAGGGTACGACCCCGGCAAATATTACCCGTGTGGTATCCGGATATCACGTGCTCACACTGACGTTGAGCGGGTATTACGATTATAGCAGCAAAGTTTATATTCCCGAAGGGAAGGATACAAAATTATTCGGAACGCTTAACCCGGTTGGACTACCCCCGGTCCAGGTGACATCTCCTTCCATCACTACATCACCTGAACCCGTGATTACCGTGAATGTTTCGCCCACACCAGGAAGCGGAGTTCTGGAAAATCCCGGGGTCCTGGTGGGAGTTATCGGAGTTATTACAGCGATGATAGGGGCAATCGCTACGGTTTTTTCCCATATTTCCAAAGCTAAAAAAGAGTGAGCGGAAGATCAACCGGCAGTAAAAAAATTTTCACCATAATAATCAGGTAATCACCTATATTCAAACAGAAGAATATCCTTAACGAACAGCAACAACTATATGGCATCCGCAGAAAACTAGTATGCCACATCAGTAAGGGCTCGTAGATCAGGGGTAGATCGTCACGTTTGCAACGTGAAGGCCACGGGTTCAAATCCCGTCGAGTCCACTCGTTTCTCCTTTTTTTTATAAAAAAATCAATCGATCCAGTCGAGCAATTCACGGGGTTTTTCGTGCTCTTCGTTCTGTTTTAACTTTTCTTTCACGTTTTTTACTGCAACCATTGCAGGTGACGGGTGTTGTTCAAACTCCCCATAATCCAGATAACCGTGGGAGACCCGGTCATCACCACCCACGATTATTTCCTGGAAGGGAGTTGCCTGCTCTTCATTTCTTACGGGTAATGAAGATCTCTCACCATGGAGCGATTCATATCCCTTAACCGGGGAGTTTTCCGGGACGTGAACCGGTTCTGGCAAGGTTAGCGGGGGAGGAGCAACGTTCTGGGACGAGGGCAAAACCGTTGCGGCACCGGGAGATTCATGTGAATTTCCTGACCTGCACATCAGGAAGTCCACGAAATCTTCAACTTCCTTTCGCTGGTCCATGGTCAGTCTGTCCAGTTTGCTCTCTAATGATTCCATACGACAGGCCTAAGAGGTTTTATTATACTGGAATATCTCTCATCAATCGTATTTATAGCCAAAGACCTTCGGTTTCATTACTTTTTGGTCTTCTTCACATATTTTCACCATATTTATTTCCAACCAGACCATGAAGCATGGAAAAAAGGTCACTTGGCAAAGAAGTATGCTACAAAATTAATCACAGAGATGTACCCGTGCAAAAAATGAGATTATTCCCAGAGGTGCTGGTACCCTCTTTTCTCTACAGGGCGGCCATCAATTACGACAACTTTTTCTGAAATTGTGCTGCCAATAACCGTATAGGAAATCCCATCGATCGGGTGTCGTTGTGGAGGCAGGGTGAAGATCAGTTCGTAGTCCCCCCCGCCATAGAGCGCAAGTTCACGGGCCTGGTTTGCAGGAATCCCCGCAGGGACTGGTAGTTTTGTTGAATCGAGAGAAAATCCACATTCGTTCACACTAACCAGATCATACAGCGAGAGGGCGATACCGTCACTGTCATCCATCATCGCACTAGCTCCTACCCTGCCAAGATGCTGCCCTTCCTTCACCCGCGGTTGTGGTTCAAAGAGTGCCTTCTCGTACTGGACATACCCGTCAAGGCGTGCCTGCGCCTGACCGGGTATCCCGGTGATACAGACAAGGTCACCCGGTTGTGCGCCGGTACGACGCACAAGATGGTGTTTATCGACAAGACCGAGTCCGGTTGTCACCACGGTGAGCTCCCCATGACGGTCTATGTCACCGCCAATGATTGCAGCACCGAACTTTGTGCAACAATCCTGTGCACCCTGCATGACACCAGCCAGATTCTGCCATGTATCGAGACCGACAGCAATGAGGAGATATTTTGGCTCTGCACCCATGCTCGCAATATCGGAGAGCGTAACCGCTGCACTCATCCAGCCTATCTGCCAGTCGCTCATACCCTCTACAAAGTCAGTAGTACGGTGGAGCATGTCCGTTGTCACCACCATAATCTGATCACCACAGGGTACTTCGGCACAATCATCAAGGCATTTCTCTTTCCCGACAATTCCCATCACGACAGTTAAGAGTTCGCGGTCATCCACTCTTGCGCACCTCCTTACCCCGTTCGCTCTTATACTCTTTGAAGATGTGCTCGATCATTTCAGATTTCTTTTCCCGTTCATGCTGAGCCTGCTCTTCCTGCCAGCGTGCAAGTGCATTCTTTAGGGTTTCCTTCCCGGAAAGCCCTCGCTTTCCCCGTACCTGGACACCGGCGTCCTTATCAGAAAGAAGGGGGACTTCCAATTCCCGGAATACCGGAAGCATTTGGGGGTCACTTTCTGCAAGCATCGCGGCACCAGTAACAACCGCTTTTACCCGAATTCCCGCGAGATCCTTAACCACACTTCTTCCCCAGCCATCAAGCCGGGTCACAAAGATAATGTCTTCTTCTTCTATCCCGACATCCTCAGTGAGCCGGCGAAGCCCTTCTTTTGTCAGTGCATCCATAACCTTGACCGGCAGCACCTCTCCATCCATCGAAAGCTCGGCAAATTGTTTGATGCGTACGAGGCGCTTTAAAAGAATCCGGTTGTGCCGTTCCTCCTTGCGCAACCGTTTTTTTAAGCTCTGGATAATCACATCTTTTTTCATCACTTCGGTATCCTTTGCAAGTTGTGCATCCTGTGATGTGTGGATCTTCCGGACGCGTGCCTGGAGCCTCTGAATTTCAAAGTCCTTTTCCTTAACTTCTTCCTGCAGCTCAGCAACAAACGTACGCAGGCGCTTCACCATCCCGTCAAGCACTCTAGCCTTCTCATCATGCTTCACTTCTACCGGGACCGGGGGTGCATCGATCACCGGCGCCGTGGTTACGGAATTCATGTCACCGATCACCTGATCAAGAGACTGACCCCTGATAACCCGTGCCCGGACTTCGTCAAGGTCATGACCCGGAGGAACCCGCTTCAGTAAGTTCTGGAACTTATGACGGTACTTGCGATAGGCATCGAGCGCTGCAGAAAGTGCATCCCGTTCATGATCGTTTCCATACGTAAACGATGCCGTCAGATCGACCTTTGTCTCAACGCTCACATCCTGTTTTGGGGTATACGCAACAGCAGAAAACGCCCGCCGGACCTTCTCCACAGAATAGGGCATTTCCTGCACATCGGATGCGATAATGAGGGGTTTTCCCACGCGACAGAGTGATTCAACCACGTCTCCCATGTTCATCTGGCGGGAGCTGGCAAGATGCAGCAGGTTGCCATCGAGATCGAGCGCCGCTACTGCGGTTGTTGTACCGGGATCGATACCGACAATCAGGTACCGGGGTTTTCCGGAGAGCGGACGGAACCGGATCCGCTCAAGGCGTTTGCCACTAATCCGCACCTGGACATCGGCACCACGATGGGTTGAGACCGGGACCTGGTCCCTTTTCGCAAAGACCCGGAACGCCACCCTGCTGCACCCACCAAACGCCCGGGTCTCCTTCTTTTCATACCTTATCCCGGCTGAAACAAGAGCCATCTCAATCTCCCGCCCTTTCAACTGCACCGCCCCGTGAATTTTTCGCACGTAGCGGTTCTGGCTCCACCCACCTTTTCCTAAGGACCGGTGCCGGCTTGCAACAATCTCGCTCTCATTCTCAAACGCGATGATCTCTGCTCCTGCCCCAAGGGAGGCGACCTGCGCTGCTGTGCGGGCTTCGGCAAACGGATCAAACCGGTTGAAACTGATGTTATACCGGGCAGCAACCTTACCGAGCGTCTCCTTGCGTTCCCCACCCGTCACCTGGACGAGCCGTGTCTGGGGGGGTAACTCCTGTAAAAAGAAAAAGAGATCATGCTGGTCAGCGGCAATCTCCTGGAGACTGTCAACTGCAAGGATATCCGGTTGTTCTTCATTGAGCATCCGAAAGAGCCGGAACATCGAGACCTCCGACTGGCTCTCAATGATCTGTCCCTCCATCCGGACAAGGGCATACATCGGACGGCGGGATCGTGACCTCACGGATCCTTTAATGATGTCGATACCAAAGACCCTTAATCGATCACGCATCGCATCGCATCCCCGCGATCATACACCACATTGTATTTTCGTTTAAAAAATGTGAGGATATTATCGATGTCACGCTCCAGGATAGACTGTGCATTTAAGTGACTGGTTGCTACCCACTGTGGCCAGTCAATGATAACACACCTGCCCTCCTCCATAAGGATATTATATTCCGAGAGATCAGCATGGATAATTCCCTCACGATAGGTAATGCCGGCATAGGTGAGTATCTCATCAAGTACTTCTTCTGGCTCTTCAAGCCGGCAATGATTGAGATTCGGACCATTTATCAATGCCATCACAACGGTATGACGGTTCTGTCCGATGGGTAGCGGGACGCTGACTTTCGGATGCAGGGCAGTGAGGGCCTGGTATTCCCGCTCTGCTGATAACCGGGACGCGATCAGCCAGGGGCAGTGCCCTCCCTCCGGCATGTAATCCCGGTTGAGGCGGGCTGATGAGAATGACCGTTGCCCAACCCGGTGAAACTTGATAGCTACCGGACCAAGCCCGAGGGCTTCATATACAACGGACTCCTTTCCCTCGCCAATACGTGAGCCGAGTGCGGATATCGTCCCGTTCCGGGTGAGGGTTGAGAGCGCCAGCGTGTCGTAACCGCCAAAAACAAGGGCATACCCATCGTAGGGCACAGGATTGAACCGCACCATACCCCATTCGATCAGGCGGGCGAGACGGTAGTTGACTTCGGATTCCGAGAGCTTTGTGGCTGTTTTGATCTGTTCCAGCGGCACCCACTCGTAGCGTTTCATCCCACGTTCGAGCGAGTTGAGGATGGATTTTTCATATTTATTCAGCGTGCGGATGCGTTCCGCGGCGATAACCATAATCGTTAGAGTGGTTATGTGCCGGACTATAAAATCGCATCTTACCTGACACACCTGACCACTCAACACAACCTTAAACATCTTTTATCGTCCAGATTAGAATGGATTTGGCAAATGCAGTGCAACAAGTGCAGGAGGGAGGCAATACTTTTTCAGGAGTACTCCGGGCAACACCTCTGCAAACAACACGTTGAAGCTGATGTTGAAGCAAAAGCAAAATATGAAATCCGCAGGCACCGCTGGATGATCCCCGGTGATCATATCGCTGTCGCTCTCTCAGGAGGAAAAAACAGCAGTGCACTCCTGTATTTTTTTAAAAAACTTACCTCGAACCGCCGCGACATCCGTATCTCTGCCATCACCATCGATGAGGGAATCGCCGGGTATCGTGACCCGGGATGTGCGATGCGGATCGCCCATGCGCTTGATATAGAATGTATCCCCGTGTCTTTTTTGGAGGGCTTTGGGATTACCGCAGATGAATTCGCACACCAAAAAGGTACTGGTCTTTCCTGCACGTATTGTCGCGTGATCAAAAATTCCCTGCTGAACAGGATAACCGGGGAACACGGGGTAACGAGACTGGCCCTTGGCCATACACTGGATGATGGGGCAGTATCGGTACTGAAGAATATACTTCAGGGAACTACTGAGCGGCTTGTTGGTTTTGAACGAACCGGCAGGAGAAAAATTCCCCGGATCCGCCCGTTTATCTCTATTCCTCAAAAAGAAGTGGCACTCTATGCAGATCTTCACCTCAAAGGGTGTAACCAGTCATGCTGTCCTTACAAAAACGATCCATTCCAGGGGGATGTGCAGACGATACTTAACGATTACACCACCCGTCACCCGGCAACAAAATATGCACTCACCAACCTGAGAAAAAATCTGACCGGGGTATGTGGTTCCATCGCGGATTTGATTCCTTCCTGTGAGCAATGCGGGGAACCCACAGACGGGGAATGCCCGGGCTGCCGGATAATTGGCGAGGTGACGGCCGGTGGCACATAAACGTGGACGGGCGTGGCGGGCAATCCGGAATTCTCCCAGCATACAAATCTCAATTTATTTCTTCGCGTTTGCGTTACTGATCGGGGTCTATACGTACATATTTCATTCCTACTATCCCGTGCTGGAGCACAAACCCCTCTCATGGACTGAGTCACTACTGTTTGTTGTCGAATCCATGACAACTGTCGGGTATGGATGGTTACTGCCATTCTCAGACGATCTCACACGATTGCTGGCAATCCAGATCATGCTGTCCGGCGTTATCATGATCTTCGTTGTTATCCCGCTGCTCCTTGCCCCGTTCCTCACCACCCTGCTTGCTCCCGCACCTCCACGAAGAACCCCGCACCATCTGTATGGGCATACCGTCGTTATGGGATATAATGAGCTCACCCGATCTGTTATTGACAGCCTGACTATTTCCGACCATGATATCGTAATAATCGAGCAGGATAAGGCAGTGGCACTCGAAATCGCCACGAATTACCGCAAACGGGCGTACGTCATCTGGGGGGATTATACGGATCCGAACACCTGGTCGGGGGCGCACCTTGCAAAAGCAAGCTATATTGTCATCTGTAAAGATGAACGACTGACCGCAAATATCGTCCTGAGTATTCGTGAACTGGCACAGGGCAAGATCATCTCCATAGTCGACAAACTATCCTTTGACCGTTACTTACGATACGCGGGTGCAGAGTACGTGCTCTCGCCAAAACATACGACCGGGAGAATTCTTGCACGCCATGCTGTACTCAATATGAGCGGGGATACCCTTCCAGAGATTCCCGGGCTTGACCGGATTAGTGTCAATCCCCAGCACCAGTCAGTCAATGAACTCCGGCTGATCAATATTCCCGTGATCCCGGGATGCAATGCCGAAGGTAAAACACTTAAGGAACTTCAGCTTTTCGAGCGTTATGGTATCATGGTACTATTTCTCTGGAAAAGGGGTAATTTCATTTCCCGTCCACAGGATGATGATATTATTGACCACACCACTTCGCTCTTCCTCTTTGGAACGGCGGATGCAATTGTTTCAGCAATCCACGATGAGTTTGGTGCGGACGGACACAGGAAGGCGCTTGCAGTTATTGCAGGGTTTGGCGATGTAGGTTTAGCGGTGTACCAGGAACTCCAGTCATCCGGCATCTCCTGCATCGTTGTTGACTCAAAACAGCAGGATGTCAACCAGATTATCGGCAATGCCGAAGATGAGCAAATACTCAAACGGGCGCATATTGAAGAAGCACAGTTCTGTTTTGTCGCACTGAACAATGACGATGTGAATATTTTCACTACGCTTATGGTACGTAACCTCAACCCAAGTATCCGCATTCTTGCACGCGCCAATGACCCGGCATCGGTGGGCAAACTCTACCGTGCAGGTGCAGATTATGTCGCACTGCTCCCCACAATCGGGGGACAGGCTATTGCAAGGATCATCCTTGCTGATACCGTGACTATCCTCCTTGACCTTCCCAACGGCGACATGGTTGTTATGAAACGCGTTACGAAGACGTATCCTAATACGGTTTCCTGGTTTGGCAGAAAAACAGGAGTGAGGATCGTCGGTATCGAAGGCCCGCACCGTTCCGTTGTTGCTCCTGATAACGATCTGATTCTGACGGAGGGGGAAGCTGTTATAGCCGTAGGGAATACCGAACAATTGAAAAAGTTCATCCGTCTACTATAAACGATTTGATGTGCATGGCAACAGAACTCGGGTGCTGGATGGGTCAGGTTGAGCAGATGATCCGATACACCTACTGGACAAGTGGATGTAAAGGAATTGTCGTTGGACTGAGCGGGGGCGTGGACTCCGCAGTTGCAGCGACGTTCTGTTGCCGGGCAATTGGAGGGGATAAGGTGCTTGGACTCTCTCTTCCCTCAAAATTGAGCAACCCGGCTGATATCAGAGATGCTGCAGCTCTCTGTAACCAGTTGGGTATGGAGCACCGGGTGGTAAGCATAGAACCCATGCTTGAAGGGTTTAAAACAATGCCGGAATTTAAAGAATCCCGTTACCTGATCGGCAACCTGATGGCGCGGATCCGCATGGCTGTTTTATATTATCACGCCAACCGGGACCATACAATTGTGTGTGGTACCTCCAACCGGAGCGAATATATGCTCGGTTACTGCACAAAGTCAGGTGATAATGCAGCGGACATCCAGCCACTGTTACACCTGTATAAAACTGAGATATATCGTATCGCTCAGGAACTAAAAATTCCCGAGTCGATCATAAACAAGACACCTTCAGCCGGTTTATGGGAGGGGCAGAGCGATGAAGAAGAGATCGGTCTTTCCTATGAAAAAATCGATGCATCACTCCGGGCACTTGAGCAGCAGGGCTGGCAGGCTGCAACACCCACGGAAGAGAAGGTGCTTGGGCTCGTGAGAAAAAGCGAGCACAAAAGACTGCTGGCACCTAACCTTTTAGCAGTACAGAAAAAACCGTAAGAAGTTTTTCCGGGTAATTAAGGAACGAGAGTGCATCCTCGTTGCCGATCAGATGGTAAAGCGATGCTTGGCAGATCCGGTGTGTCCCCCACCCACAGCTTTCCCCGAGATATCGTATGGGCGTAAAAACGGGATAAAAGGGATTTTTTCTCATTGTGCCGGAACTCATCTCATAATACGCAGCACCATGATATTTTTCATATTCACCGTACTCGCTTTGGAACGCCGTAGAAACAATATTTCCCATGACCAGCGTTGTATCCCGGGAAGGGTTGATAGCAATATGCCCGTAATCAGGCGGGATGATTACCAAATCACCGGCACTCGCAGAGATCATCACTACATCATCAAGTGTCCGTGACTGGAGAAGGTAGTGTGCCTCGCCTTCAATAACTTCATAGATCTCCGGATAGCCGATCCCTGCCGGGTTTTTCGGGTGATAATGCCCCTTGGTCTTCACCCACTCGCCACAGAGTGTTTGGGAAGGGATGACCGTAAGATCATACCGCAGGTTGTGGTGGCACAGCCAGATCCAGTCCGCATCCGACTTTACCAGATCCCGGTACATATAATAGAGGGATCCGCTACTCTCACACGAGGGGTCGGCAAGGACTGAACGCATCTCCTCAATCGTCCGAACCGCAGGTTGAGGAAGTTCCCCTTCCCATCCCAGCATCACTTCTTCTTTCGCATTATAAGTACATAATACCCGGCGCCGATGCAAATCAGGGCGATAATCCCTATTGCCGGAAGAACCTGCATGAATCCATTCGATGCCGGTTTTGGTTGAACCTGGACCGGTACGTTAAATGTGTCGGAGACCTGGCTGTTGTCCAGTGCATCACGGTACCTTACCTCGGTATCAAGGGTATAATCCTTTACCACCGCTGCATCATCTGCACTAACCTGGTAACGTGCGGTTGCTGTTTCGCCCGGTTTCAGATCACCAAGGTATGCCGTGTCATCGGTGCTTTTAAACGGTTCAACTGCTGAAAGCCGTGCCTGGGCATTGTATGCTGTGGTAGTGCCACTGTTCTGGTATTCTACCTGAATCACGCTTTGTGATCCCTGCACAACCTGCACCGTTCCCGATGAGATAGTGAAACTGATTTTTCCGCCAACGGGAATTCCCAGCGTGTCAGAAGCCGAAGTAACCATATCCCCGTCCCGGTTCTCATACATGACAACAACGTCAACCGGGTAGGTCTGTTTTTCCGCCTCGTTGGAGATCGCTACCTTATATCTGCAGGTAACCGTTTCGTTGTGAGGGAAATCCCCTATAAAAACGCTGCTGTCCGTAGGAATTATCGGGCTTGCCCCGTTGCGGATTATCTTCACGGTAGCCTTTCTACCATCCTCTGACCCGGCATTTTTTATCTTCAGGTTCAGGTATCCCTCGCTCCCGACATTCAGGTTTTCCGGCACGGCTTCAAGAACTTCGATCTTTACCTGCGGCTTGATTTTTATTGTTATCGGGAAGGTCTCGTTCCTTTGTTGGTAATCAGACTGAAGATTATCACTTGCATCCTGGTTAGATGATGCAAGGTAGGTGTACCCGATCGTAAGAGGGATCTGGTATTCCCCCTCAGTGGCATTGGAGAGGATCTTGGTTGTGATTGACACCGTAACCATGCCCTGACTTTTAATATCCCCGACACTCTGCGGATCGTTTTTAACAATTACCGGAGCGTTCCCGGCAGAAAGTCCAACCGTAACCATCTTTGCTGTTGTAGGAAGATCATCCCTTTCGATGTTCCCAATCAATACGAATTTCAGACTGTCAACACCACTATTCTGCACGATCACTTTTATGGTAGCGTCCTGCCCCGGGGTAAACTCATTGACACCGGATATTGCTGCCGACATATGGGGGCTTCCACCCAGATACGTGGTCACACCCATGACCGGCATGCTGCAACACAACCACAGCACAAGAAAAACGATTATCAATCGGTAAAATTTCATCATCGATCACTTGTTGTTATTGTTATAACAACATTTATTATTGCAGGATATAAAGTGATGTTTCAATGAAATTGCCGTCAGAAAATCCCGTTCGCGTTACTGAATGTCTCAAATCACTCGGTCTGACAAAATATGAGGCACGTGTATACGTTGCACTCCTTAAAGTTGCCAGTGCTACGGCAAGCGAAATTCATGAGATTTCCGGTGTTCCACGCGCATCGGTATACACGGTAATAGATCAACTTCTGGATAAAGGACTCGTCTCTGTATCCCAGTCTGCACCCAAACGGTTTGCCGCCTTTTCTCCCGAAGACGCCATTACAAAACTGATGGACCATATCGAAATGGATGCAAAATATGCACGTGATACCTTATCGCTGATATACCGGGAACGGATGCGCCCGGGACTTGGAAGCGAGGAGCTGATATGGAATATTTATGGCATCGAAACTATCAAAAAAAAACTCACCGATCTTATTTCCAGTGCAAAGCACAGGATCAGAATTATCGCTCACCCCCAGATTTTATCGCCGGATGTTAAACAGAAACTCACCACCATGGCAGATCATCTTGGCGTTGAAATAATCACACCTCAATGGACGGGAGAGATACCAATAAAAATGAACGTGTATATCATACAGCATCCCGAAATCCCAAAAGAACTCGATACGGCAAAGGAGATGATGGCAGGTGGTGTCTGTATCATTGACGGTCGTTGCGTAATGGTGATCGTGGGAGTAGGTGAAGAGGATGCGGTAGCACTGTTTTCAGAATCTGAAGGATTCGTCAGGTTCTTTGTGCGTTATTATACCCTGATCTTTGACTGGGCCAAAAAAACCGGATAAAAAAAGAGATTGGTTCCTTTTTTAAAAATCCCGGATTTCTTCCATCTGCGAAATTTCCATCAGTCCCTTCATTGCCTGGGTCTGCACCCAGCGACCACCCTCGCGTATTGCAGCCATCGGATTTGTACCGCCAACCGCTGCAATCGCAACGTACTGGGGGCTCACTGGTACACCAAGGAGAGGAAGGTTCGGCATCCCCACTTCAAGAATGCCGGAGAAACTGCTGCTGGAGAGTTCATCCAGTACTGTACCGACCTGTGATTCTGCCTCCATGTGGAACTCCCTGATATTTGCAAGAATAGCCCCGCTTCCCGTGCGCATCACGCTGGTAATGGAGGTCGTCTTCTGGGAGATGAGCACCTGGAGGGGATCGATGGTCGTGTGTTCGTACAGGATGATGTGGGTAAACCGCAGGGGTGTGCGTTTTTCTATTTCGACAACCCCCCCGCCAATAGGGTTGATGGGAATACCACGCCGGATCAGGAGACCATCAAACGTTATGCTGCACAAGGTACAGATACCCGTGCATCCTTTCGGCACAACATACCCTTGCATTTTTTCACCGGAAGAAAGGAATCTGACACGACCGCTTACGGTGACACCGGTCTTATATGCATCTTTAAGCGTGGAGATTGCAAAATCGAGGTCTTCGTTTTTAATGACTGATAAGTTATAAACGACGTTGCCGTCGCCAGAGACCGGATCAAAAGTCACCTGCATTGCAAAATCTTCAATGCTATGGTTGACAAATTTGAGCGGAACGGTCATTATAGTAATTTCAGACATCGCAATAGAAAAATTGTTCTATAAGACCATGGCAATTTATTTATGATGGAACACGATATGCGGGAAAAAGCCAAGAATGCAATGCGACTCATTCTTGAGGCAGCCCGTTTTGAGGTCGAAGAGGTGGATGAACCTCTCGATCTTTCTGCGGTACGCGACAGCACCTGCCTCCTGGTACTCTGTTCAAACGACAGTGACCTTATCGGGCAGTTTGACAAAACCAATTACAATCTTATGATCGACGATCATGAGATGAGCTGTAAGAAACTTCTCTTTTCAATTGATAAGGATATTATAACCGAGAACTGCATCCAATGGGGTGTTGACGAATTTGTGCGGTATACGGGTGAAGCAGTGCTCGCCGATATTCTTGACCGTGAACTGTCACTGGATCTCACCCCGTTAAAAGGCAAAAAAGCAACTGTTGCATCTGCATCTTCTGAAAAGGAAACAAAACAGAAAGAAGAGCCTTCAGGCATTACTCTCCCGCATTACCCGATAAAAATCACTGAACAGGCAGCAGTTCGAATCGGGGGAGTGCAGGGAACCGCAAAACTCCGGTTCATACCTTATTTCCTTTTCCATTATACAAGCACCGGGGAACAGGTCTACAAGGACCGTCGCAT
Organism: Methanoregula sp.; assembly: GCA_003141335.1. Lineage (GTDB taxonomy): Archaea > Halobacteriota > Methanomicrobia > Methanomicrobiales > Methanospirillaceae > Methanoregula. Next base: position 13,262 of record PLLR01000024.1, on the reverse strand, counting down.
TCCGTTTGATGCGGATGGATGGGGTGCAATTAATGCAATCAATGGAATAAAGATCGAACTTGATGGAAAGCAGGTTGAAGAGAAGGAGATTCCCGGAGGTGCTGAAGTCTCTGATCCCCATATCCGGAAAGAGGAGGCAACGGACCGGATTGTCAACGAGCTGATTGACCGGCTTACCCAGAAGGTTCGTATCAAGCAGGAGAAAGGAGACGCAATCTTCTATGAAGAGAAGATCCTCAAACCTGAAAAGAAAAATATCTCTGTTGATATCCGGCAGGTCTATATTCCGGTCTGGCAGATCCGGGGCAAGAAGATTGTCGAGATAAACGCTTTTACCGGTGAACTGCTTTCGGAACCGGTGGATGAAGGGGTAGAAATATTTTAAGGAGAGGGGTTGCACAGGACACAATATATTTTGAAGATATCCTGTGCTCCTCTCGTTAAAATGATCAGAACTTCTCAGTTTGTGGTAAAGGAAAACCCATGATCGTTGTTCTAGGGGGTGGCCCGGCAGGCAGGATCGCTTCAATTCGGCTCGCTTCCGCGGGAAAAGAGGTCGATCTCATCGAACGAGGAGGGATTGGGGGTCAATGCCTCCATTTTGGATGTATGCCGGTCTGTGCACTGAATGATGCCGCCCGCATGATCCATTCGGCTCGCACATTTCAAAACCTGGGGATTATTGATGCAGTGCCCGGAATCAATTTTTTTAGAATTTTTTCAGGAATGCATGCGATTCAGGAAAAGATCGCTTCTGTTCTTGACACCGAAACCAGATCTGCCGGCGTAAATATAATCTATGGTAAAACCGGCAGGCTCGAAGGAAAGAAGGTTTTTGTTGGAGATGACCAGGTAGAGGCGGAGGCAGTGATTGCTGCCACCGGGTCACGACCAAATATTCCTGATATCAGGGGGATCGATCTCAAGGGTGTGTATACTCCCCATACCCTCTTCCAGATGAAAAAACTCCCCAAAAAACTGGCGATTATAGGAGGAGGAGTGATGTCTGCTGAGTTTGCCTATATTTTTTGCATGTTTGGTAGCGAAGTGACCCTCATCAGCAGGAGTTCTTTTCTGAAAAACACCGATAAACATCTCCGTGCTCTCGCAATTAAGGAACTTGACGGGGTGGAAATTCGGGAGGAGACCACCGTCCAGTCGTTAACCGGGAGATCACGGATCAACGCGGTTCATGTAAGAGCCGACGATAAGGATGCTGCTGTTGATGCCGATGCAGTCCTGATCGCCGCAGGGCTTGTCCCACGCTCCGAAATGCTGCAGGGCGTAAAAAAAGGGACGATTGGTGAGGTTATTGTCGATCGCCATATGCAGACAAGTGTCCCGGGGGTCTATGCCTGTGGAGATGTCATTGGTCCCCCGTATCTGACGCCAGTTGCCCGTTACCAGGGAATTGTTGCAGCAGATACTATCCTTGGAAAACCCCGCACTATGGATATGCGGTATATCCCGCAGTCGATTAATCTTGCCCATGAACTTGCGTTTTGTACACATGAAACGGAGGGTGCAGCTTCACTTGCGATTCCCGGACCTGCAGGACCAGGAACATTCTGGTCAGTTCCATCCGGAGATACCGGGCTTGCCAAGGTTTTTGTTGACCCGGAAAGCGGGGCACTCAAGGGAATCTGTGCAGCAGGACCCGGCGGGGGACTCATAGCCGGATATATGGCTTTTCTTATGAAGCGCCAATTTTCCGTGCAGGATTTTGAGGAGTTTATCGAAGTCCATCCGTCATCAGATGGCATCTACGGACTTTTGAAATACACATCCGATATGCTGAAGAAGCGCAAAGGAAATTAATGAGCCTTACGGTTGGTTCCTGCAGCAGGAAGTAATTTTTTTGCCGGTTTTAAAAAAAGCAGCAACCACAGGCAACATTCTTCCGGCGCAAATGCTGATGGTATTATTACGATCGAAATCGAACAATTACGATACACATCATCCTTAAAATGGGTGCTTTCCAATGACTAATCCCACTGAAAATTTAGCATTTGACCAGATACGACTCGATAAAGTACGTACACTCCAGAAAAAAGGTGTCACCATCTTCCCCCACACCTTTGATCGGCAGAATACTGTTGCGGAGATCAAAACACGATACGCGGATATCACCCATGACAAGAGTGTTGAAGCCGTATCAACCGCGGGCAGGATTTATATCGTGCGGAATCACGGCAAGACTCTTTTTGCTGATCTCGGGGATGAAAGCGGCAAGATCCAGCTCTATATCCGCAAGAATGACCTTGGTGAAGAACAGTTTGATTTCATCAACCAGTTCATCGAGCGGGGGGATATCATCGGGGTAACCGGGCATGTTTTCAGGACAAAACTGGGCGAGATCACCATCTGGGTAGATACGGTAACCATCCTGTGCAAGGCTGTCTGTTCACTCCCGGAGAAATTCCATGGGTTAAAGGATATCGAAAAACGGTACCGGCAGCGATATGTCGACCTGATTGTCAACGAGGAGAGCAGGCAGACGTTCCGGAACCGGAGCCGGATCATCTCATTAATCCGCAGGTATCTTGATGATCACGGGTTCCTGGAATTCGAAACCCCCATCCTCCAGCCGGTGTACGGGGGCGCTAATGCCCGGCCATTCACCTCATACCACAACTTCCTTGACCAGAAGCTGTTCCTCCGGATTGCACCCGAGCTGTACTTGAAACGCTTGGTTGTCGGGGGTTTTGAAAAGGTCTTTGAGATCGCGAGAAATTTCCGCAATGAGGCTGTTGATACCCATCATAACCCGGAATTCACGATGGTAGAGATTTACTGGGCATACCGGGATTTTAAGGATATGATGGCGCTTACAGAGGAAATTATCTCCTCGACCATCAACGAAATTCATGGAAAATACCAGATCCCCTTTGAGAACACGGTCCTGAACTTTGAAAAGCCATGGAAGAAGCTCTCCATGGCCGATGCGGTTCTGGAACACACCGGCATCGATATCTTTGCGCATACCGTCGATGAGCTTCGTGAGTTGTCACGGCAAAACAAGCTCGATGAACCGGATAAACCTACATCCCAGCGTGAATTCCTTGTTCACTTTTTCGAAGGTCTGGTAGAAGAGAAACTGATCCAGCCGACGTTCATCCATGACTTCCCGGTAGAGAACTCCCCGCTTGCAAAGAGACACAGGACAAAAGAGGGATTTACCGAGCGGTTCGAACTGTTTATTTACGGCATGGAAGTGGCCAACGGGTTCTCAGAGCTGAATGACCCGATCGATCAGAAGGAGCGGTTTGAGGCACAGGATGAGAAGCGGAGACTTGGCGACCTTGAAGCACAGATGATCGATTACGATTTCATCAATGCCATAGGCTATGGCATGCCCCCGACCGGGGGTGTCGGCATTGGCATCGACCGGCTGGTGATGCTCCTGACAAACAACAATTCCATCAAAGAAGTGATCCTCTTCCCCTCAATGAAGACCCTGAAGCCGGGCGAAGAAGAAGGCGGCGAGGAGAAGCCGGAAGCAGGGAATTGATCTCCCGCTCTCATACTTTTTTCACATCTGCCGTCCAGTGAACTAGGAACAGGTCCAGATCTTCCGGACATGTGTCGCATACCACCTTGGGGGTCTGAACGATACTGCGGAACAACACGGCATTGCCTGGGTCGGGTGTAATCGGGATATCGACATCCTTCTGGATGTTGTACCGGAACGGATCAAGGTTGACGAAGTAATACTCCTTGAACCGGTGCCGCTCGTCCGGGGTTGCCTTATATACCCAGTCCGCTGTTACTGCTACTGTCACATCGACCGGGACCCAACCGTAGCCTTCAAGGTAATACTCTGCCCAGAAATGCGTGCCTTCACCGTGGACTAGTTCCTGCTGGAAAAAAGATTCGATTTCATCAGTCCAGAGTACGGCAGAACCCAGCAACCTGTTCGGAAGCATGTGGCCTGACAGGAATCCCATGGCCGGACAGCAGGATATCAAAATCCAGATGGGAAATTTTCTTCGCTGAGGTATTTGCCTCGGCCATATTAGGAGTTGCAGATAGGGGAGGACCGCTCACGATCCCGTTTTTGGTGAGGAACGCGTCACCGCAAAAGACGACCTGGAGCGCCGGGTCATGGAGGCAGATACTGCCGGGGGTGTGGCCGGGGGTATGGATGCATTGCAGCCCGCAGATGCTGTCGCCGTCATGCAGCAGGATATCGGGATTCACCGGCTTGGCGGACCAAAAGAATAACAGGATGTTCAGGATTCGCCCGCGAAGCCCCTGTAACGGTGGCATGGGCATTTTCCCGCCAAGGTAATCCGCATCTGCCTCGTGAATGGCAACCTTTGCACCGGTAATATCCCGGAGCTCTGCCGCATTCCCGGTGTGATCTACATGGTAATGGGTAATGATGATGTATTTCAGGTCTTTTGGATCCTTCTTCAGTGTGTCCCTGATACAGGAAAGGATCTTTTTATTGTTACGGGGCAGCCCCGTGTCGATGAGGACAAGCCCCTCGCGATCAAGGAGAAAGCAATTCCCCTGCACGCCGTCAACCTGATGAATTTCCGGGAGAATTTCCATCTCAGTTCACCACCAGTCTGCTTTGCCACTTCACCCATGAATAGATACCGATGAGGACACTGATACCTCCAAACGAGATAAAAACCCTACCCGAAATGTACATACATCACTTCATCAAGGAGAGCACCATTCTTGGTAATAGCGTCCCTGTGGACGGCCTCACGGGTAAAACCGCACTTCTCCAGGACCCGCATCGAGGCAGGGTTGCTAGAGAAAACGCCTGCCTGGAGCCGTACGATATCATACCGTTCGAATGCAAAGGGGACAAGCGAACCTACTGCATCGGTCATAATACCCTTCCCCAAGAGGGATTCGGAAAGCCAGTACCCGATCTCAGCAGACCTGCGCTTCACATCGTCCAGCGGGTGGATACCAATACCGCCGACTGCCTCACCCTTGACGTCAATTGCCAGGAACAGGTTTGGCGTGGGCCCTGTTGCCATGCTGATAAAACGGTGTGCATCCTCCAGCGAGGGAAACACGTCCCTCATCATTACCGCGATACAGGGATTATTCGCGTGCCTTGCAAGGGAGCCGGCATCACCCGGGATCCAGTCGCGGAGTGTGCAGCTCGGTGTGATGACATGCATGATCAGGTTACCATTACTGTAGGCGTGTTATTCTTATAAGGGATTGATCTGTCCACCCCCACAGGGTAGAAGGTTTACTGGTAATTCAGGGAGCGGGAGCTGATTGACGTCATCGTCCAAGCCGAACCGCTCGTAATGCACAACGATACTCTTTTCTCGAAAATCATGAATATGGAGCGATTCTTTCTCAGCGCACAGGAGCCAGGGCGTGCTGGCATGGAACGAAATTGAAGCGGAGCAGCGGGAACACCTGTATGAGGGAAAGGTGGGCGGGTACCCCTCTTGTGCTGAGAGGGTAGGGGGTATGCATGTGACCCCCCGACGTACCCAGATCGGGGGATATCCTGAAACAAATCAATAATACATGTAGATTGCTTCGGCAATACTGCCAAGATCGTTGCCTGCGGTCATCATGTCATCGACATTTCCAAAAGGCACATTGTTCACATAGATGGCAAAGACCAGTCGCTTCCCGTGTGAGGTGTCGACATACCCGGCAAGGGATTTGACAAGCAGGAAACCGCGGTAGTTCAGCGGGTCATAGGTGCCGGTGGTGCCGGTCTTTGCATACACCCTGCCGCGTGCCGGGCTGTCAGGGCTGCAGGACGTGGCAAGGGACCCGTCTACCCCAAGGAGGGGGAGTGTGTTCTCGTACTCCTTAGCATACGGGCGTGTGGTCATGAGGGTCAGGAGCTCTGCAGCGGACCGGGGGGAGATGCGGTCTTCGATCGCACCGCCTTCACCATCCCCAAGGGAAACACCGCGTGTGTCAAGACCGAGGGAACTGAGGATCTTTCCCTCTTCCAGCATACCGTTGTAGAAGTCAGTTTTGTTGGATGCTACGGCAATCAGGGAGACATAGGTATCGGCATGGAGGTTCTGGGAAACCTTAAGCGTCAGTTTCACGTCCTCGGAGAAGGGGGGTGAGATGAGTTCTGCAACCTTCCGGGCATCTGTATATGCAGCCGGTGCCGGGAGTATTGCCGATGGGTTATCCCCGGTTGATACAGCAGTCACGCGGATCCCCTGCCGGGTTAATGCCTCAATGAAGAGCGTGCGGGCAAATGCGGCCGGTGTTTTTACCGTAAAGGTCTGGTTGACCGGTCCTGCATCGGCAGCTATCGTACCTTGCACGACAATCGTTCCGGCGGGACCTTTCATTATAGAAACCGCAAGGGGATCTCCTGCCGGCCCCGTTGTCACGGAATTGACAAGACGGTTTGTATCCGTCAGCCGCCGCATCGCCCTTGCCCACCGGCGCCTTGCTCCCGGAATTCCGCTCATATCCCCGCACCATACGGCAAAACCGGTCGCAACTCCCGGCAACAGGAACGAAATCTTTTTCGAACTGCCTGCCAATAACAAACATTCAGGACAAAAAACGGCCTGTACAAGGCCGGGGAACTCCCAGTCAAATCACCGGTTCCTGTGTTTTAGCCATGATGAACCCGAAAGAGACCTTAAGTGAGGACGACGTAACAAAAGGGCTTTCATTTCTCATGAGGGAAGGGCTCGCCTCGCAGGCCATGGTCACGTTAACAAGCGGGATCTTCCTTGTTGCATTCGGCCTCCAGCTGGGCGCGTCCAATACGGTAATCGGGCTGCTTGCGGCAATCCCCCCGCTTGCCGAGCTGATCCAGATGCCCGCCATCTCGGTTGTTGAAAATGTCCGCAACCGGCGACTGGTCTGCGTTGGCGCTTCGATTGTCGCACGGCTCTTCTGGATCGTCATTGCCCTCATCCCGTTCCTCTTTGGCCTGACTGCCGCCGTGCCCGTCCTGATCATGTCGCTTGTCCTGTACGGGAGCATCTCTGCCATCTCCCACTGCAGCTGGAATTCCTGGATGCGCGACCTTGTGCCTCAGGAGATCCTGGGCATCTTCTTCTCCCGCCGCATGTCCCTATCTCTTACCCTTGGGATTGTACTGTCCCTTGTTGCCAGCGTCCTTATCGATTTCATTGAGAGGAATCCAGCCTTTCCCCCGGGCACTGCCTACTCGATCATCTTCCTTGGCGGTTCTGTCGCCGGGCTGATGGGGATCTGGTACATGTCAAGGATTCCTGAACCACTGATGAAGGAAGCAGCAAAAGTCCCGCCTCTTGACCAGATCCGGTCTACATTCCGCGATGAAAACTTCTCCCGGCTGATCGCCTTTTTAGGAGCATGGAACTTTGCCGTCAACCTTGCCGCTCCGTTTTTTACGGTCTACCTGCTTGTCATGCTCGACTTCGATATTACGGTTGTCATTATCCTTGCCGTCATTAGCCAGATCGCAAGTGTGCTCTCCTATGGCATGTGGGGCCGGATTGCAGACCGGTTCAGCAACAAGTCCGTCCTGCGGGTCTCGGGCCCGCTCTTTATGTTCTGCATCCTTGGCTGGACGTTTACGACAATGCCCACCCGGTACCTGCTGACCATCCCGCTCCTGATCGTCCTGCACATCCTGATGGGAGTGTCTACGGCGGGGGTCACACTCGCATCGGCAAACATCGGGCTCAAGCTTGCACCCCACGGCGGCGCAACCGCCTACCTTGCTACGATCAACATCACAAACTCCCTCGCAGCCGGCATTGCACCGATTATCGGCGGGATGTTTGTCGATTCGTTCAAGGCGACCGAACTCTCGCTCACCCTTAACTGGAAAAGCGCGGAAACAGCCTTTGCCATCCGGACGCTGGACTTCCAGTACTGGGACTTTTTCTTTGTCTTTGCGTTTCTGATTGGGATCTATTCAATCCACCGGCTCGCCTTTGTCAAAGAGGCCGGGGAGGTGGAGGACCGGCTTGTCGTCCAAGAGCTGATAGCGCAGGTCAGCCGTGAGATGCGCAACCTTTCTACCGTCGGGGGGCTGCGGTACATGCTCAGGTTCCCGGTGCTTGGGAGCACCGGAACAGAAAAGGATGAAAAAGGTGAAGGGGATAACGAACGCCCGGTGCAGAAATGACCAGCTTTTTTCCCGGCAGTTCCCGTCCCGGGCAGGTAATTCTCACATGTCAGTAAAAAAATCGTTCCAAGCTGACAATGACTATTAATGGATTAGCCCCCTCCAAAATATTGCATGAAAACGAGTTAGAAATGCGCGCTAGTAGCGTATTCCTCAATAAATTGTCTTTTGATAGTAAAAGTACATTAGAATATTGCATAAAATTAAGAAACGACTGATAATTGACCGTAAAATTGATCGTACTCGAAGGGGAATACTATTTTGGTAAACATGTATCCCCCACTCATAGTAGATCGTAAAGATCCAAAATGATTACTGCTGGAGCAGGTCCTACTCATAACCACATCACGAAGAACCAAACAAGAATTAGCAAAACACCGGATAACACCGGTAACGATGGCAGGTACCGTCATAAGAACAATTCTCATTTCGATGTTTTTCTCCGTGGATTGTGCTTATGTGGTGGGAGAACTCCGAAAGCGGACGGGTTTGAGAAAATTTGCTCGTATCACCGATGTTCCATCGGTAGATAATATCTACCGGTTTCTCAGTAGATTCGATGAAGAACAATTCGTATCCTTCGTTTGTGGCGTCTTGAATTCACTCTGCACTACCAGAAAACGCAGGAGAGCCAGAACTATTCTGATCGATTCAAGTGCGATCACACTCGATTTGAATTGGTTCAAAAGAACAATTACCAAAGCCCAGCTCGCGACAAGAGATTTTGATTGGGGATACTCGAAAACGCATGGGTACTATATCGGTTATAAACTGACCCTGGCTATTGAATACCCCTCCCTCAAACCGTTATGTTTCCTTCTCCATCGCGGTTCACCTCATGATGCTCCTTTGTTTGATGAGATCCTCAACGAACTGAAGAGAAGACGGATTGCTCGGATCGGTGACATGGTTGTTTGTGATAAGGGGTATTATTCTTACAGAAATTACACTCGGGGAATCCGGGAGTTTAAGATTGTTCCGCGTATCTTTGCGAGAAAGAACTTCAATCAGGACAAAATGATGCAAAATCTTTCGTATCCCCTCTCGATTTTCGGTCGACCTGATACCGATACGACAATGAAACTATTCAAAAATCTGGTGAAACGGTTGCTGGATTCGCTCGGTCATCAGGATTATTTTCAGTCTATCAGATCACTGATTGAGGATGTGTTTAAATTGGCGAAAGATGCGTTCTCTTTACAGAAATTCCACCGCTATACAACTCGTTCTGTCAAAAAGGCCGTTAGTCTGAATGTACTTTTATCCGGTCTCGTCATTTCTCTCGGCTTTCGTTCAAAGAAGCAATTACAGCAGCTTTCTGAATGGTAGTTTTTGGAGGGGGCTAGATGGTCTAATTCCCCGTTATGGTGGAGGAAGACCGATGAAACTTTCATCGGATGAGTTAGATCGGCTGATAGAGATATTGAATCAAAAAACCACATGGACAACTGACGATGTCAGAACGATGATCCATCAAGAATTCGGGGTCGAATATACCCTGAATCCATATTATCCTAAAGAAGTCTTGCTTTTTAAATATTTACCAGTGTTTCATTCAAATCCTTTTTGGTTTTCACAAAGTGTTCCATGATTTTTGCCCAAATACGTTGTGTTTCAAGGAATTCACGATAATGTTTTTCGACATTTTTATGGTATTTCTCCAATTCAGCTAAGATTTTAATAAAATTCGGCTGCCCGAAATAAGTGCAGATTTTAGGCAATGTCTCTTTAAGCTGTTCCCGCATCTCTTCAATCTTTTCCTCATAACGATCCGGATGTGTGATATAGAGCAGTAATGGCTTATAACGAATCCAACCTATACAGGCCTTGTAAAAGCGAGTGGTAATCTGTTCGGTATCAGCTTTGATGAACTTCAATCGGATTGGGAGAACACCTTCTAAAAGGTCATTATAGGTAGAAAACCCGTCATGGAATGTGTAGCATGGCACGCGCAAAACTTTTCGTTCGCTTAGGCAGGTACTTAAAAAAGCATCCTCTCCTCTAGCTCCCGGTGGATTGTAAAACGGAAAAATACGGCGAGAATCGGTAAGGTTAATACACAGATTAGCGCCTGAGATGAATTTGGCGTGGTTTGTTTCCTGCACCTCTATAGCATCATCGCTAGTCAATATCTTTGTATCAGCATATGTTACCCCGCCGTTTTTCATAACGGTTTTCAAGGTATCCCAGTTAATGATATCATTGCTGATAGCCTCAATAAAAGAACGGAAATCCGCTTCGGTCATAGTGTTATTAAATTCCATATAGGGAATAGGCGATATATAGCCACAGTGATGTCCGTGGGTGATGTCCGCTTGAGTGATATATTTAAGATGGTTTAACAGAACATGCTGGCCTCCCCACATTGCAGTATTGCGCGTATTGGTCACTGCCATCGGGTATTCGTCGTCGTCCAGAAAAACCAGATAATCCATATTGTTTTTTATAGCGTTATATAGCACAGCGTTACGCTTCCCTGCATACCCCTTGCCAAAAATCATGCGAACTTCATTAATATTGATAACGTTTTCTCCAATTAAATAGTCAATTTCTTCTTTTATAGCGATGCTTCCAATAAATTTGCTACTATCAATCTGCTCGACTAGCTTTGGGTGTACATTGGTGTAATCCGTTATTTTGGTTTTATGATAATCAAGATCATATGCGACAAAAAGATTTAAACCAACCCTTTTGTTCTCTACCAAACCGGATTCCTTCCAGGAGTGTATGTAGGTTCTCAGCACCTTTTGAAAACTCTTTCTCCCAGTGGCAAAACCGATTCCAACTTTAATATTTTTGTTCTTCTGCATTTAATCACTCCCTTTCAATGCAAAATCAATCGAAGACACAAGGAAGACACAAGGGGACGTTTTTACTGTGTCACTATGCCCTTTTGACGATGTTAAAACTCACGCCGGTTAAACGTGATATTTGCCTGATGCTCAATCCCTCGATCAGTTTGAGCTGACGAACTAACTCGTTCCGATCTGCTTTGGTCATTTCCATTAGTGTCCCCTTGGGCTATTTTGCAGTACTTTTTTGATAAGCTGAAGCGCCTGGGTATCGCTCAAAGCTTTTCCTTCAATGTCTTCCAGACAGATATCATTCGTTGCAGCCCCAATGAATGCCAGGGAGATCTCGGTCTGTCCTGCAAACCAGATCCCGGCAGGGACCGCAATGCTCCCCGCAAGAATACAGGCCATTCCCACCTCCCCGAACCAGAAATAATGTTTTTTCCGGATATAGTTCACGTTCTCAGCATCGGTCAGCGTGGAAAGGTCAAAGATGCCGAGCGTATTCAGCATCCCGTACCACATGCCTGACCTGCCCGCTCCAGTCTTTCAGAGAGATGGAACCCCGTGGGAATGCCGGTATCTGCTTCGCTATTTTCAGGGAATTGGATTTTCCACTCACAACATCCAACCCAGTTTATAACAACCACGACTTCTTCGATTCAAAATCCGTCAGGATATGACGGTAATCATCAAACCATCGTGCCACCGGATTGCTGCGGAACACCATGAATTTCCCGATGTTAGCGGGATCAGCCGATTGGTGATATCGCATGAAGACCTGACCTGCAGTCTTTCCCACCATCTCAATCTTGCCGGTAGCATGCGACATCACAAACCGAGCCCGTTTCGCAAGACCTGAACACGCCTGCCAGGATTTCTGGATAATTTCATACGATTGTTCGACCGGGACCTGGAAGATGCTGTTGCCCAGGGAGGGCCGGCACTGGAAGATGTAATATGGCGAGATTCCCGCAAATGAAAGTTTCCGAAAGAGCTCGGTGAATATTTCCGGCTCACTGTTGATACCGTTGAGAATCGGTGTCTGGCTGACGATAATGACACCCGCTTTCTGGAGTTCTTCAGTAGCTTGGATTGACACGTCGGTCAGTTCCCGCGGATGGTTAAAATGCGCCATCAGGTATATGCGTTTTTCCGGTGTACTGTACCGCGAGAGAACATAGCGGAGGTCCGGGTCATTGAGAATCCGGTACGGGTTATAGGCCAGCATCTTGCTGCCGATCCGGATGATATTGACATGGTCAATCTCACGGAGCTGGCGCAGGATCGATTCGAGCTGGCGGGTTTCGAGAGTCAGGGGATCTCCACCGGTTAACAGAACATCCGTGATCTCCTTATGCTCACGGATGTAGTCAATCCCTTCAGAAACATCCTTCACAGTCTCGCGTTCGTTACCCATGAACAATCGTTTCCGGAAACAGAACCGGCAGATCCCCCCGCAGACATCGGTCAGGAGCAGGAGTCCGGTCTGACTATATTTATGCTGCAGGCCGGGTTTTCTGGTAAAATCTTTTTCGCACGAAGGGTCGAGACATCCTCCTCCGCTGAGCTCAGAAGGATCGGGGATGACTATCCTGCGAAGAGGATCGTGTCCGTCTTTCCAGTCAATCAGCGACAGGTAATATTCATTGGAGCGAAACGGGAATGTGTCACTCACCGTCTCCATTGCGTCACATTCCTTGGATGTGAGCCCGACAAGGTCGTCAAGCTCGGATATAGTACTTAGGTATTTCTGATTCATCATACACCTCGGTGTTTTAGGTTGTGCACTGCCCTTCAGTGGGCAGGTGTTGAGTAATGCGAAAAAACTACTGATCGCCAGTAAAGGAAATTGAGCGTATTGAGTGCACTACTCAGTAAAACGTTACTGGGAACGTATCCTTTAAACCCTTTGTGTTATTTCAACTTTGCATAGTGGAAAAGCTGAACAGAGGCTGAATGAAGTCCAGAATGCAACCTGATAGAAAATGGATTATGGTGTTTGGACATAGCTTTCCGGTACCTGGCGGTCAATGAAAACAGAATACCAATCTCCTGCTCTCGTACACCAAAAAGTGTCACACAATGTCAGGAAGATACGAATAAACCGGGGAAGAAAGATTGGTAGGAAAAAGGAGTACCCTATTCACAGTATAATCGTCCCGAACTACCGTAGAATTCCTGCCCGGACCTTAGCCACATTCGGAGCCAGCCCGATAATGCAAGAATCTATCATGATTAATTATTTATAATCACTGGGGGAATCATTATTTAATGTACCATCGTGTGAATCCCGGTGCCATCAGATCCGGACGGGTACATACCGCACTGACTAAGCGGCAGCTGTTTTTCATTAGATAGGACTTACGCGGTTGAAT
>PLLR01000085.1 GCA_003141335.1 Methanoregula sp. | reverse complement strand
GCTGTCATGCGCGGCCCCTCGTCGAGCTTCACGATGGCGATCACATACGGGGTGAAGGCTTCGAACTGTTCATTTGCCGTATGGATAACGGTATAGGTCACAATCGTGCCAGACCCCGCAAACTTGTGGTCAACGATCTTCCCGTTCCTGCGGCAGTCAGGACAGAAGGTCCGCGGGGGGAAGAAATGCCTGTGACAGGTTTCGCACTTTGTCCCGATCAGGTTGTAGCGCTGCGGGATCTTTCGCCAGAATCGTGCAACGGACATCTTACACCCTCCCGAGGATATGCACAGCGACCGTGGCACCGGTGCCGCCCACGTTGTGGGTCATGCCGATCTTCGCGCCATCGATCTGGCGTTTGCCCGCCTCGTTCCGGAGCTGCTGGACGATCTCGCAGACCTGCTTGATGCCGGTCGCGCCGACCGGGTGTCCGCAGGCCTTAAGACCACCGCTCGTGTTGACCGGGATCTTCCCGCCGAGTGCAGTTTCACCGTCTGCGGTGAATTTGCCTGCCTCTCCCTTTTTGCAGAACCCGAGGTCTTCAATCGCACAGATCTCGGCGATCGTGAAGCAGTCGTGTACTTCCACCATGTCGATGTCCTTGTGGGAGAGTTTTGCCATCTTGAACGCCCGCTTCCCTGCGACAACGGTTGCGTCAAGGGTCGAGATGTCGCGCCGGTCGTGAAGGGTGATCGTGTCGCTTGCCTGAGCACTCGCAAGCACCTTTATCGGCGTGTCCGTGAACTCGCGGGCGCGGTCGAGTGGTGCTACGATCACCGCTGCTGCCCCATCCGTAATGGGCGAGCAGTCAAAGAGCCGCAGGGGTTCGGCAACCATCGTGGATCTCAGCACGGTTTCAATCGTGATCTCCTGCTGGAACTGGGCGATGGGGTTTCTCGCCCCGTTATAATGGTTTTTCACCGCAACCTGCGCCAGCTGCTCGCGGGTGAGCGGGTAGCGGTGCATGTAATCGGTTGCGATCATCGCATAGAGCCCGGGGAACGTTGCACCCACAAACCCTTCCCACTCACGGTCAGCTGCCCCGGTCAGTGTATCGGTACTTGCGCCCGGATCAACATCGGTCATTTTTTCGACGCCGGCTGCAACAACAATGTCTTCCATCCCGCTTGCAACGGCAATCACAGCCTGACGGAAGGCAAGCCCTCCTGAGGCGCATGCAGCTTCAACCCTGGTCGAGGGGATATGGTGCGTTGCCAGCCCGGCATAGTCAGCAATTAACGCACCGATGTGCTCCTGCTCGATGAACCGTCCTGCGCTCATGTTGCCGATATACATCGCATCGATATTTTCGCCCGAAATCTGTGCATCTTCGAGCGCAAGCGCGCCCGCTTCAACAAAGAGTTCCCGAAATCCAATCGACCATTTCTCACCAAAGGTGGTACATCCCACCCCGATAACTGCCACGTCTCTCATGATTGCATCACGATCTTTCCCTTGTGTTTCGCATAGCGTGCATAGTCAAGGTAGATGGGATTTTTCAATAATTGTTCAACACTTGGTGCCGCATCGCGCCGGAACGTGTCCGACAGGATCGCATCGGTAACCTCAATATCAAACGCGTCGCTTCCTGCACCGGAACCAAAGGAACAGACAAATATCGTGTCTCCCGGCTTTGCGATATCGAGTGTTGCGGCGAGGCCAATGGGGGATGCTCCTGAATAGGTATTGCCAAGCCTGGACACCACAAGGCCTGGCGCGATCTGCTCAGCTGTGAACCCCAGGTTCTTTGCGACCTTCTGCGGAAACTTTGCATTCGGCTGGTGGAAGACCGCATAGGTGAAATCTTTCGGGCTCTTGCCGGTCTGTTCAAATAATAACCTGCTGGCTCCTTCCACGTGCTTGAAATATCCGGGGTCCCCCGTGAACCGCCCGCCGTGACGCGGGTAGTCCTGCCCCTCGCGGCGCCAGAAGTCCGGCGTATCGGTGGTAAACGAACAGGTGTGGTGGATGGTCGCAATGGGATCATTACGCCCGATCACATACGCTGCGCCTCCCGCTGCTGCGGTGTACTCGAGTGCATCGCTCGGGGCACCCTGTGCGATATCGGAACCGATTGCGACACCATAGGTAATCATTTTGCTTGTCACCATGCCCATGCAGGTCTGGATTGCAGCCGTGCCCGCCTTGCAGGCAAACTCGAAATCCGCTGCGGTCATGTTGGGGGTAGCACCGATCGCTTCACCCACCGTGCATGCGGTTGGCTTCACCGCATACGGGTGCGACTCGCTGCCGACATACACAGCCCCGATCTCTTTAGGGTCGACATGCCGCCGCAGGAGTGCGTTCCGTGCCGCTTCGACAGCGATCGTTGCTGTGTCTTCGTCAAGGTCCGGGACAGACTTTTCAAAAACGCCCAGTCCCCCGGTGATGTCTGCGGCGTTTGCACCCCAGACTCTTGCAATCTCTTCGACCTTGATACGATATCTCGGTATATACACACCGTAGGTAATGATGCCTACCATTCTTTCTCCCTCAGCGTACTCACAATTTTGTCAATATCCATACTCGTGCACATCACCGTGATGCGATCCCGTTCTGCCATCTTCTCCACAATGGGGTGGACGTCTGCAGCATCAATGCCCTGCAGCACCACGCACCGCGGCTTGAACGGAGTCACGCGGATGGCAACCATCGGTGATTTTCCGGTCGACACATTCGTGAAGACCACTGCCCTCTCCGTGCTCCACCCGTAGATGCGATTGAACTCATCCGATGAGAACTGCATGATCGCATTCAGGCTGTTCACGACGGTATATCCAAAAAGGACCTGGTCCATGGATCCGCAGATCAGTGTGCACCCGACCGCCTCAGAGAAATCTTTGAGCGGGACAGCTGTGGCATACTCGTGGATGTCGTAGATCACATCATCTTCAATATTGGAAAAGAGCATGGTTGAAAATTTCTGGATATGTTTACCGTCATTCTCCTCATCCATGGCAAGGAGTGTGTCGACAATTTTGCCGACAACTGCGGTGCCGGGGCTTTTTCTTCTGCCGCTCTCATAATCGCTGATGACAGAGGGAGAGACACCGAGACGATCCGCAAGGATACCTGGTGCGATCTCAAAGTTCATGCGCCACTTTTTCAGCGCGTGCCCCGGTGAGTCCGACAGCGTTATCTCACCTGCCATTTTTTCGGCAAGCTGGTTCCGCAATCCGGATTTCATGCTCATTACAAAGAACCCGGAGTATTAAATAATTAACGAACGTGCATTCGACAGTGAACGAACCATGACGGAGAAATGTCCGGAGAGCAACCCATAAATAATAAGCATCTCAATTTTGATAAGCATGATACCAGCAGAAGATCTCCAGTGTCTCAAGACAATTGCACTGCGGGGCGGCTGCAAGGGCCCGGTTTTTGTCTCATCCCAGTCCATCGGTGAGATGCTTGCGATCAGCCCGCAGACTGCATCCCGGCGATTGAAAGGGCTCGAAATGCAGGGCTTTATTAGCCGGACGATTGCTGCGGACGGCCAGCATGTGACGCTGACCGGTACAGGTGAAGAGGAGCTCCGGAAGGAGTACCAGGAGTACAGCCGGATCTTTTCTGAGCATAACAAAGGATTTGTACTGAACGGCACCGTAGTCAGCGGCATTGGCGAGGGAAAATATTACATGAGCCTGGAACCTTACAAGCAGCAGTTCAATACCCATCTCGGGTTTGAACCCTTCCCGGGCACGCTCAACATACGCCTCTCCTCCTCAAGTTTACCGGTACGCAAGAAGATCGATGCGCTCGACTGGATCCGGATCAAGGGTTTTTCCACGGATGGCCGGACCTTCGGTGATGCCAAGTGCCTCCCGTGCCGTATCGGGACTATCTCCTGCGGGATTGTCATGCCGGGAAGAACGCATTATCCCGTAGATATCATTGAAGTGATTGCACCCATAGCCCTGCGCCGGAAACTGGGCGTTGAGGATACAGATACCGTGACAGTTGAGGTGGATCAGTGATCGATGAGGCGCTCGCAGCGCTCCGTGACGGGAAGTTCATCCTGCTCTATGATTTTGATGACAGGGAAGGGGAGACAGATTTTGCAATCAGGTCTGATGCGGTTACGCCCCGCCACATTGTGCAGATGCGTAAAGATGGCGGCGGGCTGATCTGCACAGCAGTTCACCCGGTTGCGGCCCAGCGTCTCGGGTTACCGTTTGCAAGCGATGCGCTCAGGGCAATCTCCATGGCAGAACGGGAAGGCGACATCCCGTACGACCGGAAGAACCACTCCTCCTTCTCACTCTGGGTGAACCACCGCAATACGTTCACCGGTATCACTGACCGTGACCGGACGCTGACGGTCAACGCGATTGCCGAGCAGGTAAAACGGGCTCTTAATGGAGGCAGTGTGAACTTCCATGAAGTTTTCCGCACCCCGGGACATATGGCGCTCCTGCGGGCTGCTGACGGGCTGCTCGACCAGCGGAAAGGGCAGACCGAGCTCTCAATCGCGATGGCGCAGATGGCCGGCATCACCCCGGCGATCACGATCTGCGAGATGCTGGACGACGAATCCGGCTATGCACTCTCAAAAGCGGATGCAAAACTCTATGCGAGGAAGCACAACCTTGAATTTATCGAAGGTTCCGAAGTGATGGAGCGGTGGAAGAAGGAACGGTCTTCCCCCTCATCGCATTAATCCCACCGGTGCTTCAAGGCCGGATTGCCTTATTTTCCCGGCATATTTCATCATTCTTATTATCCCATAAGCCCTAGTTTTTCCAGCATGAAAGTCCCGCTCACCGAACTTAAAGACCGGCTGCGGCGCTTCCGGGCCCGCATGGACAAGACGCAGCCCGGCTGGGAGCTTGCGGCTATTACCGGCAAGGTTCCCCTCTACTATTTTACCGGTACTATGCAGGACAGTCTCCTCTTAATCCCGCAGGACGGCGATGCAGTCCTCTGGGTACGGCAGAGTTTCGAGCGGGCAGTTGACGAATCGCTCTTTTTTGAGATCCGGAAAATGCGGAGTTACCGGGATATTGCTACGGAAATGAGAAAATTCCCCCAAATCATCTATGTCGAGACTGAGCAGATGCCGATTGCACAGCTCCAGCGACTACAGAAGCACTTGCGTTTCAGGGACGTAAAGGCAGTCGATGATCAGGTCGGTGCGGTCCGGGCGGTGAAGAGCCGGTACGAGTTATCCTTAATGGAGCATGCCGGGAAGATCCACCGTCACGTGCTTGAGGACTGTGTGCCCGGGATGCTCGCAGAAGGTATTGATGAGGTCACGTTTGGCTGCGACCTGTACTCGCTTATGGTGAAGGAAGGCCACCAGGGCATCATCCGCTTCGGTGGGTTCAACGAGATGGTGCTCGGCCAGATCGGGTTTGGCACCAGTTCCATCTGCCCGATCTGCGTGGACACTCCCGGCGGCGTCTCCGGCATGCACCCCGCGGTCCCGCAGATGGGGAGCCGGGACCGGAAACTCCGGAAAGGGGACCTTGTGGTCATTGATATCGGGTGCGGGTATAAGGGATACCAGACCGACAAGACCCTGTCGTACATGTTCGGCAGGCCTATACCGGATGCGGCAATACAGGAGCATTTCCGCTGCGTGGAGATCCAGGATACGATGGCCTCCATGCTGAAACCGGGAGCCATCCCGTCAGAGATCTATCGGACCATCATGGCAGGCATTGAACCGTCATTCCTGACCAACTTCATGGGTTTTGGCGATCGCCGGGTGAAGTTCCTCGGGCACGGGGTCGGGCTCTGGATAGATGAGACACCAGTTATCGCGGAAGGTTTCGACGAGCCGCTCGAGGAAGGGATGGTCTTTGCCCTTGAGCCCAAGAAAGGGATCCCGGATGTCGGCCTTGTCGGTATCGAGAACACTTTTGTCGTGACCCCGCAGGGTGGCCGGTCACTTACGGGGACAAGCCGGGGACTTATTAAAGTATTTTAAAAACGGCATCAATTGTACGGGAAGCGGTGTCTGCTGTCATCTGTGGAATTCATGTTTCAACAGACCGCTTACTTTTTTGCCAGTTTTTTGAGTGTCTCTTCGGGCAGCATCTTTGCAATGCTCATCTTGGTCGGACAGCGCCCGAGTTTCAGCCCCTGTTTCTTTGCCTCTTCCCTGAGCACTTTGGTGTCAAGGTCTTTGATTAACGTACTCAACTCCTTCTGCTCCATAGCGATCGCTGAAGGATTGGAACCGGGGACGATAAGGCTTGCGCCGCAATTAAAAAAAATCGAAAAAAGGGATTAAATTTTGATCTGGGCCAGTGCATCGTATGCCATCCTCCGGAATATCGCCGGATCGATGGCTGGATACTGTTCTTTTGCTTTTATTACATCCGGCTCCGTACTCGTTTTGAATATTTCAATCCGGTCAAGCGTTCGTGTGGCAGTATCCAGCACCCAGAGATCGCGGGTGTCCTTGTCCACAACATTGATCGATTCCACGCGGACGGAAACCATGGGGGTGCTGGCTTCGTCCTTCCTGTACAGGCCCGGCTTGCCGACGACAGCAACAAATGCCGGAACTTCGATCTTGGCGAGCTGCTGCATCGCCTCCGGCTGGTAACTGCCCGCCATAATAAAGAAGGTCCCGGTGGGGTCTACCACCCGGCCGCGATAGAAGATGTTCTGGTCCCCCTGGCGCTGCTTCTCAGTCAGGGTACCCACAATAAATACGCGGTTACAGCGCTCTCCGGTTGGCAGGAGAACAAACGTCGGGCTCTTCTCATCTGTGCCCTCCTTAAAATCGTAACGGCACTCGCGCAGCTCACTGGCAAAAACCCGCCGCGCCGGTTCGCGTTCGAACGATCCCTCCTTGCGCCCTATTTCCCGGGCATTGGTGCTCATGGTGCACCCCCGGCCCGGTTCAGCAGTGCAGCATGTTCGCTGCTCTCAAAGGTAAGGCGCTCGCAGGTATTGACCAGCAGGCGGTTATCAATCTCGCGCCCGTGACAGGTGATATAGCGGCCGAGCACCCGGTCCCTCATCTGGAGGAACACTTCGTCCATGCCAAGCGGGTTGTTCTCGGCGATCTCTTTTGCGGCATCGAGTGTGATCCCGGTTAGGGACTCGACCACATCGCGCTGGAGCAGGATGTTATGCGTCTTTTCACCATCATCAAGCCACCCCTTGATCCGTAGATCATAGATGAATTTGGGCTGGATCTCATGGACAGGGCAATAGTTCTGGCGTGAGAGGGCACGGTTACATCCCTCAACCGGACATCGCTTGATAATCCCGGAGCCGGGTGCGATATGCACGAGTGCCCCCCGGACTGCTACATTCCCCCCGCTCACCAGAATATCACCATCATCCTGCATGATCGTTGCGGTGGTTAAGTTGAGCGAGAGCCTGCCATTGTACTCATCTACCAGGGTGTAGAAGATATTGTAAACAGAACCCACCGCGAGTTTTTCCTTACCTGCCTCCTTCCAGATCACAAATTTGATCGTACCGGTCTCGTCACCCAAAATCCCGGACTGGAGCATCCTCTCATGGGAAGCATCCCATTCCTGGATCACCTTGGCACGAACACTGCCCACACCCGTATGAAGATTAACAATCGGCACCGTACTTGGGATGAGTACCCCATCGGTCCCGCTCTCTTTTACGGTGGTACCGGAATGGATCTTCAAACTGGCAATGCCCTTGAACTCGTCCACTACCGCTGACTCTATATGGTACCATAAGCCCACGGTCATCGCAGGTGCATTTGATTTTGCCCATGCTACGAACCGTATACCGCCGGAATCATCAGCGATGATACCGCTCTGGGCGATGGCAGGTGATCCGGGTGCCGAGAGTGCGACAACCTTGCCCTCGATGGTTACCCATTCCTCGGGTGACACATCCGCGATCTTCTTTGGCTCTGTTGCACCCCCGCCCTTTCCTCCCCCGCCACCAGTTCCCATTTGAGGGATGTTGAACTCTTTTGCGAGGTCATTGGTCACGCTGCGCTCTGCTTCAGACGGCTGGACGCCGAACTCCTCGATTAGCCTGCGGAGTTTCCCCTCGATCTTTTTGGGATCAATGGTCTGTCCGCTCTTTTGGAACTTACGGGAGATTCTGTCTGCTGTTTCGGAAAAATCCATATTCGTACATCTCCAGGTACTCATCGGTTCTGATCATGCCTATATATTACGAAGTATGCATGGTGAAAGTGAACCACCGCGATGGTGAAGTTTATTGGTCACCACACAGACTAAGTAATACTATGTCTGAAATTACCGCTGACAGTACGATCTATGATCTTTTAAAAGCAAAACCAGAGGCGACCGAGGCACTCTTCAAGTTCGGTATGGGCTGTGTCGGATGCGCAATCGCCCGCGGTGAGACGATCCGCGAGGCTGCCGAAGCACACGGCATCCCGCTGTCTGAGCTCCTTCCCGCACTTGGGATAAAAGAGTAAATTTTTTATCTCTTTTTTACATCCTGCAACCGCAGCAGTTCTTCCCGTGAAGCCCCCGGGAATTTTTTTAAGTGATCTGCAATTCCGGGTTCGTGCAGGAGTGTGCAACGGGCACAGTTCCATACCTTTCCACCCTTGGAACTCTCCACCCACTGCCCGAGATTCTCATCACCGCACGGGTAGAACGGGCAGTAGCAGAAATCGCATCGCTGACCAGGAAAGTGGCAGGGGAAGTAAGGGCAATCATGGGGCATCCATTCCACCCAGTGCTCTCCCTTGAACCGGCTGAAGATGAAAAACGAGGGAGCATCGGATGGCCCTGCTGCGTCGTGGCGTTTGAGTGCTTCCGGTAACCCGTGAAGTACAGCCTCGCGCACACGCAGCCCGGTATCGGTGAGTCGCCCGGCATACCGGTGTTTTATGCTGCCCTCACATCCGGCAATCACGGCATCAGTGGGAGTACCTGTCAGTGGGAGATCCATTGCCTGCAATGCCTCGGCTTTTGCCTCACTGGCGACCATGATGGTTTCGAGCAGCGCCGCGTCCTCCATGCCCTCGCTGCTGCAGGCGATGATGTTGATAGTGCCGGCATTTGGCGGGGGTTCACACCGGACTCCTGCAGTGATGAATACGGTTACATAATCATACTGGAGAATGCAGCATTGCTGGACGGAGACTGCGGTCAGCAGCCCAAAAAAATCCCGATCAATACCTTCACCGGCTGCAATGAATTCCAGTTCTTTTTGCGGATCCTCATGGCTCCATCCAGATGCAACCGTATGGTTTATGAGTGTTGAGACCGATCGGATTCCCCCTTTGATCCCGGTGCTTGCAGCGCGGAATGCCCCGCGGATAAAAAGAGTATTGGTATCGAAATAATAGCGCATAAAAATCACCAGGTGCTTTTCATATCAGGCTTTCTGCCCATTGAATCACGGCGTTTGCCAGCGTGAGTGCCTCACGATATTCTTCTTTTGTCACTGGTGAACCAGATCCCGGATACCGTGCAGCGGATGCGTACGTGGTTAGTGCGACTGCTGCCCACACCGGTTCTGGTATGGTAATACGGGCATCTGCAATGACCGAGAGCAGCGCGTTGATGTCATGGGTGTAAGGATGGCGCATTCCCTGTCTGACGAACACAGCCTTGATGGCTTTTTCTGCAGCCTGCTGTGCCTGGAAGCAACCATCTTCATAGAATATTTCCGGGGTAACTGCCCGGGCAAGAGCAAGGGAACTCTTCGCACGGCTGAGCCACTCCTTCGGGTTGTCAGGTGACCGTGTCCCTGTCATAGATCACCATCCCATCCTGGAGCGCCGGGTAGATGACACTCCACGGGCAGTTACGGTACTTTGCAACCTGAGCCGGGGTAACCAGAACAATGTCCATTGCCTGCATGATCCCTCGCATCCTCAGGTAAATCGAACTGGTGACTTTGCGGGGATTGTATCTCCCGCGTTTGACAACCAGCAGATCGAGATCACTGTCCCCACCCATGGTTCCCCGTGCCCCTGAACCAAAGAGAATGATCTGTTCCGGGCCGGCAACTTCTACAATGCGGCTGATGATGTCATTGAGAACGGCAGGACGGATCTCCTGTCGGATTGGCATGGGTGATGACATAGATTGCTGTTCTCTCCTTATCAATGAACAATCTGGGCGGCAAGGTGTTTATAGATTATCAGGCAAGGGGCGGATCTTAACGCCCCGTGAAAAACACTGTTGGATTCAGCCATGGGGGATCGTGCAGGGATCTCGATCAGACCGATCGGATGCCCCCTTTGATCCCGGTGCTTGCAGCGCGGAATGCCCCCCCGCGGATAAAAAGAGTATTGGTATCGAAATAATATCTCATGCGATCGAATAGCGTTTCCGGTCTTTGAGTTCCTGCTGTTTCCCGGCGTTCCAGCCAGAGACATCCTGCAGGTAACCGGTTACCCTGCTGATCTGGGTGACATCGTGGGAGCCGCATTCAGGGCAGACGGGTTTGCCGCACAGCGGACAGTAATCGATCCCGGAAATAATCTCATGGTTGCAGTGGCAGTGATCGAGCGGGCACATGACTTCAAGGTGCGTCTCGCTACAGTTGGGACATGGCTTCTCATCAACGATGAGGTGGCATGTGTGGCACTTGTATTTGTGCTCCTTCTCCGGAATATCGTCCAGGCTCTTATATTTTTGAGCCAATGCCCGTTGTTCTGCCGACCAATCCATACTATAACATCGCACAAGTCCTTAATAAATTTTTAGACCCTGATAGTTCAATGAACTCGCTGTATCTGGATAATAAACAACGCAGCAGCGGATCTGGTTGCAGAATGGAGTTTATTTATATATTGTCACACCTGACAGATACGCGCAAACCTCTCGGCAGCGGTGCCCGGGTTATCTGCCTCATAGATTGCTCTCCCGACTATAATGCCGTCAACCATTCTCGCGACCTCATCAGCATCTCCCCCCTGGGCGCCGACTCCGGGAGAGAGGATCTTCCGGCTGCCAACGATGCCGCGCAGGACCTTCACCCGCTCCGGACGGGTAGCCGGGGCGATGATCCCATCGGCTCCGCACTCCATGGCAAGCGCCGCGATCTTCTCTGCCGTCCCGCCATGGAAAAAACCGGTTGCGCCCGGGTGGCTCATCTCAGCGACCACGAAACACGCACCCCCGTAATCAGATGCGGTGTCGACACATGCCTGCACGGCATCTTTTCCGGTGAACCCGTGGCAGATAATGGATGAGAACCCGGCATCAAATACCTGCTCCGCGATGAGCCGGTTCGTGTTCGGGATGTCGGCTACTTTGAAGTCGGCGATAAGCGGGAGATCTTCTGCCTCAAGCTCCTGTGCAACAGAAAGCCCGCAGGAGAGTATAAGCGGGTAACCGACTTTTATGGCATCAAGATGAGGAGCGCATTCATGGGCAATGGCGAGTGCCTTCTTCTTTACGGTTACATCGAGCGCGAGAATCAGTTCAGTCATGGTGCATCCGCTCCATAACTGCGGCAACAAGGATGGGGAGAGTGATTGTCGCATCGCCATACACGGTCACTGCCAGTGCTTCTTCGGTGATCTTCCCCCATGAGCGGGCTTCATCAAGCGTTGCACCGGAGAGCCCCCCGAGATCCGGGCGGTCCCCGGTAAGCTGCACTGCATAGTCAAAACCGTTGGGAGTCATAAGCATGCTCTGGAGGATGAAGTTTTTCGGCACACCGCCGCCAACCAGGAGTGCTCCGGCTTTTTTTGTCGTGAAGCATGTGTCCATGAGGGCCGGCATATCGGCAAATGCATCAACGGTCACTTTATTTGTCTGGGAAAAAAGCCAGTACTGGAGACCGACCATCGAGTCCTGCACCGCAGGGCAGTAAACGGGGATATTTTTTTTCGCGGCGGTATGGAGGATGCCGGATTTCAGGTTTTTCCCGATGTGATTGAGAAGCCCGGAGATGGAGATGGTGCTGCCGGGTTCGAGCTTGCCGAACACGTTCTGCATGAATTCCTCGAAATGCTCAAATGCTTTGTTGGGGAGATACACATCGTAAATACGGTTGATCTCATCATGACGAAGTTCGACATCGTTGCAGAACGCGGTACCGTGATAATGCCTGCACCCTATCGCCTCGATTATATCGTGGGTAAGATTTGCGCCGGTCGATACAAGCACATCGATATGCCCGGCTTTCATGAGATCAGAAACGATCCCGCCCATGCCGGCCGGCACCATCGCGCCGGCAAGCCCGAAGAATTTTGTTGTCTCGGGATCACGCAGCATCTGTTCATAAATGGTTGCCGCTTTTGACAGTGCCCCGCCATTGTACGCACCGGCCTTTCCCATCGCAGTGACCAGTTCATTCACGGTCATCTTCGGTTTTACATGGAGCTGGGTGACCGGCTCGTCGCATTGCATTGAAATGTTAACTCCTCCCCCAGATTGTTACAATAAAATGGGTACACAAATGTATAACAGTGTCTTACTTTGTTTGACAACACTGGTCAGGATATTCCCGTGTCAAAATTTTTAGATAGGTACTGTCACATTGAGATGATTTCAATAACCGCAACAAAGCAGGAAAAATGGAAAGATACATGCTGAACTGCCCGCCTATCTATCATACGTGAGGCGATTAGCCTAATGCCGGCACCGCAGGTAATTCACGATCTCGTCGAACGGTATGAGTATAACCGTCCTGTCTATTACAAAGGACAGAAGAACGAGACGGAACTCCGGCGTGAGTTTCTCGATCCATTTTTCCGTGCGCTCGGTTGGGACGTGGACAATAATAAAGGATGGTCGGAAGCCTATAAGGAAGTCGCCCATGAAGATCCTTTCCGGATCCGGGGACAGACGAAATTCATCGATTATTCGTTCCGGGTTGGCGGGGCACGAAAATTCATATGCGAGGCAAAAAAGCCAGCGGTTCCGATCAAGGATGATCTTACATCGGCGTTGCAACTACGCCGATATGCCTGGAACGCCGGGCTGAAACTGTCTATCCTGACGAATTTTGAGGAGTTTGCGGTTTATGACTGTAATGTGCCTATACGGAAAGAGGATACTGTCTCGACTGCCCGGATTGCATTTTTCCCTTATTCTGAATATGAGAAACGATGGGATCGGATTGCAGCGGTCTTTTCCCCGGAAGGAATCCAGAAAGGATCGTATGACAAATACGTAGCGACAAATGGTGAAAAACACGGCACTGCGGGTGTTGATGAAAAATTTCTTGAGGATATTGAGAACTGGCGGTTGCTGCTTGCCCGGAACATCGCCTTGCGCAATCTTGCACTAACACAGGAAGATGTCAACACTGCGGTCCAGCTGATTATCGACCGGATTATCTTTTTACGGATTTGCGAAGACCGGGGGATTGAGAAATACGAAACCCTCCATGCACTCTCCTATGACGAGGGAGTGTATTCCCGTCTCTGCGACCTGTTCCGGATTGCAGATGACAAATATAATTCCGGGCTCTTCCATTTTGTTGAAGAAGCCGGGCGTGATGAAATGCCGGATACACTCACCCCATCATTAACCATCGACGATACTGTCCTGAAAAATATTATTCACCGGCTCTATTACCCGGAGAGCCCCTATGAATTTTCAGTTATTCCCGCCGAGATTCTCGGGCAGGTGTACGAGCAGTTCCTCGGCAAAGTGATCAGGCTCACCGCTGCCCACCGTGCTGATGTGGAGGACAAGCCGGAAGTACGCAATGCTGGCGGGGTTTTCTACATGCCAGCGTATATCGTGGACTATATAGTGATAAAGACCGTCGGGGAATTAGTGAAGGGCAAGACCCCCCGCGATGTTGCGAAGCTGACGATTCTTGATCCTGCCTGCGGTTCCGGTTCGTTCCTGCTCGGGGCGTACCGGTTTCTGCTCAACTGGCACCGCGACTGGTATATCGAGCATCTTGTGCCGGTGCTCAAAGATCGCCAGCCGACATCTCCGGAAGTCCGGGCACTTCTGCCGGATCCGGTATTATCGGGAAAAGCGGCAAAAAAGGAGGGGGTGTATGAATTACCGGTCTATAAGGCTGGCAATGTCGATGCGTCGAAGATGCGCAGCGACTGGCG
>PLLR01000011.1:2932-5684 GCA_003141335.1 Methanoregula sp. | reverse complement strand
GGGATTTCATAAAAATATTATGATTATTTTCCTGATCCGGCAAATTCATAATGCTTTTATACCCCTTCTCTTCCACTGGAGCGGACGATATATAAAGCACCAATTGTTATTACATGAGTTTATAAGCGATTTGTAAACCAGCTGGTTTTACCAGAACCCGGCTCATATATGTGGATACGAAATGGTGCTGTATCCCCTCCATACGATTGTACTGAAAACGTAACGGTGAACCTTGAATTGAAAATTTGCGGGATCTGCCTGGAGGTCTCCTGGGGAAACCATGGTAGTGAGTTTCCTGGGGCACTGTTATACCAGCCGGGTTGATTACTTTTCCCTCACAAATCCAGATCTGACAGGGTGAACTCTCCATGGAGCAGATAAAAAAAGCATTCGATGAGATCGCGTCCCGGTATGATGCGCAGCGCAGGTGGATCATTCCGGAAATGGATGACTATTACAGCGCAGCAGTATGGGCAGCTGAATGCACAAACTCCCGTCCGGCAATCCTTGACATCGGCGCAGGAACCGGACTCCTTTCGGCACTTATCATCCGCAAATACCCTGACGCCTCTTTGACCCTGGTCGACCTTTCAGAATCAATGCTCGGCATGGCAAAGGAACGGTTCGCCGGCAGGAAAGAGGTGCAGTATATTACCGGCGATTACAGCAGCGTGGATTTTGCCGGACGCTACGACCTGATCTGTTCAGCGCTCTCCATCCACCACCTTGAGCAGGATGACAAGCGCCGGCTGTACAAAAAGATCTTTGATGCATTACATCCCGGCGGTATTTTCGTGAATGCCGACCAGGTGCTGGGTGAGACACCGGCGATCAACCGGCGCTACATGGCATACTGGGACGAGTTTCTGGAGCCATGCCCGCTTCCACCAGAGGATAAGAAACAGGTGCTGTACCGGCGGGACACGTTTGACAGGAACGAGAAACTCCCGGTGCAGCTTGCGTGGATGCAGGACTGCGGGTTTACCAGCATCGATGTAGTGTACAAGAACCGGCAGTTTGTCGTGTTTACCGGAAGAAGGGAATAAACGGGGTGCGGGAAATAGTGCCGATCATATCCATGACCCAATTGTTTTTCTAGTTCCCTGACACACGCTGTCTCCAACCATATAATAAAGGAATTCCGGCATGGCTGCGTGGTATCCTGTTCATGTGATCTCCATAATTCTCCTCCTCATCCTTGCAGCAGGCTGCATCGATACCAGTACGGATAGCCCGCCTTTGCCGACCATGAGTACCCTGCCAATCCCTGGCGTCACCCAGCACCCGCCCGCCCAGATCCTGCAGAGTTCCGGTGAAGTAATCGGGCAGGGTACACAAGGTGGCATAATCGACACGATCACGTTCACGGTCAGCCTGAGTAACCTCAGCAAATCCATTGACATGGAACACCTTGGCATCGTCTATTCAGATGTGGTCCGGACTGAAACCATCCTGCCGGTGGATGGCTATTGGGGAGAGCCCCCGCAAGGTTGCTGGAGCATCGTCCGCGTGGTAAACGAGGCGGGAGGTCCCAATAACCTGCTTGAGCAGGGAGAGCAGTTCGTCATTCGTGTCAATCCCAAAGCACCCATCGTACCCACGCAATTGATCACCATCCAGGTTAAACCTGCAGACGGTAATTCCCTTGCCATCCGTCGCACCGCCCCAAAAACCATCAGGGCAGAAAATATCCTTTCTCCCATGTAACCGCAATCGGGAGATAAAAATGGGGATTACCTCCTGGCAGGTTTCTTCACTCATCAGGTTCTTTTTGCGATACACGATCTCCGTGGCAGTAAATTTCCGGACCACGAAATCCGGATTATCCACTATGTTATCTCGTTTTTGGGGCCTTCCTGAACATGACTGCCAGGGCGATTACCGCTATCAACACAATCGCACCCGCCGCCAGGAGCAGGTCGGTCGCAGATGGCTTGTACACCTTCTGCAATCCCGTAGTATACTTCTGTGTCTGCCCGGCAGTGACGGAAATGTTGGTTGTAGTATTCGCATACTCCTGCATTGTCAACAAAACCGTGTGCGTCCCGGCGGAAAGTCCTGGGATGGTTACCGGGCTCACCCCTTTGAAATTACCATCGATATAAATCTCCGCACCCGAAGGATCGGTAATTACCGCGAGCGAGCCCGTGATCTCTTTTGTTGCATCCAGTTCGGCATTGATCGCAGCCATTTGTCCTGATCCGACCGATATGATGTGGCTCCAGTCATCATATCCCTTGAGCGAGAGGGTGACCTGGTGGTTGCCGGGTAGTACCTCATAGAAAATGGCCGGTGCTATGCCTCTCTGCGTGCTATCAAGGAACACCGCCGCTCCCGGGGGGTACGAGGTGACGGCAATGGATCCATAGGAAGAAGTTGGCAGAGTTGTTGGTTCCGGGACACTTTTTGTAAGGGTTGCACCAATAGTTGCCGGAGTTGCGGGTTCAATAATGATATTCCGGGTGTAATCATCATAACCCACCTTTCTCATCAGGAGCAGGTGACTGCCGATCGCAGTATCCGTCAGGGTCACCGGGGTTATTCCTTTCATTACATTATCAATAAATACATTTGCACCTCCGGGAGTTGAGGAGATGACCAGTGTTCCTGCCGTGGCAGTAACCGTGACATAACTGAGTTTGTCTGCACGGTTCACTGTCCCCGTACATGAATCACGTGCCTCAAGGGACACCGTATAGATCCCCGGCGTCATGTAGGTGTGCTTTGGATCCCGTACCGGGGACGTCCCTCC
>PLLR01000011.1:0-2810 GCA_003141335.1 Methanoregula sp. | reverse complement strand
GGAAAATCTCCACCGGGGGAGGGTTGTGCAGGGAATATGAATCCCTGGGTACAGGGTAAACCCAGTGAGGAGCGGTCACACCCGCCACTGAACAGGATAAATGACTGGCTGTTTGGCGGTCCGTCACACACGGCTGCAGTCACCGGGAATATGCACCACCCCACCAGGATGACTGTACAGCACACCATGATCAGGTTATGTCCCGATATCCTTTTCATTCCCCTCTCCTGTTTTCCAGCACTACAAATACGGTTGTTTGGATGTTCTTATACGTTACAGAAGACATTGATCGTTTCATTGTAAAAACACCAGCTGTCCTTTTGCCTGCTCACCATGGTCAGCTGGTTGCTGACCATGTTCCCTGATACTCCGGTTATAATTGTCCTGATTATCGGGACACTGGCAGGTGATGCATAGTTCGGGGGGTGGAAGAGACGGTTNNNNGGGAATAAAAAGCAGGACCCGGAAGATTAAGGAAAATTTAAAAAAAGAAATGTCGTGATTCACTGGATACAACCACAGAGTACGGGAAGTACGGGATCACTCAATTTTTTCTACAACAACCGTCAAATTGCCTTTCCAGCCAAGAGTCATGCGGGAACCTGCGAGTACTTTTTGGGACTGGACATCCCGTGCAATAACGGTAATAA
This sequence comes from Methanoregula sp., assembly GCA_003141335.1. Lineage (GTDB taxonomy): Archaea > Halobacteriota > Methanomicrobia > Methanomicrobiales > Methanospirillaceae > Methanoregula. Next base: position 2,160 of record PLLR01000011.1, on the reverse strand, counting down.
TAACCGGAACAAGGGGAGATGCCGGCACTTCAGTAAACGACCAGAAGATCTTTTCCCCGTGGTTGACAACGGGTTGTGAAAGCCTGCTGATGGTGTAATCCGGGGCGCTCCAGTCTGAAAAATACCCGTAGGTTGCGTTCCATTCAAACTCTGCATCCGCCGGGTTGAACCCGGTGACGTTCGGTGTAAGCCCAATGCCGATCGTCGAGGACATAGTTGGTGAGTACATCTGCGGTGATGCGTCAATCCTGACAGAACCCGGAAGTACGACCGGGCAGACACCGGTATCAACGGAACATGTTGATGGGACCGTAGCTGAAGTATTTTTTGAAGCGGGTGCAAGGCATCCTGCGGTGATGAGGAGTGTGGTTACCATGAGCACCAGGGTAAAGATTATGACAAATTGTGTGGATTGTTTCGGTTTTTTTTCTGACATAGGTTACCTCCCGGGGGGATTTTGCACGGTATCAATGGATTATCGTACTTGTATACATGGGATACTATGCTGTTTCCCTGCACAATAAAATTATTTCTCATCCATAAAATCCACCCGGTACTCCTGCGTGCATTCACCGTCAAGAACCGTCTCGTATCTTGTAATAGTACCCGGCCCGACAGGACCAATAAAAACGGACCGGGAGTCCCGGATCGTTCCAGTGCCGGTATTCACGAGATTGAACGTTAAACGCACGGCATCAACCGGCACATCCCCCGTATTGGAGACAAACCCGGTCACCCGTTCATAACAGCCCTGTCCCGGTGACCACCCGTCCGTATACTCATAATGAGTATGAAGTGCTCCTTCCGAACGATCCCGTACTGCAGGGTTGCCGGTGCACCCGGAGAGAAAAACAAGGGCGATCACCAGCACACTAACCGGCACAACAATTTTCATGGAACATACCCTCCGACAAACGCATGAAACGATTTTCCTACCATCCAAAGAACCACGCCATGGCAAGAATGCCGTGGAGGACCGCCACCACAATAGTCAGCCGTGCGAGGTTGATATGCCAGGGAAGCGGTACGTTGCCTTTTCCTTTCATGATCATAAACCCGAGGGTCGCAGTGCCGATGAGGCAGAGGAACAGGATGCTCCCTGCAGTCATGATCATGGGAAACGTAATCCATGCAGATAAGACCATGTACAGTCGTCACATTCATCGCTGATAAAGGTTTCACGGGAACCTGTGTGAGCAATGCAGGTGTGTCACCAGAATTACTTTGATGACGTCGATGCAACCACACCGCATTTCCCGTTCACACACCCGCAGTGGCCGGCCCCGCAATCGATCGGTCCTTCGCAGCTCATCGTACACATTACATTGCACACCCCTTTTTCGGCTTTATTGATACAGTTCATGGGATGACAGCATCCGGCAGGTACACAGTCATCATCAGTCGTGCAGCTCTGTGCGGGAGGGGGAGCCGTTGTCACTACAGGAGAGCCAACAAGGGTTGTTGGGGAAGCAGGGGTGGGTGAAATGGTCACGACAGGGGGATTACCTGCAGTGCACCCGCTCACCATAATTAAACCAGCCAGGACAAGCAGGAGAATGAATAACAAACCAGAAGTATTCCAGGCCATGGTTCCGGATAACATGGGGGACATGATAATTATTTGGTGGAACTACGGCTCTGTTGAAACGCACACGAACGAGAGTTCACACCCGAATCATGAAAGTCGATTAGTTACGAGTGTCCCCCGCCTCAAGGCCTCTCCGAGGCACGGCGGGGCAAGGAGGTTTCAGCATTTTTTTAGTCACTTAAACCGCCGCGGGGGCGCCCCGTCGGGGGCGGCGGCGTTCATCGCAATGGTAAACGACGAACCTTCTCTCATTATATCTGATTATCATGATTTTCATGGGAAATCCTTTTTTCCCCGTTGTTCGCTTATTCTCTGCGACAGCTATGAGAGTAACCCCCTCTTTTTTCGGAGTATTATTTTCAACCTTATCAAGGATTATCGCACTATGGGGGATGCCCGAGCGGCGGGGGCGGAAGCACGATGTGCAAAGAACCCAAAAGAGCGACTGCTTGTTTCTCTCCAGGATTTCAACAGAGCCAAAAAACGAAGAACCACACCGGGGAGATTTACCTGGCCCGGCTGGACCGGGTGCAGTCCCCGGTCATTTTCTTCCCCCGCAGCAGTTTGTGATA
>PLLR01000029.1 GCA_003141335.1 Methanoregula sp. | reverse complement strand
GGTATTGTTAACCTGCCTGAACCATCCTTTGAGGGCAGCCCGGATGGCGGTGCCGGCGGATCGAAAACGATCCGGCGGGGAATCGGGGCCGCCCTGTCAGGCACGAAGACGCTGGCGCGGAACCGGCAGCTCCTCTGGTTTGCGCTCCTTGCCGGGCTTGTGCTGGCGGGAAACACCATCGGCCAGGCGGCACTTCGCTACATCGGCCGGATCATGCAACCTGATATAATCGTAAGTTATGGCATGGACTTTTTACTCGGCTTTGCCACACTGTTCTGCCTGGTGTTCTTACTGGCGGGCCTTGTTTTGAGCATCTCGTCAAAAAAAGAAGGTTCTGCCTCGTTCTTTAAGGGGCTTGCAGGAGCAAAAAAATACAAAAAAGCCATCTTCTTATGGTCTCTTGTTCTGGCACTCGCAGGCATGCTGCTTGAGAGGATTTATGTTTATTTTGCCATTATCTGGTTCCCGCATGAGCTCGGGTTCCTCTATACCATCGGGGACGGTTTTTTTATCAGCACGATCACCCAGTTCCCCTTCAACTGGACACTCGACTGGAACATGTTAACCGAGATTCCGGGCTATGGAGGACGATCGCTGCTGTTATTGATATATCCATTCGGGTTCCTGGAGACCCTGCAATTTTCGGCGATCACCCTGCTCCTGTTCGTCCTGACCCCGTTTGTCGTGCCCTTTATCGTACTCGGGCAAAAGACCCTCAGTGAGGCAGTCGTGGGATCGTTTGTCATGATGAAAAAGACCTGGGCCGAAGTAGCTGCCTGCGCCCTCTTCCTTGGGGTTATCGTATCCGGTGTGTTCCTTACGTACCTGCTCATCCAGGCTGCATCCGGGATAGTAGATCCATACGAGACGGTCATTTTCCATCCCCCCGGCACGTGGATTGCNNGGAGGGATCGCTGCGCGGGATCTTTACCTCTCTGCAAAGAGCGGGCAAATGCCCGGACCCGTTGAAACAGAACTCCCCGCATAACTTTTTTTTAATCCCTGTCCTTCACCGGTGATATCCCGTATAAAAAAAGTGTCGGCAAATACCTGCGAACCCATCAGCCCCGGTAAGAAAGTTACCGCATAAAACAGCAGATCAGAATAACATTTATATTGTAAATATCCATATGTTTACATATGTCCAAACCAGCCAGCAACAACCCGTCCGGGTCCTGGAAGATAATCCTGCTGCTTATCACAGCAGGTGCAGCAGCCCTGATGATATCTCCCGTTTCTGCAGACACGGGAGTGACCATTGCCGAAAAAGGCGTGGTTACAATTACCGCGATAGGGGATCAGTCCTATTATATGGGAGAGAAAGTAGTTTTTTCCGGGGTGAATAGTGATTCAGATTCCACGTACCTCTTCATAATCGGGCCCAACCTTCCGAATGGTGGTGGAAAACTGTATTCACCGCATCAGACTCCGGTCAGTGGAGATCCCGGTACATTCACCTCAGTGAAAACAAAACCGGATAAAACGTGGGAATATACCTGGTATACGTCTAATGGTGAGCTGGGTGCCGGGACATATACTTTTTATGCAGTGAGCCAGGCAAAAACAAAAGACAAGTTCAACGATGTAACAACCTATGGTACGACCAGTATAATCCTCAAAAAACCCTTCATAACCGCAGATATCTCTCCATCGCCTGTTTCAAAAGGACAGCCTTTCACGGTCAAAGGAATTGCAGAAGGAATACCACCTGCCGTCCAGATATGGATTATTGGCGATAACTACGTGTTTAATACAACAACTTCGGTAAATCCTGATGCATCATTTACTTTTACTGGCGATACGCAACTATCAGGAAAACTTCCAAAAGGACAATGTTATCTCATCGTCCAGCACCCTATGGCAGACAATCAGTTCGACTTCGTTGTCAGCGGGGATTATGTCCGCAACCTGAAACTGAACAACAGCACGAATATCTTCAGGATCACCGGCCCGGGAAGCCTGCAGGGCAGCGATGCGGCAGACGCACTCATGGCCGCAATCAGCGATCAGGAGGCAGACGATCACACGCTTACCAGTGACATGTATACCCTGGTCCCGTTCCGGGTCACTGGTGCAGGACCGGTATTCGGTGCAGCCGCAGAAGAGGGAGTGACCATTGCCGCAAGCGGAGTCCGGTCATATTACCAAGGAGAAAAAGTGGTTTTCAGTGGTCATAATTACGATTCAGATTCCACGTACCTCTTCATAACCGGACCCGGCACCTTCATGACCGGACCCGGCGTCCCCAATGGCGGGGGAAAACTTACCTCGCCCCGGCAGGAAGTAGTCAGCGGGAATTCCGGTTCATTCGACATAGTAAAAACAAAGGCGGATAAGTCATGGGAATATGTCTATTATACGCATAATCTGAATGTCGATGCCGGATCCTATATGGTTTATGCAGTGAGCCAGCCAAAAGCAAAAGATCAGTTGAACGGCGTAAGTTCCGCCAATGTCGGCATAATACTCAAAAAACCCTTCATAACCGCAGAGCTCGTTCCATCAGCGGTTTCAAAAGGACAGTCTTTCACGGTTAAGGGAACTGCGGAAGGAGATCCACCTGCCGTCCAGATATGGATTATTGGCGATAACTACGTGTTTAATACAACCACCCCGGTAAATCCTGATGCATCATTTACTTTCAATGGTGATACGCAACTCTTGGAAAAACTTCCAAAAGGACAATGTTATCTCATCGTCCAGCATTCGATGCAGAACAACCAGTTCGACATTGATGTCAGCGGGGATTACGTCCGTAGCCTGAAACTGAACAACGGTACGAATATCTTCAGGATCTCCGGCCCGGGAAGCCTGCAGGGCAGCGATACGGCTGACGCCCTCGTTGCTGCACTCAGTGACCCCAACAATGGTGATGATACCTTTACCGTGATTCCCTTCATTGTTGATGATATGGGTACTTCAGTGCCTCAGTCACAACCCATCACCACAACTCCCGTTCCGAATCAGACCCAGCATTCTCCGCTTCAGTATGCCCCAATCGGAGCAGGCGCTCTGGTTATAGTAGGGATTGTGCTTTGGAAGCGGCATTAGGGATCAAAATTTTTTTAATGTTATCGGGATACCTGTATCCCCCATCATCTTTTGTCAAGGTTGCCGGAACGCGAATATGAAGGTCGTTTTTCCGGGGAGGGGATAAAAACAGGAAAACCCGGAAAATGGTCGGGAAAATCGGGTCATGTTCCGGAAGGATACCCTTATCTCTGCATTTCCTAATGGAATTGTATGGGGAAAGACCGGATAATCTTGTCCGCAGCAGTCCTGTTCGTTCTGTTTGTCATCGCCATTTGCCCCGGATGCCTCAATGCGGCCCCGCAGGAAGAAAATCTGACTGCTGCAGGGCTCGCTGATCAATACATTTTACACGCGGACGCGATCAGGGACTACCGGTCGGAATACAGCGTCTCTTCGGGGAAGGTGGAGAACCCTTTCTCGGAACGAATCCGTTATGACTATAAGGCGCCATCCTTTGCCCGGATGGAGCAAACTTATTCAAGCTCGCGTGTTCCGGGATCATTTGCGACAACAGACGGCACCAGGACTGCATGGTATGACGCGGAAACACGGACCTACGACCTCTCCTCCGGCATGAAACTCTCCCGGGAGTACGATTACCAGGCGATAGTCCTGCGGATCGTCGCGGACCGGAACTTCACGATCACCGGGCGGGACACCAGCCACGGGACGGCACGGTACCAGATCGAGATGGTGACCGAACCGTATTCCGACAGGTACACGCCGTACATCAGCTCCCGTATCCGTGCATGGGTTGAACCATCGACCGGTCTGGCATGGAATGTTATGACGTACTATGGCTGCGGTTCTTCTCCGATACCCACTACTCCACCCGGTTTTGGAACGCCGAAGGTTTGCGGGGTCCTGGAACGGCCGAATAATGAAATTCAGTACGAATCGATCGCGGTCAATACCGACATCCCCGATTCCTATTTCGATTTCATCCCCCCGGAAGGCTCGGCCCCGCGCTGTGTCCCGAAGTACGTGAACTACGTTGAGCCTCCACGTGCAGACATGTTGGTCCCGATCGATCAGCCGCTGCCCGGAGGTGTCCGGTTTTCCTTAAACGAGAGCGATTCCGGGAGGACAATTTCACTTAAAACCGGTGATATCGTCGAGATTACCCTCAGTACAATCCCGGGGCTTGCCTACCGCTGGATCATGCCGGCAGAGGGGTCAGGAATGACCCTTTTGAACGCGGGTCCATTCTACAAAATTCCCGAAGGAACCAATACTTCTTATTTCGATTTCCTGGGTAACGGATATTACCGCTGGCGTTACCTTGCAACAAGCCCGGGTACGGAAACCATCGACGGGATCTTTTCGGTCTCCGGATGCGACATACAAGGAGCGAAACGGTTCAACCTCACGATGAACGTGACGGGGAATGGATGACGTTTTGTCATGTTCACTCGACCTCGTTTTCGTTCGTTCGCACTCACTGCACTCCGGCTCGCATCTCATCACCTCGCTGTTTACTGGTTGCCCTGTTGAGACAATGACGCCCCTGGCTTGTCGCGATGCTACGGCGCCATCGGCTGCCCCGGCCCGCTCCCAGGCATTGCCAATCGAAATCCCCTGACAGATCTGGAGGTTGCCAGACGCATCCACGTGAAGACGTCCCGGGTGCTTACACACTCCTCTTCCGCCTGATCAGCATCCCAGCCCTGCTCCATCAGGTATCCCATTGCAATACTGACCTCAGGTTGGCGGAGATCCGTGCCGCGCTCGATTTCACGCGACGTTGCTTCTGGAATGTTGGCAAGAAAAACAAGCACTTTAGCTACATTTCTCTTTGTACCAATCTCGATAAGGAGGTTCGCAAACTCCTCCTCCTTCTCCGTGAAATACATCACATTCTTTGTGGAATCGTTCATCTTCTCTGTTTGTCCCTGTCTTGGGGGTGCAACATTTCCCACATGATGATCCGTCATACCTTTACAAAAATGCGTTTCCCGTCGACCCTCCCCGGAAATGACCGAAGATTATGGGTCCTGATATGGGACGTCATCTCGCCAATCGCCATAAGTGCGTCCTGAAACTCTTTTGGCGCTTGATCCATCCCGGGCAGCGATAGTTCAACCATTCCGGAGATCATCTTTCCTGTGGTGACATCGAACTGCGCGTGATGGAGCGGGCAGGTGATGATGTTCTCGTACAGCGTCCCCTTCGAGAGCGGGGCGTTCTGGTGGCCGCACCGGTCGCTTACCGCATAGATCGTCCCATTGACGTTTGCAAGGGCAATCACAATTCCTTTTACCTCAACATGCCTTGTCGTACTGACGGGAACGTCATCCACGGATGCAACTTCAACAAAACTCATATACTCAACTCTCCTTTCCCAGTTTCTTCAAGTATCCCAATCAGCATCCTAGCGATGCTCACCGCTTTTTCTTGTGAGCTGGCGGTAATGGGGGGCAAAACTCCTCTCCCTCAAAAAGCCTTCTCATATGCATCTGACTGAACATTTTCATGTGCATGATCGCCCCCTTGTTCCGTGTATTGAGTACAGAACTGCTCCCGCCGATAAAGGGCGGGATCATGACGAGTTCCTCGTCATCGACATTGATCTCCAGAACATTTTCGAAGTTCATGAATTTCTGGGCCTCGAGAAATTCCGGGGGTGCAAACGGCGGGGGGGTATGGAATCGTTCCGGCGAAACTACGTGGATCTCGGCATTCTCCCCCGGAAACATCCTGCGCAATTTTTCAGCAAGTCCCGGTGTTTCGGATATGACAATTAATCGTAACCGGATATCCTGGATTTTTAGGTTTTCAATAAATGGGAGGTAACGGTCCCCAATCATACACTCGATATGCTTCTTTGCCTTGCCGAAAAGATCACGGATTTTATACTCAATGTTAGCATCCCCATAGATCGTCCAGAGGGCATCCTCCTTGTCGGTGCGTACCTTCTCTTTCTCCAGCGTTCTGAGTGCCGCCAGTGCCAGATCGGCTGCCTTCCTGTGCTTGTCCATGAGGAGGTCAATGGCTATTTCAGGGGGGATCGCGCTGTACCGGGCAGGTTTTGAGATTCTCTTTACGGCAAGCCCCATTTCCGCAAGGCAATCCAGAGCCTCGTATACGCTCGGCTTTGATATAGAGAGAAACTCGATGATCTCCTTGGCTTCCGCGTTGTCGTACAGTACCAGCGTGGCATATACGCGCGCTTCATACTTGGATAGTCCGAGATCATTGAGCGATTTTATGAGCGCTGCGGAAATACTCTCCATAGTATAATTATAATCGTTCAGTTGATAAAAATTTTACTACTTTGTTGGAAACCTTTTTACGTATCGGGTAACTACTTAGTTAAGAAAAAGTAGTAAAAATTTTTACTATAAAACTGAGGAAAAACATGTTCAGTAGTTCAAAACCAATGCCATTCCCGGCATGCCGGGATTTGACAGTAAAAAACAGACCGGTTCTTTCGGGAGCGGGAATCGTGCCCTCTACCTGCTTTGCGATGTCACGGTCCGGAATATTCCTGGTACTTATCGTAACAATGGGGCTTCTGGTACTTCCGGTAAGCGCATTCCAGACGCCGGAGTCTATTGTCGCTGCCGGCAATGTCTATGTGTCCAATGTTACGTATGATCCCGGATCTTTTTTTACCGATGATACTGGTACCGTCATGGTATATGTTACCAACGGCAACTCTGACCAGAGTGTCGTGGTAAATCATGTAACCATCGGTGACAAAAATATCAGGCTCACAAGCACACCCTACGATTCCTCAGCCAATATCGGTCCTCTCCAGANNTTTTCCCTGAGCTTCCGCGATGCAGACAGTCTTTACTACCGGGCAACGGTACAGGTAGATAACACACCACTCGAACTAACAGTTATCGACAAACCCGACACCTTTACCCAGGGGAAGAGAGAGACCATTTACATGCAAGTGGCTAATCCCCGGAAAAATGATGTAAGGAGCGTAATGCTTGATGTTTCCGGCACGGGAGTTACAGCAAACCCTGAAAAAATATTCATCGGGAGCCTTGCGCCCGGTGCTAAAACGCCGGTTAATTTCACGGTAACACCCGATCAGGAAACTACACTTGTTATAACATTAACGTATAACAACGGTAATAATCCTCACAAAGTGATCATGGATCTCCCGATTTCCTTTGGAATCGATAAAATGCAGGCAAATCCCGTAGTCAGCAATATCAAGGTTACATCCAGCGGCGGTATCTACCACATCACTGGTGATGTAAACAATGCCGGTCTGGAAACGGCAAATACTGTCACGGTCACTTCGCTATTACCAGCGGTTCCGCAGGATCCCTATAAGACCTATGTTGTCGGGGCCCTCAAACCTGATGATTTCGGTAGTTTTGAAGTTACCTTCTCTACAAATAGCACTTCGAGTATCCCGATTCAACTGTCGTACAAGGATACGGATGGTAACCTGTACACCTCTGTTCAGGATGTAAAAATTTCTGAAGTTGTAGCAAATTCTCAGGCAAGTGGGGGGTCAAATCTCCTCGTTCCCGTTATTGCTGTGGTAATTGTGCTCTGCGTTTGCATCGGAGGATGGTACTTCTACGTGAGAAGGAACAAGAAGTGACCCTCACTATGAACGAACAACCCGTTATGGTGTTCAAAGACGTAGTCAAAGTGTACCCACTTCCCGCAGGTGACGTTACCGCGCTTGATGACATATCCTTTCAGGTTGAACGGGGTGAGTTCATCTCGGTTATGGGTCCTTCAGGCTCCGGGAAGTCTACGCTCCTGAACCTGATGGGATGCCTTGATACACCGACATCCGGAGATATCTCTATCAGCGGAACCCGTATCCGTGACATGTCGGATGTAGAGCTGACCAATCTCCGGAGAGACCGGATCGGCTTTATATTCCAGTATTTCAACCTGTTTCCCCTGCTCAACATCATTGAGAACGTCACATTTCCCATGATGCTGAAATCCCAGAAAGCCGTGGACCCGGAAAAGGGGAAGGAAGTGCTCCGGTCGGTTCAGTTGGATGATTCACTCTTCACTCATACACCCACGGAGGTTTCGGGTGGTCAGCAGCAACGGGTCTCCATCGCCAGGGCTCTCATCAATGACCCGGACATTCTTCTCTGTGATGAACCAACCGGCAACCTTGATTCAAAGACCGGTGCGGGCATCATGGACCTGATGTCAGAGCTCAACCGGAAGGGTACCACCATTATCATGGTCACGCATGATTCGCATATTGCTGAATACTCGCGGCGGACTATCCGTATCGCTGACGGGAGGATCGTTGAATGATTTTTTGGGAAATTGCCAAACGCAATATCCGGATCCACATGCTCCGCTCTACCCTCGCGATGCTCGGCATCGTGATCGGTGTGGTTGCCATCGCATCCATGGGTATCCTCGGCAACAGCCTCGTCTCAACAGTCTCTGAAAGTCTCTCATCGGTAGGGGACAGTGTTACCGTTAGCCCGTATTCCGGAGGCGGCGGCGGGATGATGGGAGGCGGCGGGGGTGGTGGAACCTCGGTTAACCTGAAGCTCTCCGACCAGAATTTCCAGCAGATCAAACGAGCCGTGGCACCGAACGTGGCAATACCGGTGCTCTCGACATCGGAACGAATGAAAGTGGGTGTCGGCAGTGATGATATTGTTGCGACCATCTATGGCGTTGATCCACAGTATATCCCGGATCTCAAGCTGGTGTTAACCGCTGGTGATTACAACAATGGGAATTCCGGCTGTCTTATCGGTTCCACCTTTGCCGAGGACCACAATATCAAAGTCGGCTCACGGATTTCCATCGGCAGTGATGGCGAGAAGGGAACGCTCCGCGTCACCGGCATCATTGAGGAACGGGGAATGAGCTTCGATCTCAGTACCGATAATGCGATTGTGGCTACACAAGACTGGTTTGACAACACCTACAACCGGAACGATTACGATCAGATCATCGTCAAGGTAAAAGAGGGGCAGGATACAGCGGATGTCAAAACCATCATCGAAAAACAGCTGAACAAGCGGGACAAGATCGTCAGCGTGATGGACAGCAAGGCGACGCTGGCGACCATTTATTCGACGTTTGGTATGGTCACGACCTTTGTCACTGCAATCGGCGGGATTTCGATGGTTGTCGCGGGTGTATCGATCTTTAATATCATGATGATGTCCGTGAACGAGCGAATCAAGGAGATCGGCATCATGCGCAGCATCGGAACGCAGAAAAAAGAAGTGATGAGCATGTTCATCTACGAAGCCGCAATCATCGGGGTGATCGGCAGTATTGTCGGGGGTATCCTGAGTATAGTTGCCGGGTATCTCATCAGTGCCCTGATGCTGGGCTCAACCAAGTACCTGATCACGATGGCCAATGCGCTCTCTGTCGGTGAAGGGATTTGCTTTGGGATTGTCGTCTGTCTTGCCTGCGGCATTTACCCGGCTTGGCAGGCGGCGAACTTAAACCCCATCGATGCACTCAGGCACGAATGAGCTGAACGGCAATGAGCACCTTTTTTTTAACGGATGCGAAAGGCACCAGCTCCACGGTCGGGCCGCAGGGTGTTGTAATCCTGACCGGCGATCCGAAAAAAGCCATCCTGAGTTTATCAGGGCCGATGATCATCGCCATGCTCCTGATGTCCAGTTATAATGTTGTGAATGCGATCTGGGTAGTCGGCCTTGGTTCCGATGCCTTGGCAGCCATCGGGTTCATAAGTCCCATCTTCCGTTCATCCTCGTCCCGCTTGTCTCACTGGAGGCAGTAAAAACGGCGAAGATCAACCGGGACGTATCCCATTCCCTGATCAGCACGACCTCTGCCAAAGCCATCTTCATTTTCTGCAGGCATCCGTATCATGCAAAGAACACTCTCAACGCCCGTCTGTTCGGCGATTATCATGGTATCCCGGAAGACCCGGCAACTGGGAGTGCGAACGGGTGTCTTGCCGGCTACCTTCTCCGTAACGGGTACTTTGATTCCATGCCTCCCGTGATCCGGGTGGAGCAGGGATACGAGATCAATCGCCCGTCGCTCATCCTTTGCAAGGCGGAACAACGCGGAGATCATATTGACGTACTGGTCGGGGGAAACGTGATTCTTATTGCAAAAGGGAGACTTCTGGAGCCTTGAGCGCGATGTATCTGCAAGAGGGACCCTTACGGCATATCCTCCCGCTGGGGCTGCGGGTCGAAGTTTCTATCAAAACGCTCTCGGCTGGGCTCGATGCGGTACCGGTCCTCGGAGTGCTTGCCCTGTGCGGTGTGATCCGAGCAAGAGAAATCCGTTAACACGTAACGGCTAGTAGAACCCGGCGCTGTGCCGCGACTATAATTAGCATGATGACACGTTAGAAGAGACACACAGCTCATCATTTTATTTGAACTTTTTTTGGGGGGAAACATCAGACAAGCTGGGCGGATGCATTTGCCGAAGCTCCAGAGATCGTAAAATGTATCTTTGAGCATTTTTACTGAGTCGCATTTTCTTTCCTTTAATTACAATTAAAAGCAATCCGCTAGGATTATCCGCTAAGACAAATTTCTTTTTTACAATTTCACGTCGGAGAATTTTTCGGGGTTTTCCGGGAAAAACTTGGACCGGGAACCGGATCCGACCCGGCCCGGATCCCCGGACCGGTCAGATCACAAAAAATATTGCCCGACACATCAAAAAGGAATACAGGTTTTAAAAAGAATTCAAGAAAATGCAATAAAAATATTAAACAATTCATTGTGTCTTTCTTTAAAAAAAACTAAAACCCGGTTATCTCCCTCCCTGCCCTTTTGTTCATAGTGCATTACTGCGGTTTGTCCTATCCGGATTCGATGTTATTGAGCATCCGTTCGTATATGATAAAACTCCAAGCCTCTACCGCATTCGTCCGACCGGCAAAGACTTCCTCATGTACATCGGCGAAACGAAAAGAACCGTACACGAACGACTGAACGAACTCCGCTACACCCTCAACCGAAAAGACCTCATGCCCTGGAACAATCCCCACCCGGCCGCCCCCTCACTCCGGGCCTGGCAGGATGCAGAAGGATTTGCGTACGAGTGCTCGGCCGTCCAACTCGATGCTTCAAAGAAAGGGAGACGGGGGATGGAAAGTTATCTCCTGTATATGAGTAAAACCGATTCTACACGATTCCCGGTCACCACCGGGGCTCATCACTCACTTCTGCGATTCCTCGCGTTTGAGGATGTGCCGGATCTCTTTTTTCAGTGAGGGCAACTCGTTTGTGGCATTGTCCCAGAGGATCGTCAGCTTGATCCCAAAATAGACATGAGTCAGGACATCACGGAATCCGGCTATCTTTTTCCAGTTGGTATCCGGGTACCTTTCCCTTAGTTCTGGGGGGAGGGTCTTGATCGCTTCGCCAATAACCTGAAAGTTCCTGATGACCGCATCCCTGCGCCGCCGGTCTTTGGAAAATTCATCGAATGATATCCCTCCCGTGTCCTCTTCGATATTGCCAATTGCCTCAAGGATATCATCAAGGAGCTGAAGTGCAGTCCTACGCATAGACGACCTCGCCGATGATATAGGGCTTGAGCCGTTTCTTGATTGCGCCCTTCATCACGAGATCGACGTT
>PLLR01000118.1:28609-38600 GCA_003141335.1 Methanoregula sp. | reverse complement strand
ATTTTTCACCGACAAGATTAAAAACCGGTATCGTTTGAAGCGGATTGATAAGATTATCATACGGTGATTACCGGTCTTCCCTCCTCCACCTCATGAATGTGGTGCAGTTCTTTTCTACATCCTTCCCGTTCCTGCTCCGGGACAGAATATCGTTCCCGATCAGCGATTAGAGGAGGATCAGTTCGCGGTTTACGGATCTGCGACTTTGACCTGCGTCGACCGGATCCGGTTTTTCAAGGTGAGAATATGGATGATGTGGATACTTATGCTATTAATTTATGGATTATATTTGTTTCCAGGTTTACTTCTGGTCTCAATTCTCCTGATGTACATTTTCTATTTCCTTCAGTTTGAAATGGGATATTTCATGAATGGTTGGAGAAATATCAAGCCTTCCACCCAACCACTTTTTACAATCGATTTTTTGTTATAGGAAAAAGCAACGATCTCATGGTAGAGGGGTGAAACAAACACGGTAAATATTGCAACAATATCCTTATCTTTGAAATCATCAATCAATGATCATCATAAAATAAAAGGGAGTAAAAGGGAGTAAAACGATTTTGGCAAAATTTTGTCCAACTTGTGGAAAGCCGTTACAATTTGAAAATGCTGAAATTTGTCCAAATTGTGGTGTGGGAATACAAGGTCCACAGACAGAAAGTACTACAAAAAAGAGATCAGCCCTTGAATGGATTGCCATCGTTTGTGGGGGAATAATTCTTCTGGTATTTCTCTCCGCATTCATCGCTGGAATGTTTTCTGGAATGTCTGGGGACAATTACAAATACTGCAGTGACAATTTCCCGGGAACCACATATGATCCTTCGTCAAAAATGTGTGAACATTATCCCACACCAACCCCAACTTTGTCGATAGAGCAAATTAAATCTCAAGCTCGATCAATTTCTTTTGCAAGTTTGATGAGAAATTCAGATGAATATACAAATTCGTTGGTCTATTTCCGAGGAAGTGTTGTTCAAGTGCAAAATATAGACGGGAATAATTATTACCTTCGGATTAATACAAAACCAGACCCATATCTTGGATATATGGATGATACGATCTATGTCGATTACACAGGCAATCGATTACTTGAAGACGATATTGTTGATGTTTGGGGCAGATTTGTGGGATTAAAAAGTTATACCGCAGTGTTAGGGAACGAGATTACATTACCAGAAATAAATGCTTTGCATGTTGAAATGGTTAAAGCAAAAACATAATTTCTGAATTTATCGCTTGTATTGATAATTATCAAACAAATAGGAGTGAATATTGTTACGATCATATTATGCATTTGCTGGTAACTGATCACTCGAAAGCTCGGAAAATAATTCTCGTTTGTGATAATCCGAATACTCGTACCTATTCCATCCGATTTTCCCGATGTGCACCATAATCCATGAAAATTACCAGATAATTTTCCAAATTATTGAATTTTGAGAATGAAAAGGTTATGCCGGTATTATGAAAATGCCCGTTTTCAAGTAAATCAGAAAAAAAAGAGTTGTATGGTTATGCTGTACCGNNCTGTGTAAAGTATCGGGCACAGAAAATACCGACTGGGGGAATTAATACAAGCTCGATTAAGAAGACCAATAACCCACCGAGTATAGGTATAAACATAAGAATGAAATGAATTATTCCGAAGATGATCCCAACAACAATTGCTGCGACGATTAGAACGATTAAAGCGATGACGTATTCGACCCATCCGATTTTACCGATTTGAGCAAGAATTGCACTGATATTAAATGCTTCACCAAAATTATCTGTTCGAGCAAAACGAATAAAAGCGATTGGAACGATGACCAAGAGAATAATGGCCCATACAACACAAATTAAAACTCCAATGACGGAACCTGCAGCTGTTGCCATAAGTACTGTGGGATTTCCAGATATCAAAGCCAAAATTGCCCCGACGAAAAGAATTCCTGCAATGATAATAATTGGTAATGCGTAAATTAATCCAACAATGACTAATTTGATACCATTAATGAAGTTTGCGACCCAATCATTAATTTCCGGTGCAGGTTTTAATCCTTTGAATATTTGAATTTCATAACCCTGTGTCATAAAAGGGATAATGAGTAAAATCCACTTGACCCACTTTTCCATTAAAGCTTCTTTTGTATATTCAAAAGAGTCACTAAGCATGTTTCCGAAATCCATTTCCAATCACCACAACATTTGTTCTGAATCATCCATAGCCACTTCAGCCATAAACGATTTAAATAAGCTATGGTTATTTCGCAGAATATAAATTTATCGCAGAAATTGACCCGAAATTGAAAAAAAAGAGCACAGGTTAATGCCTGAAGTANNCCGCCCGGCTGCACAAGGGCTGTCGCTCCTGCACCCGCTGCAACTTCGAGCGTGTCCGGAAACGGCAGGAACGCATCTGAAGCCACGACAGAACCTTTGAGGGAGGCACATGCTTTCTCAACCGCAATCCTTGCTGAGTCCACCCTGCTCATCTGGCCGGCACCGATACCGAGTGTACGTCTCTGGTCGGCAAAGATGATCGTATTGCTCTTCGTGTGCTTGCAAACCTTCCAGGCCAGCTGGATTGCATGCATCTCATCAGGTGTTGGATCGCGGTCGGTGATCACTTCCCAGTGCTCCTGGTAGGGAGGTGTTCGCTGGACGAGTACACCGCCATCGATTGTCCGGATCTCATCACCACCGGATTTTTGCGGGAGAACAAGTACCCTCATATTCTCTTTTTTTGCCATGACGGCACGGGCATCATCTGAAAATGATGGAGCAGCAAGGACTTCAACAAACGTCTTTGCAATCTCTTCTGCCACATTTTTATCGATCTCCCGGTTCAGGCAGACAACCGATCCATAGGCAGAAACCGGATCTACTTCACGGGCTGTGATGTAGGTATCAAGCAGGTCTGTACCAATGGCAACCCCGCAGGGATTATTGTGCTTGACGATAACGGCAGCGGTTTCTTCAAACTCGCGGAGAAGTGCGACACCGGCGTTTACATCAAGATAATTATTATACGACATCTGCTTACCCTGGATCGGCTCCGTTCCCGCAATACCGGTAGTACCATAGACTGCAGCCTGCTGGTGCGGATTCTCCCCATACCTCAGTGTCCTGCCATGATTGAACTGCACCGTGAACGTTGGGGGAAACGGGGCATCGAGTAAGTAGAGGTAATTGCTGATCGCTGCATCGTAGGCAGCAGTCCTGGCAAATGCCTTTTTTGCAAATTCAAGCCGTTGTTCCGAAGAGATCTCACCGCTATGAATTGCCCTGATCACCGCCGGGTAATCCCCAGGGTCAACAACGACTGCTACCTGGTTGTAATTTTTTGCCCCTGCACGGATCATCGCCGGTCCTCCGACATCGATGAATTCGATCAATGCTTCAAGGCTCATCTGCTGCCCGGACATCTTCTCAAACGGGTACAGGTTTACTACCAGCAGGTCGATCCGGTTGATCCCGTGCTTTGCCATTACCGCATCATCAACCTGCCGTCTCCCCAGTAAACCCCCATGAACTTTTGGGTGCAGGGTCTTTACCCGTCCATCCATCATCTCGGGAAAGCCGGTATAACGGGAAACCTCGGTAAACAGTACACCGGCGTTTGCAAGTGCCTTTCCGGTCCCGCCCGAACTCAGGATGCTGTATTTTTGTTGTACAAGCTCCTGCGCGAGTTCAACAATACCGGTCTTATCCCAGACAGAGAGCAGTGCCCACTTCATGGTCTAGTGTATGCAGGACAGGAAAGAAAAATGTATGCAGGTTATTACCTGCCGGGAAATTTACCCCACCCGATCCTGGAATAAAATCCTGTACCTTCCATCATCTGGTGTACTGGTACCTTTATACCGCTTCAAATAAATCTCATAAAAATGCCTGAATATCGAATTAAGCGAGTAATTGCGCCCAATTGTCAAAAACAGGTAATATTCAGCGGTTCCTTTGAGAGAATGATGTAAAACTATATATAGAACCACAATACAATAGATATTGGAATATTGAATGGGATGTACTATGCACGACGCAGAACAGAGTACAGAACAAAACGGAGCACAGGATTCCGGTACGGCAGAAAATTCCCTGCCGGAAGGTCCGCCGCTTGTAGCTGAACTGGACGAACAGAAGAAAGCATATGCTGAATTGAACGATCAGTTCCTGCGCCTTGCTGCAGACTTTGAAAATTTCAAAAAACGTACAGCTCGCGACAGAGAGATCTCAATTTCCCTCGCAAATGAACGATTCGCCATTGACATCCTCGAAGTGGTGGACAACTTTGAACGGGCATTAAAAACGGATGACTCCCACCTGCGTGAAGGCATCCTTCAGATCCGGCAGCTCCTCAACGCCCAATTGCTGCGCAATGGTATAACTCCCCTGGATGCACAAAAAAAACAATTTAATCCTGCAGAACATTTTGCCATCGCTCATGTCACGTCAGATGAACCGGCGGGCACCGTGATCGATGAAGTCTCACGCGGGTATCGTATGCATGATAAAGTGATAAGATACGCAAAAGTTGCCGTATCCAAAGGAAATCAGAAAGATCAGGAGGTATAAAAAAATGGCAAAAGAGAAGGTTTTAGGAATCGATCTGGGAACAACCTTTTCCTGTATGTCTATCATGGAGGCAGGAAAGCCGATTGTGATCCCAAACGCAGAAGGCGGGCGGATAACCGCATCGATCGTTGCATTCACCAAAGAGGGAGAACGACTTGTCGGCAGCCTGGCCAAACGCCAGGCGGTTACCAATCCCCTGCGGACTATCCAGTCAATCAAGCGTAAGATGGGATCAACCGAAAAAATTAAAATCGATGATAAGAATTATTCACCCCAGGAAATATCGGCTATGATCCTGCAGAAGATGAAAGTCGATGCTGAAGCGTACCTTGGTGAGAAGATTTCAAAAGCTGTTATCACTGTTCCGGCATACTTCAACGATGCACAACGGCAGGCAACCAAGGATGCCGGAAAGATCGCCGGTCTTGATGTCATGCGCATCATCAACGAGCCCACAGCAAGCGCACTGGCATATGGCATTGATAAAGAGCAGGATGCCACCATACTGGTGTATGACCTTGGTGGCGGTACATTTGATGTTTCGATCCTGACCCTTGGCGACGGTGTCTTTGAAGTAAAATCAACTGCCGGTAATAACCTCCTTGGTGGAGATGACTTCGACAAACGCGTAACAGACTACCTTATCGAGGAGTTTAAGAAAAAAGAGGGAGTTGACCTGCGCAATGATCCGTATGCCATGCAGAGACTGCGTGATGCATCAGAGAATGCAAAGATCGAGCTCTCACAGCGCCAGTCCACCAACATCAACCTGCCCTACATTACTACGGATACGAGCGGCCCCAAATTCCTCAACTTCGATCTTACCCGTTCAAAACTCGAACAGCTTATTGGTGACCTTGTCGAATCCACCGTCGGACCGGTGAAGCAGGCACTGAGCGATGCAAAGCTTGAGCCAAAGGACATCGATCACGTCCTCCTCGTAGGAGGTTCCACCCGTGTCCCCCTTGTCCAGGATACGGTAAAAAAGATTCTTGGGAAAGAGCCCGACAAGGGCATCAACCCCGATGAGTGCGTTGCTCTCGGTGCAGGAATCCAGGGTGCTGTGCTGACCGGTGAGACAAAAGATATTGTCCTGCTCGATGTCACCCCGCTCACGCTGGGCATAGAGACCCTTGGCGGTATCGCAACCAAGCTGATCGAACGCAATACCACCATCCCCACACGGAAGAGCCAGATATTCTCGACAGCAGCCGATGGGCAGACCAGTGTCGAGATCCACGTGGGACAGGGTGAGCGGGCGCTTGCAAAAGATAACTTCACCCTGGGGAAGTTCCAGCTGACCGGCATCCCGCCGGCACCCCGTGGCATACCCCAGATTGAAGTCACTTTTGATATTGACTCAAACGGCATTATTCATGTATCGGCAAAGGATCTGGGGTCAGGCAACCAGCAGGCAATCTCGATCAAGGGAGATAAGAAACTCTCCGATGAAGACATCAAAAAGATGATGAATGCAGCCAAACAGTTCGAGGCTGAGGATAAGAAAAAGCGCGATGAGATTGAGCTGCACAACCAGGCGGATACTGCCGCTTTCACTGCTGAAAAGATGCTTAAAGAGAGCGGGGAGAAGCTTGAAACAGCTGACAAGCTAAAAGTTGAGGAAGGCATTGCGGCAGTAAAGAAAGCGCTGGCCGACGACAACCTTGATGAAATAAAGAAGACAATGGAAGCGTTGACTGAAAGTGTCTATGCAGCAACAACCAAACTCTACCAGAAGATACAGGCAGAGCAGGCATCACAACAGCAGGCAGGAGCCGGTGCTGCACCGCAACCTGATAAAAATACCGATGATAATGTTGTCAATGCAGATTATAACGTAAAAGAAGAGTGAGCGCCGATGAGTGCGGATGACTACTACGATACCCTCGGAATACCCCGTAGTGCTGATGATAAGGAGATCAAGAAGGCATACCGCAACCTCGCCCGGAAATACCATCCCGATGTCTGCAAGGAGAAGGGTGCAGAAGAGAAGTTCAAGGGAATCAACGAGGCATA
Source organism: Methanoregula sp. (assembly GCA_003141335.1). Taxonomy (GTDB): domain Archaea; phylum Halobacteriota; class Methanomicrobia; order Methanomicrobiales; family Methanospirillaceae; genus Methanoregula. Next base: position 32,024 of record PLLR01000118.1, on the reverse strand, counting down.
TAGTGTCCTCTCCGATGAGCAGAAGAAAGCACAATACGACAACATGGGCCATGAAACGTTTACCAATGCGTCCAAAGGCTCGTACACCGGTGGGTATGGGGGTGGGGGCGGAGGCTTCAATACCGACTTTTCCGGATTCGGAGATATCTTTGATTTCTTTGGCGGGGGTCAGCGACGATCCGGTCCACAGCCCGGTGCAGACCTCCTCATGCGCATCCAGATACGGCTTGAAAATGCAGTCTCGGGCGTGGACCGTGACATCGAAGTGATGCACACAGAACCGTGCTCAGCGTGCAATGGATCCGGGAGCGAAACAAAACGGCTGAATACCTGTCCCCGCTGCGGGGGAAGCGGGCAGATGCGGCAGGCTGCTCGTTCATCCTTTGGCCAGTTCGTCCGCATGATGACCTGTGATCAGTGCGGAGGAAAAGGAAAAATTCCTGAAAAAACCTGCAAAGTATGCAGGGGTTCAGGTCATTCCCGGATAAAACGGAAAGTATCCGTGCATATCCCTGCAGGAATCGACAATGGTATGCGGCTCCGCTTGGAGGGGTATGGTGAGGCGGGTGATTTCGGTGCACCCAATGGTGACCTGTTTATCGAGGTGTATGTCCAGTCCCATGAACAGTTTATCCGGGTCGGTGACAATCTTGAGACAACCATCGAGATCAGTCCTGCACAGGCAACTCTTGGTACATCCATCGATATCGAAACGATCGATAAAAGGCATCTTGACCTGCGGGTGCCCCCGGGTATACAATATAACACTGCGTTGAAGATTGGCGGTGAAGGGGTGAAGCGCCGTGGAAATCCCGGAGATCTGCTGGTCAGGGTAAAAATTGTCACTCCCAGGTTCCTTAGCAATGAACAGAAGGAACTCTACGCAAAACTTGCCGAACTTGAGGGCAAAAGCAGCGGTGCAGGAGGATTCTTCTCCGGGTTCATGGGAAAAAAGAAAGGTAAAAAGTGACCGGAATCTTCCTTTTTGCTCTTCGTCATTTTGATTGGGAAACGCAGGTATTGAGAGGATTACAACATGGGTGCTGATGCTCCTGTATCCCCGGATATGATGAACGTCGCTGCCTCCACCGGGGTGTCCCCCCAAAGCGTATTCATGTACTATTTTTTATAAGCGTGATTTAAAAAAATGCCTTGCCCGGCGAGGCCACGGCGAGGCGACCGGGCGACCCCATCAGGGGCGGAGACACATCAGAAACAAAATCTGAAAACTGGTAATCTATCTATCACACATAAAATAGCGAGGAGGCTATCTCCGTCTTTTTATTTTAGGATACTTTAGCTCTGTTGAAATCCTAGAGAGAAACAAGCAGTCGCTCTTGGGGGCTCCAGCACATCGTGCTTCCGCCCCCGCCGCTCGGGCATCCCCCATATTGCGATAATCATCAGAAGGTTGATGGAAAAACCCCGACAAAAGAGGGGGCAAGGGGATGCTCCCCTTGGGCTGCCTCCCCCTCTGGGGGAGAGAGGGGGTCACTCTCCCAGCTGCCGCAGAGAATAAGCGAATTACAGGAAAAAGAGGATTTCAACAAAGCCGATATTTTGCCTTTGCTGTGTACTTTTTTTAACCACCCGGGATCAATGAGATAAGGATGAGACTGCTTTTTGAGTTGTCCGGTGAAAACCCGACACTTCCCTTTGCTGAACTTGCATGTGTTGGTAAAGTACTTGATCGCCGTCTCCAGGTCGCAGTTGTTGAGGTGCCTGATCTAAAAGATACACACCGGCTTGCCATGACGCAGGTTGTGGCAGAGTATCTTGGCGAATGTGAACCCACGCTTCCCGCATTCCAAAAACTGCTCAAAGATCTTGCCATAGAAACCCGGCAGTCATTTGCAGGGCGGGCCAAAAAAGTTCATGGAGGGTGTCTTTTAAGAAATCCCTGTTCGCAAAGGGAGTTTGAGCGGTTGATCGGCACCATGATATCGGGTCCTGTCTCGCTTGACAACCCGGCAACAGAATACCGTGCCATACTCTCGGAGGACCGGTGTTATTTTGGCAAAGTGCTCTTTTGTGTCAATCGCGGTGCCTATGATCTCCGCAATCCCGGGAAACGGGATTTTTTCCACCCGGGCGTGATGATGCCAAGGATGGCACGGACACTCATCAATTTAACCTGTGCTCAAAGTGGGGACTCACTGCTTGATCCGTTCTGCGGAACGGGTGGTATCCTGATCGAAGCGGAGATGCTTGGCATACGCACGCTGGGGAGTGATTTTGACCCGATGATGATTTGTGGCAGCCGGCAAAACGTGACCAGCTCAGATCTCATGCTTGCCGATGCAACACACCTGCCGTTTGGTAATCAGTCCCTTGATGCTGTTGTGACGGATTTTCCCTACGGGCAGTCTGTCTGCATTAAAAAAACTGATACCATGGATAATCTTTATGCTGACGCCCTGGATGAGATCCATCGTGTTCTTAAAACCGGACATATGGCAGTAGTAGTCACGCACAGGGATATTTCTGCTATTGCGTCACACCACATGACGGTCCTGCAGCACCATGAACAGCGGGTACACAAAAGCCTTACCCGTCGCGTTCTCGTTCTGGCTCACTGATCAGCCCAAACTCTTTCCTGAAGAATTCTTTATGTGGTTCCCGTACCAGATATATCCGGAGACCATGAAAATGCGGATCGTTACCAAAGCGGCAATTCTGGCCCTCATCTTACTCTCCTGCACCTGCATTCCTGCCTCTGCCTATTCCAGCGATGCGATCGGGTGGTACAAACAGGGAAATGCGTTCATAAAAAATAATAGTTATACCTATGCTATTACGGCGTATGACCATGCAATTTTACTTGAACCGTCCTATTATGAGGCATGGAACGGGAAAGCGGATGCCCTCAACCGGGCAGAACAGTACACCGAAGCGCTCGCTGCGTCAGACCGGGTAATTGCGCTCAAAGCCGATTATGTCCAGGGATGGATAAACCGGGGGTATGTCCTGTATAATCTCGGCAGGTATGATGAGGAACTGAGCGCCTACGAAACCGCCATCGGGCTTGATCCCACCAGTCCCGGTGCATGGTTCAATAAGGGATACTCACTTGCCGGCATGAAAAGATATGATGAAGCCATCGCAGCATTCGATAAAGTACAGGCGCTTGATCCCACGTTCCCGAATCTTGAGGCGAACCGGCGCATCGCAGAACAGAATCGTGATGCAACAACGCCGTTTTATATAAAATATGCAACCGCACTTGTTGTTGCCGCCCTCTTTGTCATCGGTGCAATTGTGTGGTATAGTGCGGTGCGAAAAAAATATTAGTTTAAAGTTTTGGTGATAATTCAGTATTTATTTCGGCTGGTAATTCCTGTTCGCAGGTGCAGGAGTTTCCATGAACCCCGGGCAAAATGCTCTAATATCATGAAAATACGATGAACGTCGCCGC
>PLLR01000118.1:4790-28598 GCA_003141335.1 Methanoregula sp. | reverse complement strand
TCTTCTTGAAAAGAGAGATTTTGGATGCATCTGCTCATTGATAAAAAAAATTTACTTCGCCTTCCTATAACAAATCTTAGCTTCTTCATGTTTACCGATCGTATCAAGTATGCCTGCAATATCATTCCACACTTCTTTACGGCCAGGATCGATCTCCAGTGCACGTTTAAAGGTAGTCAGGGCTTCCTGGTACTTTCCCAGCTCCTTTAATGCCTGTCCCTTATAGATCCACGCGTCCACAAAATCCGGCTGGAGCGTTATCATCATACTGAACGCTTCGATAGCCTCCTGGAACCGCCCGAGGGCAATGAGTGCACTGCCTTTGGTGAAATACGCTATGGAGAACGTGGGGTCAACAGATACTGCCCGATCATAGGATTCGATTGCAGCCGCGCTTTGTTGTTGGGCCGCAAGCGCCATACCGTGACGTGTCCAGCCGACAGCATTCTCCGGGTCCAGATCAAGGCTGTTCTCATAGGCAGCCAGCGCCTCCTTGTGCTTACCGAGATCATACAGTACGTTACCTTTACCCATCCATGCCTCTGCAAGACTGCTATCCTGCTCCAGTGCTTTATCAAAAGTATCTATGGCATCCCGGGACATACCGAGTTCAGCAAGGGAAACCCCTTTATGTGAAAGTGCCTCTGCACTGTGATTGATTTCAAGAGACCGGTCGTAGGACTGTATTGCCTCCCGGTGCTGGTCCAGTGCAGCAGAAGCCCTGCCCCGGTAGAAATGAATCTCCGCAGTTCCCCGGATGTTTTCCAGGGCATGCTCAAATGCCGTGATCGCTGCATCAAAATTACCCATCTCAAAATATGCCCTGCCTTTCCAGAAGAATGCCTCGTGGCAGGAGGGGTTTATCTCAAGAGCCCGATCAAATGCGGAGATTGCATCGTCAGGATTCCCGAGAGTAAGAAGAGCCCTGCCTTTTTCGTAGATTGCCTGTACAAACCCGGGATTTATTAAGAGCACATGCTCGAACGATGCGATCGCATCCTTATTCTTCCCGGTATGCATAAGTGCCCTGCCCCGCTCGTAAAGCGCATCCTGGTATTCCGGATTAATGCGAAGTGCTGCGTCAAACGCACCAATCGCTTCATCATATTCCTGGATTTTTGCAAGGGCAATTCCTTTGTAATGGTATGCCTCTGCGTAGTGATCATGTAACGCCAGCGCCTGGTCAAACGCTGTGATGGCATCGTCATACTGCTCACGCTTGATGAAGGTGACCCCCTTGTAATAGCATGCTTCCGGATACTCCGGCTGGAGAGCAAGCGCACCATCAAATGCGTTGAGTGCCTCGTCGTGCCGGTTCAGGTACATTAACGCAATGCCCCGCTGCAGGAGAGGTAAAGCGTTCCGTGCATCAATGGAAATTGCACGGTCATAGCAATCCAGCGCCGTATCATACCTGCCAAGATTTGCTTCTGCCATACCCTTATAGAGCCATGCATCAGAAAATACGTCATTCTCAAGGAGAGCCCGCTCGAATGCACTGATGGCTTCGTGATACATTGAGAGATTCACGAGAGCCCGCCCTTTCTGGTACAATGCCTGAGCGCATTTTGGCTGGAGAACCAGTGCAGCTTCGAAGTTTTTGATGGCCTCCTGGTACCTGCCGAGACGGGATAAGGAAATCCCAAGATAATAGCAGGCACGGGCATCTTTTGTATCGATACTGAGTGCCTTTTTATAACAGCTGATCGCTTCCGGGTCCCGCCCCAGTAACGAGAGGGCGACTCCCTTACCCGTCCAGGCAAATGCCGCTGTGGGCCGGAGACGTAATGCAAGGTCAAATGAAACGATTGCATTCTCGTACCGCATGAGCCGGGTTAGTGCGATCCCCTTATGATACAGCGCCTCGATGTGTTTTGGCTGGGTTGCCAGCGCATTATCATAGGATAATACCGCTTCGTTATTCATTCCCAGTTCAAAGAGTGCCCGCCCCTTGTTATAGAAGGCAGAGCCGAAATCCGGGCGTATTTCCAGGGCTTTGCTGAATGCTTCGATGGCATCTTCATACCCGGCCAGGGTAAAGAGTGCAATGCCTTTCAGGTACCAGGCATCGGCATTGGTCGGGTCGATCTCCAGCGTTTTCACAGATGCCTCAATCGCATCATTGTACCTGCCGAGATCAGCCAGCGCCTTGCCGCGGTGCAGCCAGAGTTCTACGGACCCGGGAGTAATCTTCAATGCCCGGTCAAACGCATCGATAGCATCCTTTTTCCTTCCGGTTGCATCAAGGGACAATCCTTTGTGATAGAAGGCTTGAACGTTTCCGGCATCCAGGTCAATATTTTTATTCAATGCAATGATGGCATCTTCGTGCCGTCCCAGGTTTGCCAGTGAGAGCCCTTTATGGAAATAGACCTCCGCATAATTCTTCTCTATGCCGAGTGCTTTATCAAAGGCTCTCACCGCATCCCGGTACATGCCCAGTGATGCATGGGCCTTTCCCTTGTCACACCACGCCTCTGCAAAGGTGAGATCGATCTCGAGTGCCCGGTCAAATGCTTTGACCGCCTCTTCGAACCTGCCCATCCGTGCAAGTGCGGCACCTTTAAAGTGAAGTGCTGGTGCATGTACCGGATCAAGATCAAGTGCCTGGTTGTACACGGCAATGGCATCGTTTGTCTGTTCAAGGCTGTCGAGTGAACGTGCTTTGTTAAAGCAGGCCTCAAAATAATCCGGTTTCAGCAAGAGGGCATTGTTGAATGCCGATATCGCATCCTTGTGCCGGGTGAGTTTTGCATAGACTACCCCCTGCTCAAACCATGCCTGCGTATTTTCAGGAGTAAGGACCAGCAAACGTCCTAAGGCTTCTGCTGCAGCATCATATCTGCCGGTCGCGGCAAAAGCTGCTGCATAATGGTAGAGAGCATCCGTGTTATCCGGTTCAATGGCAAGCGCCTTTTTTAGTGCCTCGATTGCATCTTCAAATTTACCGATACGGAACAGGGCGATACCCTTTGCGTGCAGGGCACGGGTATCTTCCGGTACCAGATCAAGTACGCGGTCAAAGGAACTGATTGCATCATCAAATTTCTCAAGAATGGCAAATGCCCTGCCCCGTTCAAAAAACGCCCCGGGATTTTCAGAGCGGCAGGTAATACTGGTGTCAAAGGCAGTGATGGCTTCAACAGGACGATCAAGGTGTGCAAGCACCACCCCTTTCTCATACCAGATATCCGGATCTGTTGTGTTGAGGGCGAGTGCTGTATCAAAAGCCTGTTCCGCCTCTTCATACCTGCCGAGTTTGATTAAGGACAATCCCTGTAAATAGGGCGGTTCGTACCGCTTGGGAAGCAAAGAGGCTGCCTGTCCGAAGATCTCCTGGGCCTCGTTCTCTCTTCCCAGGTTTGCAAGGGCCCGACCCTTCTCGTACAGGACCTCCCCGTTGTCAGCATCCTCACTGAGTGCACTATCAAAAATATCAATTGCTCTTTCATACTGTGCGAGCCTCAAGAGTGCACACCCTTCGGAAAAGAGCAATGAGATATTATGCGGATCGTTGTGTCGTGCTGTCTCAAACGCTTCTACTGCTTCTTTGTCTTTACCCAGTTTTTCAGATGCAATGCCTTTATGGAGCCATGCGGCTGAAAGATCGGGAACCCGGGATACTGTCTCGTCAAATGCAGCAATCGCTTCATCATACCGCCCGAGATTTTCAAGGGCCAGTCCTTTGTTAAAGTAGCCCTCGGCAAAGTCAGGATCAAGGGTAAGAGACCGGCTGAACGATGATTCTGCCTCTTCATACCTGCCGAGCATCGCATAGGCCAGTCCCTGTTCAAAATGCCCGCTCCTGTTTGTGTCATCCAGGGCAATGGCCTGTGAGAATGCAGTGATGGCCTCGTCATAGCGTTTCAGGTTTGAGAGCGTTAATCCTTTATCAAAATGTGCAGCATAAGCATTCTGGTCGAGCGCGATTGCGCGCTCGAATGCAGTTTTTGCTTCTTCAAATCGTTTAAGGTTGGATAATACAAGGCCCTGGTTAAACCAGACCTCGTACCTTCCATCGTCGAGGTTGAGAGCTGCATCGAATGCCAATCGGGCGTCTTCAAACCGGTTGAGATTTTTGAGGGAGAGTCCTTTGTGGTAATATGCAGGAGTACGGGATGAGTCAACAGCGAGCGCCCGGTCGAATGCAGCGATTGCATCCTGATCTTTCGAGAGCCGGCTGAGTGCCAGTCCTTTGTCAAAGAATGCATTGACAAACTTCGGATCCAGTGTCGTAGCCTGTTCAAAAGCATCAACAGCTTCTGTATCCCTGCCCAGCTTTGCAAGAGCCATACCTTTGTCATAATAGGCGTTTGCATATTTCGGGTTGATAGCAAGCACCCGGTCATACGATGAGACTGCTTCTTCATACCGCCCTAGTTCCAGCAGTGCAATTGCCCGGTCGTACCACCCGTATGCGGAGCCGGGTTTCATTTCCAGGGCTCGGGTAAGGGCCTCCAGGGCAGGTTCATACTGGTTGAGAGAAAGCAGCGTACTTCCTTTCCGTAACCATGCTGAAGCACAGGTCTGATCATCAGACAGGACACGATCAAAGCAGGTGATCGCTTCAAGGGGGTTCCCGAGCTCGATGTATGTCTTGCCCTTCCGGTACCAGGCAGTAGTGTTGTCCGGTGCAAGGGCAATAGTCCTCTCAAATGCCTCGAGTGCTTCGGGGAAACGTGCCAGTTCACAAAGCACGCTTCCCTTGAGCAACCAGGTGTCAGCATGAGTATTTTCAAGATNNTCAAAAGCAAGAAGGGCTTTTTCGTATTTCTTGAGGCGGGTATACGAGAGACCTGACTGGTATATTGCATCGATGATAGAAGAGTTGTACGTAAGCGCCTGGTTGAATGACCGGATTGCCTTTTCATACTTCCCCATCTCGTTTAACACGAGTCCTTTATGGTAGTGTGCAAGAGCGTGTTCCGGAACATATTCCAGTGTATAATCAAACGTTTTCAGAGCATCCGGATACCTGCCGATGCGGAAAAGTGAAAGCCCTTTGTTAAACGCTGCATCAGCATGAGCAGGATCAATGGTCAGCGCCCGCTCATAGGAAATCACCGCGTCCTGGTCGTTCCCGAGTACAGAGAGTGCCAGACCCATGCCAAACGCTGCATGAGCCTCACGGGGATTTATTTCGAGCGTTTTATCAAATGCTGCAACAGCCTCATTGAATTTTTCGAGCCGGAAAAGTGTTTCCCCTTTCGCTAACCAGGCAGCGGCATCGTCAGGCTCAAATTCGAGCGAACGGTTCAGCGAGACAAGAGCATCCTTGTCACGCCCGGCTGCCATGAGAGAGCATCCATGGTGGTAGTGGAGTGCTGCACTCGCCGGGCCGAGCGTGAGTGCCAGATCAAAGGCTGCCACTGCCTCGTCATTTCGTCCGAGATGCGCGAGCGCCCGTCCTTTTTTATAGGCTGCATCCTGCATGCCGGGACTGAGCTCAAGGGCGCGATCAAAGGAAAGGATTGCGTCCTCAAACCGGTTCAGTCTGCACAGGACGCCTGCCCTGGTATACCACGCGACCGCACAGGAAGGATCGAGCAGGAGCACTTTTTCAAATGCATCCAGGGCATCGTTATAGAGTGACCTCTGTGCATACCCGGTTCCCAGGTAATACAAGGCAGCGGCGTTCTTTTCATCAAGGGAAATTATCTTTTCAAAGCTGGTGATCGCTTCTTCAAATCGTTTGAGACGCAGGAGGGCTTTACCGCGATGGAACAGGCTGAAGAGATCCTGGGGTTTGCGTTTTAGTGATTTCTTGAACGACTCAACCGCTTCCTTATACCGGTCCAGCTTATAGAGGCAATACCCTTTGCAGGCAAGAAGATCGGGATTTGCCGTATCATTTTCCAATGCCCGGTCCAGCGCAATTACTGCATCTTCGTACCGGGCCAGTTTTGCAAGTGCGACCCCTCTCCCCCGGTGTGCCCGGGCATTTTCCGGATCAAGGGCAAGGGTGGCATCGAACTCGTTGATCGCATCTTCATGCCGGTTGATCTTTGAGAGTGCCTCTCCCTTTACCAGGTGCAGGACCGCATCCGTTGAATCAATTTCCAGTGCACGATCGAATGATGCTATGGCATCTTCATATTTTCCGAGTTCAAAGAGTGCCAGTCCCTTTTCTGCATGTACGCGGGAGTTACTGAGGCCAACCTCAATGCACTGGTTAAATGTATCAAGAGCTGACTCCGGTTTTTTCAGGATAGAAAGAGCGAGTCCCTTCTCAAAAAGGATCTCTCCTGCATCAGGTTTGAGGACAAGAAGTGCATTAAAAGCTTCGAGTGCGGGTTCATACTTTTTAAGGCTGACATAGGCTCTCCCCATCCCGCTCCAGGCTTCGATCCGGGAGGGATCCAGGGAAAGAGCCTGGCTGAATGCATCGATGGCATCAGGATATTGATGTGTGCGTACGAGTGCAACAGCTTTGTAATAATATGCCCGTTCGCACCCGGGCTCCAAAGAGTTAATCCGGGTGTAGGCAGCAATTGCATCTTCATACAACTCCTGGTTGTCAAATGCACGGGCCTGGCCATAGAGTGCTGACAGGTCATCGGGATTGGTAATAAGTACGCGCCCGAATGCATCAGCTGCCTCATGGTAGATGCCGAGTGTTGCAAGGGATCTCCCTTTCTGGAGATAAGCATCAGTAAAATCAGGTACCAACCGGTTTGCCTGTTCAAAAGCTGCCGCAGCCTCAGGGAATTTCTTACTTCTGGCAAGTGCGATCCCCTTATAATAACATGCCTCCCCGAACTCCGGATCGAGAGAGAGTGCCTGATCAAATGCACCAATCGCATCTTCGTAATTGTCGAGGCTGATATGTGCCTTGCCTTTGTAGAACCAGGTATGAGGGTTTTTTGCGTCAATTTTCAGTGACGCAGTATAGGCAAGGACAGCTTCTTCATAGCGCCCGTCTGCGAAAAGACAAAATCCCTTGATCAGCCATGCATTGGCAATTTTTGGCGATACTTCCAGTGCATGGGAAAGGGCGGTGATCGCATCGTTGAATTCACCCATCTCGGCAAGTGCGAGTCCTTTATGGTACATCGCATCGTTATAACCGGGATCGATCTCCAACGCTTTCGTAAATGCACGTGCTGCATCATTATGGTGCCCGAGGGCTGCGAGGGATAATCCCCTCTGGTAATGGGTATCAGCTTTCAATGGATCGATGATACTGGCAGCTTCAAACGCAGCAATGGCATCTTCATGGTTATCCCGGTGTGCAAGTGCGATCCCTTTAAAGAAGAGCACTTCGGCATCGTTAGGAGTAATCTCCAGCGTGATGTTGTATGCAAATACGGCTTCATCATACATGCCGACATGGGCAAGCGCTCTCCCCTTGTGGAAGAATGCGGGTGCGAAACTCGGTATGAGTTCTAACAGGCGATCAAATGATGCAACGGCTTCAAGATGCCTGCCAAGGTGTATTAATGCAAGCCCTTTATCGTAATATGTCTGGGCATGGGTCTTATCGAGTTCAAGTGTCCGGTCAAAGGCGATAACTGCCGCATCATACTGTTCAAGATCGGCAAGGGCTTTTCCTTTCTGGTATAGTGCCTCAATGAAGTCAGGCCTGAGCTCCAGTGCTTTCTCGCAGGCAGCGAGAGACTCTTTATTTTGCCCCAGGTCATGCAGTGCGATGGCTTTTTTGAGGGCAGCTTCAGCCATGCCCGGATCCAGTTCCAGCGTACGGTCAAATGCATCTATCGAATCCCGGTAAATACCGAGAGCATACAGGGCAAGTCCTTTCTGGAAAAAACCGGGGGCAAACACCGGGAGCAGGGCAAGTGCCCTGTCAAACGTGGTAACTGCATCGGTGTACCTGCCAAGTTTTGCCTGGGCAACACCACGGTTGTAATGGGCAGCTGCAAGATGAGGATCAATTTCCAGAACACGATCAAATTCAACAATTGACTCCTCAAACCGGGACAATTCCACAAGGGCAACACCCTTGTGGAAATGGGCGTCGGCAAAATATGCATCCCCCTCAAGCGCCCGGTCATACGCCTCTATGGCATCTGACGCATTCCCCATATCAAAAAGAGCTCTGCCTTTCTGGTAATATGCAGGGTAATTTTTGGGATTATCCGCAATAATCCTGTTAAAATCCTTGACCGCTTCTTTAAATTTACCAAGAATATACAGGGCAATGCCTTTTTTCATTCGTGCCTCTGTGTATTTTGGTTTTAACTGGAGAGTCTTTTCAAAAGCAAAGATTGCTTCATTGTAACGGTTCAGGCCCACATATGACCTGCCCTTGTGATAAAATGCAAGTGCATTGTCAGGATCATAGATAAGTGCCTTATCAAACGCCTCCAGTGCCTCTTCATATCTCCCGAGCCGGGAAAGTGCCAGGCCCCGGTTGTAATGCCCCTGGGCATTACTCGTATCCTTTTCCAGATTCTTATCGAACGATTCGATGGCTTCGGCATATTTTTCCAGCTTTAACAGGGCGAAACCCCTGTGATAATATACTTCACTAAACGCAGGTTCAATCTCCAGTGCCCGGTTCAATGCAACAATCGCGTCCGGGTATTTTCCGCCATGGATTAAGGATTTCCCCTTGTTATACCATGCAGGCGCAAATGAAGGCAGGATCTCAAGAGTCTTTTCGAATGCAGTGATGGCATGGCGGTGATCTCCCTGTATGGCTAATGAAAGTCCCCGGTGATAGTGTGCATCACCATTCCGGGGATCAATTTCAAGGAGCACCTCGAATGCATGGATCGATTCGTCGATCCTGTCCACTTTTTCCAGTGCAAGTCCTTTGTAATGGAATGCTTCAATACATCTCTGGTTGAGGGCTATTGCATTGTCAAATGAATCAATTGCATCCTGGTATCTCCCGAGGTCATAGAGGGCTTTTCCATTGCTGACCCACCCGCCTGCCTGATCGGGATCAATTTTTAAGGATTTGGTATACGACGCGATTGCATCCTCCGTTCTCCCGAGTCCGTACAGGGCCTCGCCTTTTCTCATCCAGATGTCGCGGAGGGCAGGATTGATATCGAGAGCCCGGGTGTAAGCGACCACGGAATCCTGGATCCTGCCAAGATCATAGAGTGCGTTACCCTTCTTCACCCAGCCGTCTGCATAGTTTGTATTGATCTCGAGCGCTTTTGCATACGCAAGGATAGCCTCCTGCTTTTTATCAAGAGAAAACAGCGCATCTCCTTTTTGCATCCAGATTTCGATAATAGTAGGATTCAGCGAGAGTATCCGTTCATGCGTTTCGATGGCATCAGCGTACCGCCCAATCTTGATTAAGGATTTTGCACGACAGATAAGTGCTTCAATAAGCGATGGATTTGCAGATAAGCTCCTGTCCAGTAAGGGAATCGCCTCGTCGTACCTGGACAATTCTGCATGGGCGATACCCTGGTACATGTAACTGTCAGTAAGGGATGGATCCAAATCCGCTGCTTTCTTAAACGCAAGTATAGTTTCTTCGTATTGTTTCAGCTGCAGGCAGGAAAGCCCCAGGTAATAATAATTTGAAGCATCTGAAGCGTCAAGTGCAATGGCGCTGTTGAAGGCCCTGACAGCATCCCTGTACCGTTCCCGCGAGAAGAGGGCAACACCTTTGAAGTGATGAGCAGATGTATTCGATGGATCCAGTAAAAGAGCCTTCTCAAATGCCTTTATGGCGTCATTATACCGTTCCCGTCCGGCAAAAGCGACCCCTAAGAAGTAAAAGCCCAGGGCATTTTCCGGTTCTATGGCCAAAGATTTCTCAAATACCCTGATGGCATCATCATACCGTTCGCGCTGGGTAAGCGCTATACCTTTCTGGTAGAGAATTTTTGGATCTTTGGGTGTCAGTTCAAGGGCCTGATCATAGGATACGACAGCTTCTAAGGGTTTTCCGAGGCGCATCAGGGCATTTCCCCGCTCAAAAAATGCGCGGGTGCACCGGCGGTTGATCTCCAGGGTTTTATCAAATGCCCGGACTGCTTCTTCAAACCGTTCCAGTGCCAACAGCCCTATGCCCAGGTAACACCAGGCCCATAGATCCCGTGGATGTTCTTTGACCAGGCGGTCAAGAACAGACACTGCTTCTTCGTAATGGTAAAGCCTGATAAGCCCGATACTTTTTCGCACAGCCGCTTCTGCAAGTTCCGGGTTTAACAAAAGCGCCTGGTTGAAGGCTGTTATCGCCTCTTCATGCAGCCCGAGGTGTGAAAGGGCAATACCTTTGTGCAGCCATGATTCGATACGTGCCGGGTCCTGTTCGAGCGCTTTTTCAAAGGTATTGAGAGCTGCCTTGTAGCGCAAAAGGCGTAAAAGCCCGATACCTTTTCCATAGAATGCTTCTGCATGGTGCGGGGAAAATCCGAGTACGCGATCAAAGGAGTCTATTGCATCCTTGTACTGTTTGAGCTCCAGCAGGGTAGTTCCGCGGTGATAGAGGGCGGGAGTATAGGCCGGATCGGTTTCAATTGCATGATCGAATGCATCTATTGCCTCGGCATACTTTTTTTGTTGAAGGAGAGACAGTCCTTTGTTGTAAAGAGCATCGGTAAAATCCGGCCTGGTTGCCAGAGCATTATCAAATGCCTTGATTGCATCATCATACTGGTGAAGGAAAACGAATGCAACTCCCTTCTGGTACTGGGTTTTGGCATCATCGGGTTTTAGTTCAAGGGCCCGATTATAGGATGAGATCGCATCCTGGTGCATGCCCAGGCTGGCAAGCGCATTACCCCTGGCGTAGAATGCAGGAGTGCACTGTGGGTTGATCGCAATAGTCTTATCGAATGCCAGAACTGCTTTCTCAGGCTGCCCGAGCGCGGCAAGGGCGATACCCTTGTAACACCAGGCTAAAGCATCCCCGGGACTTTCCTCAAGAGCGCTGCTGAACGCCAAAACTGCTTCATCATTTCTTTCAAGCCTGACCAGGGCAATTCCTTTCCGGACCGCAGCGTCGATCCTTTTTGGGTCCAGGAGCAGTGATTGATCAAATGCTGCGATCGCCTCGGGGTAGTGCTGTAACTGGAGATGCACGATTCCTGAATAATAACAGGAAGGTGCATGAGCAGGATCGAGTGCCAGCGCCTGGTTGAACCCGGTGAGGGCTTCCTCGTAGTGCCCCAGTTCGATCAGTGCAATGCCTCTGAAATAGTGGACTATGGCATTTTGTGGATCGAGTGCAAGTGAGCGGTCAAATGCAGTTATGGCCTCATCATACTGCTCCGATCCGGTATATGCCACACCAAGGTAATAGTACCCGGAATTATTTTCCGGGTCACGGGCAAGGGCCCGTTCAAATATTTCGATCGCTTCGACATACTGTTCCAGGCGGGAAAGGGCAACTCCTTTACCAGAGAGAATTTTTGGATTATCGGGGTCACTTTCCAAAGCCTGATCAAACAGTGCTATTGCTTCGGGTTGGTTGCCGAGGCTGGAGATGGCATTTGCCTTCTCATAGATGGCACGTGTGCAGCGGCTGTTGATCTCCAGTGTCTTGTCAAAAGAACGTACTGCTTCTTCGAATCGTCCGGTAGTGGACAGGGCGATACCCTTATAATACCATGCCTCATCGTTGCCGGGTTGTTCTTCAAGAGCCCGGTTAAGGATTACTACCGCATCATCATACCGGCAAAGTGTTACAAGGACAATGCCTTTTTGCACTGCCGCCCCGGTATGTTTTGGGTTTAACATGAGCACTTTGTCAAATGCAGCAATTGCATCATCCGGCATGCCGAGTTTGTTGAGGGTTATTCCTTTATGGAGCCAGCCTTCAATGAGCGCCGGGTTCTGTTCGATCGCATTATCAAATGCAACCAGCGCTTCCTGGTAGCGTGAAAGATGAAAAAGGGCCTTCCCCCGGGTATACAATGCTCCGGTATTCTCGGGGAACAGGGTAAGCACACTGTCAAAGCTGACTAATGCCTCGGCATAGCGTCGGTTATGCATGAGGGCAGTTCCGCGCTGGTAGAGGACAAGGGTATTTGCCGGATCAATTTCAAGCGCCTGGTCAAATGCCTGAACAGCATCATCAAATCTCCCGAGTTCAATGCATGCAAGTCCCAGGTTATAATACGCGTTGACGTAGTTGGGGTTGATCTTTATGGCGTGTTCATACGCATCTATTGCCTGTTCAGGTTGTCCGAGTTTTGCAAGAGCGAAACCCTTGTCAAAGTACGCCTGGGCATAGGAGGGTTTAATCCCGATGCTTTTGTTGAAAGATTCGATGGCATCAGAATATTTTCCGGTTTTTGCGAGCAGGAGCCCTTTCTGGTGATATGCCTGTGCATTTTCCCGGTCCTGCAGGATGGTCCTGTCAAATTCCTGTATAGCTTCATCAGTATTTCCCAGTTTTGCGAGTGCAAATCCCTTATGATACAGTGCATCTGCAAATAACGGACTGATTTTTAACGCCCGGTCATAGGATGTGATGGCCTCGGCAAACCTGCCGAGGCTGGCATAAGCGATTCCCTCCTGGTATGCAGCCACGGCACAACCCGGATCGAGAGCGAGTGCATGTTCGAACGATTCAATCGCTTCTTTATGCCTGCCAAGCCTTGTGAACGCGATGCCGCGGTAATAAAATGATGAAGGATGTTCCCTTTTTTTCAGCAGGGCTTGTGTAAATGAGGCAAGTGCATCCTCATACCGGCTCAGTTTGATACAGGCAACCCCTTTTTGGTACAATGCATCTGCATTTTCCGGCTCAAACGAGAGGACGCGATCGAAGTCCCGTGCTGCATCCCGGTATTTATCCAGGTACCTGAATGTAATGCCGCGGTGGTAATATGCCATGATATTTGCCGGGCTGAGCTCCAGGGCTTTCGTGAAGGCAAAAGCTGCATCGCTGTATTTTTTGATCGTATTTGATGCAAGTCCTTTGTAATACCAGGCATCAGCAACAAGGGGGTTGATCTCAAGGGCTTGATCAAGAGCGGCAACGGCATCTTCATATCGTCCGATTTTGAATAAAGAAATTCCTTTGATCGCCAGGATATCGGCATGGCCCGGTTCATGCTCAAGGAATCTGTCAGAGGCCTCATCAGCCTGCTCAAACCGTTCCTGTTTTGCAAGGATAAAACTACGGTAATACCAGACCCAGATATCGGTGGGATCGATCTCGTAGGCTTTGTTGAACGCATTCAGGGCATCATCATATTTTCCGAGGTCATAGAGGGATATGCCCATGTTATAGAACGCCTTGGCATACCGGGGAACAATCCCGATGGCTTTTTCGTACGCTACAACTGCCTCGTGGTGCCTGCCAAGATCGGCAAGGGCAATTCCCTTGTTATAATAGACTTTTGCATGCCGGGGATCAACGGTCAGCGCATGATCGTAAGCACTGATGGCCTCATTATAGTTTCCCATTTCATAAAAGGCGATACCTTTAAGGATCCACGCTTCTGCATTATCCCATTTGATCGCGAGCAGGTGATTACACGCTTCGAGAGTCTCTTCGTTCCTCCCAACCTGGGCAAGGGTGGCGGCTTTATTATACCAGGCATTTGTGTCAGATGGTTCGATCGCCACTGCATGATCATAGGAATCGATCGCTTCTTCGTATTTGCCAAGATCATACAGGGCAATCCCTTTGTAATAATAGGCTTTTGAAAGATTGGGAAAAAGGGCAAGCGCCCGCTCAAACATGACGATGGCTTCCTGGTACCTGCCAAGGTCATAGAGTTCGATGCCCTGTCGCAACAATGCCTCAGCATCACTCTTATTCATGCATCTCTTACCTCACTGTTACTGTATTGGATTTTTTGGTACTTACCGCACTGGCTGTCCGAGCATAATGGTTTAAAAAGGCGGCATATACCCTTTCTGGTATATATATATGTAAACAACGTATTTATCAATCCTATTTTTATGCTATAGTCCGATAGTCCGGGTCGCGAGGATTTTTTTGCCCGGGAGCGGGTACTGTCACTCCCGTCAGCCCAAAGAGAACTTTTTTTGCCGTTCTCCTCCGGTTGCGATATTTTCTTGTGAGGAAAGTGAAAAATTACGGCGCAGGATATTTTCGCCACCACTACGTGCATACAAGGGGGTAATGAAAAGCCCGGCAACATCTTCTTTTTTGGGCGTGTCCGGACCCGTCCGTTTTTTTAAAACGTAATGGAGAGAAGAATCAAAAAAACGTGAAAACGCTAAAAAAAATTTCAATCGTTTTTTTTAAAAAACAGGGAAAAGATTAATTCGGTTTATTCCACCTGTATCGCTGGTAATCCGGGCACACTGTTCATTCCTGGCAGGGGACTTTACAAAAAAAATTATACCGGCCCGGCACTTTCATAGAGCAGGGTGAGGAATCGGAAAGAGAACAGGCCAAGGAAGGGAAGCAGTATGAGTAACAGGACAATGCCGATATAGGGGATTACTATGCAGATCACTGCGACAATTACTGCGACAATTTCGATGACAATCCCCATCATGATCAGGGCAATGATGTAGGTCATCCAGCCTATTTTGCCGATATGGGTAAAGATTGCCCCGAAGTTGAAGGCTTCGGAAAAACTGTCGGTCCGCGCAAAACGTACAGTTGCTGTTGCAGTGATCAACCCGATGATGATGGCGACAATGACGACGATCATCGCTCCAAAGAGAATGGCTACCAGAAACCCCATGAACGCACCGGGATCCATAAACGATGCTCCGGTAGTAGTTTTCACTGATGAAAGCATTGCCAGGTCAGCACTCCTCTTAAGCACCAACTCAAGGAATAAAACCGGTAATGCGTAGATCACCCCAACGACCAGGAGTTTAATCCCGTCAATAAACATGCCGCCCCAGTCATCCAGTTCCGGGCCGGGATTTGCACCCCGGTAAATCCGCATGGTATAGCCCATAAAGAGCGGAAAGATGATGCAGCTGATGATCAGCAGTATCCACTTATCCCATCTTCCAACAAGCCCTTCTTTTGCATAGATGAATGAACCATCAATAACCTTACCAATATCCATAATGTCCACCTTTTTGTTCAAAGAAATTATTATTATTCACCGTTTGGTATTTCTCTATAAAAAACCGTGGGTTTCGTGGGTCATAAAAAAAGATGTTCACCGTGATTTTTAACATCGGTCATTTAGCTCGCGTATCTTCACATTGTGGGGACAATGTCCTCCCAATCCGGGAATTGCAGCGCCAGATCAGCAGCCTGTATAATGCACTTCCTGCCAAATCGGGTTAAAAAGTATCTCACGGGTTAGATCTTCCCGTACTTCTTGTGAGCCTGTTCGATCGTCATGATTTTGTCAATCCATACCGTGTCGGAATCGATGTAGTAGAACAGTGTATATTTCAACGATATGTGCATACGCCAACGGGGTTTGCGGGTATGGAGTTTCCTGATATTCCCCGTCGCACCCGGATGTTCAGACAGCCGTTCGATATGTTNNGATCCTCACATTACCTCCGTTTAGAGCCCGAGTTCCCTCTTAGCCTCCTCCCACGGGATGAAATGACCGTTCGCGTCAATCTCGTCGAGGTCCCGTTCCAGCGTCCGCCTCTGATGCTCGGTGATGAGATCAGATACGGTATCGCCAAGGGACTTTCCCGGGGTTTTTATATTCGAGAGTGCTGCCCACGTGCTCGGGGTGAGAGCTACCCTCTTATTCGCTATTTCCACCAGTTTGCCTTTTGCTTCAGCCATGTTTTCACCACTCCTCTCAATAAGAATATTTTGTCATTTTCAAATTTCCTGTATAACTTGCACAACAGTACAAACTTATACAGTTGTACAATAATAAACTCCGGCTAAAATAAAGGTTGTCGTTGAACCCGATTCGCCCATCTTCCTGANNGATGTGCCGGAACCATGCCGGAACGATCTCAAATATTCTGCCGCCGTTTTCAAAAAAGACTCAATCCCTTGCACAGAGCCAATGATAGGCTCCTTCTTATTATGCCGGAACGTGCCGGAACCATGCCGGAATGCCGGGCGGGCCTCCATTTAAAGGCAGAATTATACGTTGTTTCTTATAAACTCAAAGATAATTCCCCTTCCACTAAAAAATTTTCGCTTATCGTGACCCATCCGCTACGGGGAAATGTCGGAAGCCTGCATGCAAAACATACCGCGTGTATTTCCCCTTTCCCTGCTGGGCAACAACATTGAGCCTTATCAGTTCCTGCAGGGAGTTTTCGGACTTATCAGACTCCCTAAAAAAGGGAATACTTTGAGTTCTTTGAGTCCTAGTAAAAAGGAACAGTTTCGCACCCCACCCACGCCAATGTTATCTGGGCGGGGTCAAAGATCAGCATCATGGTATCCCTGTGGTGCATGGCGAATAATTCGATACAAGCGATGATGAAGGATCCGGAGAACTTCAATACGGCACTGGTACCCTGCACAGGACCTGGCTGCTCACGCTGGGATGATGGCCGCTGCATCCAGCTCTGCAGAGTGGATAAATACAGCAGGGTGTGACCTGCTGCAACCTCATCAGTATTCCCTCACCATGATTTCTGGTAACGGATCGAAGTAGAAGAACATAAAACCTTCAAAAAAAATACACCCTATCATGTCTGATGACTGTCCGTCGTTTCTGGAAGTGGGGGGTTATTTGTTTGTTCTCATAATTTCTTCTGGAATGCTTTTGTATATTTTATTTTACCCATCGTTTGCATTGCAGGTCGAGCCAATTGGATACATTATCACTCTGGCATTCATTTTGTTGATGGTCTATTCCGCGTATAAAATTTACAAGAGTTTATTCCCGGCTTGTTGGCTTTAACGGCTTGTAGGAGTGACTTACAGTCAATAGCGAGCCCCATATCATCATTCTGTTGGCAGATCTTATGGGTGGGGTTGATTATATCCCTCTGATTCGTTATGTGCGCGAAAGGTTGTAGTGATACNNTAGGCACAATGTATTTTTAGCAACCTCACCAGGCCACAGTCAGAAATGA
The DNA here is from genome assembly GCA_003141335.1 of Methanoregula sp. Lineage (GTDB taxonomy): Archaea > Halobacteriota > Methanomicrobia > Methanomicrobiales > Methanospirillaceae > Methanoregula. The sequence continues at coordinate 11,708 of PLLR01000118.1, read as the reverse complement.
GCGTCCAATAAACAAAGACGCGCTATGCCACAAAGCCCCTGAGGCAGATTGCCTAACTACGTTGTGAGTATTCCGTATAAAACATTGCGGAACTAAAAAAAATTGTACCCGCTTTTTTAAGAGAAACCGGTGCCCGGGCGCGAGGGGAAAATTATCATGAATTGAGTACCTTGAGAGACTGGATGCTTTTTTGCACGCCTTCAAATGTCGCCACTTCAATCACCGGTGTTATGTTGTTTTTCTGTACAGCCTTCATCACCGGTCCAAAATCAATAGTACCCTCTCCTATAGCGACGTGGGAGTCCTCTTTACTGTTATTATCATGCAGGTGGTAATGCCCGGCAGGCAACCGGAGAAACTCTGCGAGACAGAAATTCAGGTGTGCATGACCCACATCCAGCGCGAGGGGAGTATCACCAACCAGAGGGAGTTCATCCGGCGTTTTTAAGAAGAAATAATCCCAGTTCCCCATGTTTTCGACATAAAAGGGTATCGAATATTCTTTCCTGAGGCGGGTAAGATCTCCGAGCGATACTCCCAGCTGCCGCTCTGCTCTTGTCCGTTCCTCTGCCCAGGCAAAATATCCCGGATGCACGACAACCCCGGCATTCACTTCTGCGGCAATAGAAAAGCACTGTTCTATCACTTCAACACTTGCCCGTCGTATCGGCTCAAGGAGACTTGCGATATTGGTTCCCCTGCAGGGTGCATGGATGGAAAAGCGGTGAGAATAACTCAGGAGCGGTTCTGCGGAATCCAGGTAGTGCAACCCTTCATCCATAACTTCAATGTATCCGGTAACCGGAGCCAGGCGTTCAAGTGCTTCTGACAGGGGAAGCTTGTGAAGACAGAACGTGGATATGCCAAACATTGTCCTGAAATTGAGAGCGAAATACAATAAATGTTCTCTTTTAAAAACCAAAAATAAAGTGAATGAAAAACCGTTATGTCCGCATATGAATATCTATCTGCTGGAACGGGATTTCAATTCCTTCCTCTGCGAACCGTGCATTGACACGACGGTTGATAGCGTCTTTTACCTCATCGGGCGTATTATAGGCTTTGGACCAGACCCTTATGATAAATTTCAGCTCGGATGCACCAAATTCAATAAAAAAAACCCGTGGTTCCGGGTCGGCAAGGAAGTATTCAGTATTTTTAACCGCATCATCAACCACTTCATAAAGTATTTTTGTTACCTTATCGATATCAGAGCCATAGGCAACAGATACCGGGATGGTCATTTTGATCTTCGGGTCCGGCATGGAATAATTGACAATAATATTGGTAGTGATTTTGTTATTCGGGATAGTGACAATCTGGTATTCAAGGGTTTTTAACCGGGTGCTGCGGGGGCCGATATGCGTCACATCCCCGTAAAAATCATCCACCTTGATCCTGTCACCTACCTTGAACGGTTTATCGACCGTAATCAGGGCGCCACCAAAGAAATTGGATATGATATCCTGTGCTGCGAGGGCAACAGCGAGGCCAGCGATCCCGGCACCTGCGAGGAAGGGAGTGATGTCTACCTCAAATACCGATAAGATGAGCATCAGGGCTGCAAACCATATCACGTACTTGATTACCAGTTCGAGCAGCTCGATCAGCCGGTCATCCCAGTCCCCTTCGGATTTGTCCGCAAGTTTATGGCCGTAAATCGCTACGATGTCATGGAGGAATGACGAAATTATCCAGGCACCGATGATGATGTAAAATGAGGTAACATACCTCGGATCGAGGATCCATTGCAGGTTTTCCGGAACGACACCAAAATATTTCAGCGCTATATACAGGGAAACCGCAACAATTGCTACCTGGGCCGGTGTTCCGATTGCAGCAATGATGATATCATCCAGCTGGGTATCAGTCTCTCCGGCTTTTGTTTCGAGCCAGCGGACGACCGTTCGCGCAATCAGGGCAAGCAGAACACCAAAAATAATGGTGGCAGCGGCGTATAGATAGTTAATTTCCAGAATACCAAGGTCCATATACGTACTCTTATGTCATTTCCCAGTAAATACTTTTGAGATTGCATGGCTACGGGAAAAGAAATTGCAGATAAACTCCATGAACTGGTAGACCGTGATTTGGCGTTCATGCACATTTGCGGTACTCACGAGTCGGCTATTGCACGGACCGGGCTGCGCAGCCTGCTTCCGGAACAACTTAAAATTGTCATGGGCCCGGGGTGTCCTGTCTGCATCACCCCCCAGGGTGAAATTGATGCAGCGCTGGATCTTGCCAGTAAGGACTGTATTGTTGCTACCTATGGCGATCTTCTCCGTGTGCCGGGTTCAAAAGGATCCCTGGAATCCTGTGGCGGGGATGTGAGGGTGGTCCAGGGAGTTTTCAAGGCAGTTGAAATCGCAAAGAAGACAACAAAAGAAGTTGTTTTCATATCCGTCGGGTTTGAAACCACCGCACCAACAGTAGCTGCAACACTGCTTACAACACCCCCGAAAAATTTCTCGATACTTTCCTGCCACCGCATTGTTCCCCCGGCAATGAAATGGCTGCTTGAACAGGGTGAAGCGAATCTGGATGGTTTCATGCTCCCCGGGCATGTCTGCACGGTCATGGGTTACGAAGAGTATGAACAGTTCCCGGTTCCCCAGGTTGTTGCCGGGTTTGAACCGGAAGATATCCTGCTTGGTCTTCTCATGCTGGTGCGCCAGGTTCGTGAAGGTACGCACAGGGTGGACAATGCCTACCCGCGTGCAGTCAGCCGTGAAGGGAACGTAAAAGCTAAAAAGGTGATGTATGAGGTCTTTGAACCCTTCGATGTCGAATGGCGGGGATTTCCGGTGATCCCGGGTTCAGGGCTGCGGTTAAAGAAGGAGTTTGAACAGTACGATGCACAGAAAAAGTTTGGTATCGTGTTCAGGCACATCACGAAACATTCTGCCTGTATCTGCGATAAGGTGCTCCGGGGAATCGCTCAACCCTCCGACTGCAAGCTCTTTGCAAAAGTCTGCAGCCCGAGGACTCCCGTTGGTCCCTGTATGGTCAGCCACGAAGGTGCCTGTAAGATCTGGCACATGTACCAGAAGAAAAAACCATGAAAAAGCACCTTTCTCCTTTGCATTTTTACGGGAAGGGAAGAGAACCAGTAAGGTAAAAACGTGCCCCGGTAGTGTGCCTGTCTGTTTTTTTATGCGGGTTTATACTCCGGCAATGCTCGTCAAGAGAGGCAACGCCCCCGTATCTGCCCGTTGTTTCAGGTACCACGGACATCCTTTTATAGGGAAAAAGGTAATCAATCCCCATGGATAAAAAACAACAAACCCCTCATGTGAAACAGGATCGTCCGATATGTGATCAGTGCCATGCTGCCAGTATCAAGATCAGACCCGACGGGAGCTATTCGTGCAACCGGTGCGGGTATGACAGCACAAAGGGAAAGAAGAAGTGAGGGGCACCTGAGGGAAGTGAATACCAAAACAACCATTCTTTTATTTTCAAGCATTATTAGCTCCTGCGCCAAAATATATATGAATAATTTGAATATCTCATCGATAAATATCAAACGAGTATGATTTTAGATAAAGATCCGTTCCTTCAGATTGTACCGCAAAAAAAACTGGCGGTCCTCATTGATGCTGATAATGCACAACCAGAAATTATCGAAGGTTTGCTGGCTGAAATTTCCCTCTATGGTATCGCAAGCGTGAAACGGATTTATGGGAACTGGACAACCCCGAATCTTCAGCCCTGGAAAGAAGTATTGCTGAACTACTCAATCCAGCCCATACAACAATTTGATTATACAAAGGGGAAAAATGCGACCGATTCTGCTTTAATTATCGATGCAATGGACCTGTTGTATACCAATAAATTCGATGGTTTTTGTATCGTTTCAAGCGACAGTGATTTTACACGACTGGCACAAAGGATCCGGGAATCCGGGCTGTTAGTATACGGGTTCGGTGAGAGAAAAACACCAAAGCCCTTTGTTCAGGCATGTGACAAGTTTGTGTATACCGAGATATTACGAAAGACCAGATTAACTGATGAACAACCTCCAGAAACCCGGAAAGAGGCAAAATCCGGTAAAAGTCTTAAACAGCTCAAGGGTGATGCCGGATTATTAAACCTGCTGCGGTCTGCAGTTGAGGGTTGTTCCAATGATGATGGCTGGGCAAACCTGACAGATGTGGGCGGGAATATTGTCAACCAGTCTCCTGATTTTGATCCCCGTAACTACGGGTATAAAAAACTCAAAGACCTCGTGGAAGCGACTGCCCTGTTTGAGATTGATGTGAAACAGGTCGGCGATTCACCTGCAAAGGTAATATACGTCAAAGATAAAAAATTCAAAACAAAATAAAAATAATTTTATTCACCGGCAATTCCTGAGATTATCCCGTATCTCCGGAATATTCCCGTTTGTGCGGAATAACTCCTCTCACCCCACCCCGGAAATTTTTTGTGTCTCCCCAATAACGCGGGATGATATGGCAATGACAGTGAATCACTGTCTGGCCAGCAGCAGCTCCTGCAGTGAACCCGATATTGTACCCGGCAGGTTTTGAGTTTTCTTCGATTACCCACTTACATTCACCGACCAGTGCCGGTATCGCACATTTTTCCTCATCGGTCAGGCTGAAAAAATCCGGCACATGGCGAAATGGGATTACCAGCATATGTCCTTTGGACACCGGATACCGGTCCTTACGGGCGTAGCATAACGCATTCTTTGCGACTATCACGTCAGCGAGCGAACATCATATCGGTAAAGAACCCGGCAATGCTTTCGGACTCCTGTCTCTCTTCATCAGACAGGTTCCTGAAATGAGAACTGGTACAGAAACCCTCGCCCCATTGGGAAAGGACGAGAGTGTGACAGTTGTTCAGCAGCATTTCTTCTGATTTTTCTGACGGGTGGGGTTTTCCTTTTTTCTGTTTCATCATCATCAACTGCCAGTGCTGTTTACACGGTCCCGGTCATTGTCCGATGCAGTGCCTGGATAATTCTTCTCATTTTTCCTTCACCAGCCGGGTCTGGATGTCTGTTGCAGGAGACGCCGGGGTTATTTTCACCAGCAGAGCCGCCAGTGCCTGCTTCCCTGCTGTCCGTACCCGCAGGTCCCCGGGGTTCTGCTTCAGGGCCGCATCAAAGGTACGGATCGCCTGATTGTATTTCCCAAGCTTCATCAATGTAATCCCTTTGTTGTAGAGCGCGTCGGTGAAGGCAGGGTCGATATCGGCAGCCTGGCCAAAAGAATTGAGGGCGTCCTGATATTTGCCATCTTTATAGAGAATGATTCCCCGGTTATACCATGCATTTGCATTATTGGAATCAATTTTTATTTCCTTGTTCACCAGATCGAGTGCCTCTTCATACCTGCCCTGTTCGGCGAGTTCAATCGCATCATTGAAAAAGGTGCGGGCTTCGGGCATACTTTCATATTGCGGTGGAGGACGATGAACGTTATGATGAAGGTAATCGCGGATTTTATCATTTACCAGAACATTCAATTAAATCAGGTGAGGTATGGTTGAACAGATCATGAACGGTTTGAGATATAATACCGAAAAATCCACGTTGATTGCGTCTTCAAAAAACGGGACAAAACATCTCTACCAGACAAAGAACGAACGGTTCTTCCTGTATTTTGAACGTCCGGGCCAAAGCACTGTTGCACCTTATCTTGAGGCAGTCTCTTCTTCGCGGGCAAAAAAAGAATACGGGTCAATGCCAAAACAGGTTGTTCCCTGGAACAAGGCATTCGGAGGCAAAGTAGAGGATGCGTGATTGTCTCTCTCAACAGGAGGCATCCTCGTTATCCGGTTACCCGCATCTTCCGGGTCATTTCCCTCTATAGCCCCAATTTTGCGTAAGTCATTGATGATTCCGGTGATCTCATAAGGATTGAAGATGCCATCTACCGGATGCGGATCGGGATTTATCGGGCTCTTTTCAAAGTATATGACGATGAGAAGATCATCGTCGTTATCAGCATTGATGTGCGGGGCAAGGTCTATAAATCGTTGTGAGACTGTCCGCTCTGTCAGGTTGTCATATTTTTTTACCTGACCTTAACTCTTCATCCCCCCTCTCCCGTTTGTGGAGGCACCGGGCGGGAATTACCCGCGTTTTAAAATCAGGGAGATCTCCTCCTTTAGTCGGGGGAGATCCTGTTGTGCGGTATTCCAGATTTCATCCAGATCGATACCGAAATACTGGTGAACGAGGAGATGCCGCATGGCAATGATATCTTTCCAAGGGATTGTTTGGTGCTGTTTTAAGAATTCCGGCGAGATCCCATTTGCAGCTTCCCCGATTACCTGGATATGATAGAGGACCCAGACCTGCAGCAGGTCGGATTGAATGAACTCCACCTTAGCTGAAGGGAGTTTCTCAAGTATACGCTGGATTGCCTCGTTGATATCAAGAGCCTTTCGTGATCACTTCTCATAATGGTACTGCTTCCTGTATCACAGAATGGCGGATCTGTTCCTTAAGTCCATTAACCGATGCAACATCCACATCGCAGCCGAGAAGTTCAGAGAGTTCTCGCTGGAATGCTGCATGGGTAAGGAGAGATGTGCCGAAAGGAAACCCGACAAGGAAATCGATATCGCTTCCCTCGCGGGCTTCGTGCCGGGCAACGGAACCGAAGATGCGGATATCTTTTATCCCGAACCGGGCTGCAAGTACGAAGATCTCATCCCGTTTTGCCGTGATCAGTTCGTAGAGATCCATGACCGATTCCTGTTACCAGATAGGTATACCGTTTGGATTATTAATGCATTGACCTTGGAAAACTGGCGATCATCCTTCTTCTTCTCCAGAGTATCCATCACGATTTTACCGGTAATTCTGGCCAGCCAGAGTTACAAGTGTTTGTGATGGTTAAGTCTGTTTTACCAGAATAAGATGGTCGTGACAGTTCAAGGGGTGCGGAGAAACGA
>PLLR01000118.1:0-4763 GCA_003141335.1 Methanoregula sp. | reverse complement strand
TAGAGGCCGGGTTCTTTTGGGATGGTCCGGAATTCGTGGTTGTCTGCGGCGAAGGGTAACCATCCGGTCCACATGGCCAAAGCAATAATACGCGGGCAGGTGACCGGGTAAGAGAGAACAGTTCCCCGGTACCATCATGAGCGATCTTCTTGTCCTGTGTGCATTCCTCTTGTTTGCCTCATTCCTTATCGCACGGCAGCAAAAGTTTGCTGCACTTGCCGGCTGGACCTGCATCGTGCTCAACCTCTGGTCGGAACTGCCGGCATTTCTCAAAGAGGATAATTTCCTGTACCCGGTGCTGGCACTCCTGTCCCTGCCCTTCCTTGCCATCACGGTAAAACGTCTCCTCCGTGCAGATCCGGTCGTCCTCCAGCTCTCGCGGACCGCCGCCATTGCCACGATCATCTACGTCCCGTTTGCTCTCGTTCCGTTCCTCCATGACGCGTTGATTTCTCTTGTTGTTACACTGGCGTTCGGGCTCATCACTGCTCTCGGCCACTATCCCCATCTGGCGGCGTGGGACATAATCGCGGAGAACGCTTTTTACAACCAGATAATCCTCGGGTGCACGGGAATTACCGCGATTGCCCTGATGCTCGGTGTCGCGTTCGGGGAGAAAAACCTCTCCGGGAGGCAGGCAGTATTGGCGTTCCTGCTCGTGGTCCCGCCCATCTTCATCCTCAACCTGTTGAGGGTCGTGACGGTCTTTATCGCGGTATCCGATACATGGTTTGCCTCGTTTCCGGACCCCCGCCCGGGCGCCATTGGCGATGCGAATTTCTTCTGGGCCCATAATGTGATCGCCGAAGGGCTGGCGATTCTCTTCCTGCTCGCCCTGACGTGGGAACTGGTCCGGATCATCCCGGGGCTTGGGGTGTTTGCCAGAAAACTGGTCGGAGTATACCGGGATTCACTCCGGGAATTGATGAACGCGGTACGGAACGCTATCTGGCGATAATCCGGCAACAGACCGGATTTATCTGGGAAGCCGGTTGCCGGGCGGGAAAGTTTTGACAAAAAAGGTGTTATAAAACACAGCGATGGTTCTATCGTATCCGGAATAAAACGCATTACACGGGGGGAGAAAATGAACGTTGTTGCATTTAACGGTAGTGCCAGGAAAGACGGCAATACAGCCATCCTGGTCAAAACGGTGTTTAAAGAACTCAAAAAAGCAGGGATCGAGACCGGGATGGTACAGCTTGCCGGCAAAAAAATCCATGGCTGCACCGCCTGCCAAAAATGCAAAGAGAATAAGGATAAACGGTGCGTTATTGTCAACGATTTTGTCAATGACTGCATCGAAATGATGGTTGAATCTGACGGGATCATCCTGGCATCCCCCACCTACTTTTCGGATGTTTCAACGGAGATGAAAGCGCTCATCGACCGTGCAGGGTATGTTGCCCGGGCAAATGATCATATGTTCCGGCGCAAGGTGGGCGCTGCGGTGGTTGCAGGCCGCCGGGCCGGTGCGATCCATGCGTTCGATACCATGAACCACTTCTTCCTGATCAACCAGATGATCGTCCCGGGATCTTCTTACTGGAACATCGGAATAGGCCATGCACCTGGTGATGTGAAATCGGATACAGAGGGGCTTGCAACGATGAAGACACTCGGCACGAATATGGCGTGGCTGATGAACAGGTTGTAACCCCGGGTATTGCCGGGAACCGGGGAAAGAATCCGCCCGTATCGGTGCTCCCGGTTAAACGATCAGGTCACCGCACGATATCCCGCACCGTGGGCATGCCGGCGAGTTCCCGCACTTTTTCAAAACAGGCAATAGCTTCCGGTTCGCGCCCGATCCGGCTTAAGGTGAGCCCCAGGTTTGTCCATGCGGTTGTGTCCCGGGGATCAAGGTCCAGCGCCTGCCGGAACCACTCTTCAGCTTCTGCGTAACGCCCGAGGTGTGCAAAGGTGACAGCCTTGTTGGTCATGACCGTAGCGACCCCCGGGTTCATGGCAAGGCACTGATCATAGAACTGTAGTGCCTCTTCATACCGGCCGGTTTCACCGAGGGCAACGGCCATGTTGTAGAGCGCTTTTGGGTATTTCTTCCGGATCCCCAGTGTAGTGTCATAACAGCAGATGGCATCCGGCAGCTCACCGAGTTGGTAATGGCAATTGCCTTTCATGAACCATGCTTCCGCGTGAGAGGGGTCCTGGCTGACAATCGCTTCGAAGCAGCCGGTTGCATCCCGGTACTGCGAGAGCCGGAAGTGTGCAAGCCCTTTTACAAACCATGCATCGGCAAACTGGTCATCGGTCTCAAGCGCCCGTTCACAACAGAGAACGGCTTCATAGAAGAGACCGAGGCGGTCAACGGCAGCAGCCAGTGCGACAAGCACCTCTTTTTTGTAGGGGTCGTGTTCAAGGGCACGTTCGAACCACCCGATCGCCTCGGCATATCTCCCGACACAGACACAAGCTGTTCCGCGCCGGTACCATTCCTGTGCATCGTTGTCCATAGAACCTGCCGGTTGCCGGTGACCAAAAAGGGACCGGTATCCCGATATAGTGCATACTGCCGGTATCAGTAATAAAATCTGCCGCCAGCAGAAGAGCAGGTTGTGAGCACAAAAAGGCAGGAGGATTATTGGTTATTCCAGAACCGTAATCGCGATGCTTATCCCCTGGGGTGTTGCCGATGCGATCCCGCTCGTTCCTGATGCAACCTTCCGTGGCCCGGCACAAAGCACAAGAATCCGAAACGGCATAAATACCCTGTATGAAGCAGTGGGTTAAGGATACTGCAGGCCTTGGCACGGTCCTCTGGCTGATCGGGTATCTCGCATCGCTGGTGCTGTTCTTCTCGCCGTTTGCGGGAATCATGGGCTGGATCCTCCTTGCCGTTTTCACGCCGGTCTCTCTCGCGATCGCGTGGTGGTGGTTCAGGAAACGGGAGCACCTCCTCGTGCAGTACTACGCGGGTGTCGGGGTTGCATGGATGCTAATCGCAATCGTGCTCGACTACCTGTTCATCGTCCTTTTGTTCCACGCCACCTATTACGGACCCGATGTATTCGTGTACTATGCCGTGACATTCCTCATCCCGGTGGGAGTCGGCCTGTACCTGATACGGACTCATTAACGGACCGGTGCAAGGGCAGGGATGACATGGTTGCACGGGAATAGATCAGGGTTCCTGCAGGCAGATCCTAATAACCCTTTTTACCTTGCCCCCCGCAACATTTCTGTGTGGATGCACTCTCCCATGCCCTGATCGCCTCTATCCTGTTCTCTGCACCCGGGCTTACGCCCCTTATCCCGTTTGCTATCCTCGGTGCAGTGATCCCGGATGCAGATATCGTCTTTCCGAAAATTTCTGACAGAAATCCATCCCTCTACCTGTTCACCCACGGCGGGATTGCGCACAGTATCGCGGGAGTGTTCGTCTTATCCCTGCTTGCATATGGCACGGTCGTTCTGCTCGCGGCTGCCGGCATCATCCCTACCGGCAGTATTGCTGCAGCCGGGGTGTACGGTTTTGCTGCAGTCCTTGCCGGTGCCCTTCTGCACATAGCAATCGATGTTTCTGCCTGCCCGGGCATTCCTGTCTTTGCCCCGTTCTCCGACCGGAAATACACGCTGGGAATCCTGCCCGGCCCCAGCCTGCTCCTCGCCGTAGCGGCGCTCGGGCTTGTCATGGTGGTGACGCTCCCGCTCCTGCCGTTCTCTTCAGCAATCGTGATCTATGGCAGTGTGGTCATTATCTATATCGCGGTACGGGCCGGCATGTTCCTGGTCGCAGATATACAACTTCCCGGCAGGAAGATCCCGTCCATCAACCCGTTTCGCTGGCTGGTGGTACGGGAAGATGAAAGCTCATACAAGATCTGTAATTACACCCTGTTTCACGGGTACTCTGACGAGGCTGAGTTTGAAAAGTTCAGGAATACGGACGCACGGGAACTCGCGGTTGCTGCACAATTTCCAAAAGTCCGCCGTTTCTTCTTCTTCTCGTATATCGTGACTGCCGAACGGACCGGATCAGTCCTTATCCTTGCAGACCCGCTCCGGGAAAAAGGCTACCTATACTACCCCGTACACTACAAGCGGGTTGAGGTGAATCTGGATTGAACGGTATGATGCGTTCGTATGTCATGATGCTATCGTTGCCGGTGCTCTGAACAACGTTGATTTTTAAGTCCTCATGATGGAGGGAAGTAGTTTATCGGATATTTCTGAACTGGTATTCCGGTGCTGCTCAAAATAATTCCCGATCAGGTCATTTTCCAGCTCTTTCAGGTTATGGGGGAGCAGTGGTTTTTCTTCGATGGTTGAGGAAAATAACAGGTCTTTTCCATCCAGCAATTTCATCGCGTGGCTCCTGAGTCGTTGTGCACAGTCTGCTGACTGGCCGATGAACACGAGGTCCCGGGTGTCCCGTTCGAACAGGAGGTATAACCCCGCACCGGGCGGAACCGTACTGATAGTTTCCCCATCGAGCGGTCGTATCCCGCTCCATGCGAGTCCCATCCAGTCCCGGTCCCCGGGTGTTCCGGGACAGGTAACGGGGGCATGCTCAGCCCACCTGCCGGGTTATCCCGGTGGTTTTCTGCGAGTTTCCCGCCCCGTTTGTTCTCTTTCCGGTTGGTGGATTTCCGGTATCGCGGGTGGAACCGCCCGAAGTTGCAGAGCGTGGATGCGCCGCGTTCCTGCCGGTACCGGTAGAGGAGATAACTCTCCATCCCCCGTCTTCCGCCCGGTGAAGTATCCAGCGGGGCGACAGAGCACTCGTACTCAAATCCTTCTGC
>PLLR01000117.1:16974-32105 GCA_003141335.1 Methanoregula sp. | reverse complement strand
ATGGTGTCCCAGATAGGCAGATGAGAGTTTCATTCTGCCTGAGAAGTTTGGCTGAAGTTAGCTAAAAATGTTTAGCTTTGTGGGGACTCCTGCGGAATGTGGGTTCTATGTAAAAGAATGGATTATCTCCAGGAGGAGAGTAATTATGAGAAAAATGAAATTTGGAATTCTGCTTGTATTTGCAGTGCTCGCTCTTGTATCGGTTGCATCAGCGGGACTACCCTCTCAGGTTACTGCAAATATAGTAAACCCGGGATCTCAATCCTATTGGGATGTTGACGTAACAATTGGCGGCGGAGATATTCCGGCTAATAATTATATTGGATGGTGTAGTTATGCATATACCCATCTTGCGAACGGCATAGACGTTCCATTCAATGTTTATTCAAGCCTTGGATTATTACCCGCCAATCTTCCCTCTGCAAATTGGAACAAAATCAACTATGTAATCAATCACAAAGGAACCGCGGATAAATTCACCATTCAGCGAGCTATCTGGCATTATGCTATTAACGGTCCAATCGCGTGGGGTACATACGACGTGGCCAAATACAATGCATTAATTGCGGCTGCCGACGCAAATCCGACATATGTTCCGGATGTTGGAGAGAAATATGCAGTGATCCTCTGGAAGTCGACGAGCAGTCAGCCGGTAGTCATTGAAGTACCCATTCCAACAATTCCATCACCTGAGTTCCCCACACTTGCTCTGCCTGTCGCAATGATGATTGGTGTAGTTGGTGCTGTGCAATACGTCAGAGCACGGAAAGAATAATCTGAAAACCTTCAAAAAATAATCTTTTTTACCTTTCATTTTCAGAATGTATTGTTGACGATATCAGGAAATTGATCCTGAATAGTGTACTTTCTAAAATAACGCACGTTTTCGTTTTTATCAGATTATTCGATAAGAAGGTTGCTCATATCTCTCCTGCTAAACAGTAAATAAACAGTAAATTAATCCATCATTAAGCTCTACTGAATAGCATGCGTAGTAATGGAATTGTTCTGGTAGTACTTGCGATAATGCTGGTAATAGTACTAAGTTCCGGCTGCACGGAAAATAATGCAGGAGCGAATCCAGTTATGACACCAGCACCGGTTCCGGCAGCAGTCGATCTTCATAAAAAGGGATTTGATGCCTACATCAACGGCAATTATACCACGGCACTTGATTTTTACAACCAATCGATAGCTGCAGATCCAAAGTATACCCGGGCATGGATGGACAAAGGCAATGTTCTTGTTAAACTGAACCGTACTTCTGAGGCGATATCATCCTATGATTCGGCTCTAGCCCTTGAAAATGATCTCGCCATCGTCTGGAACGATCGGGGAGAAGCACTGATGACGATCGGGAATTACACTGAAGCACGTGATTCCTTTGATAAAGCTCTCCAGATCGCTCCGGAGTTTGCCACGGCAAAAGTCAACAGGGATCTTGCGCTTGCAAAGCTGAAATAGCGGGTACAAAAAAATTGAAACTGGGAATAAAAAAACCGTTAGCTCTGGAGAACCATGCCTGAACGGGTACTTCACACCCATATCATGGAAATCCCCGGGCTCCAGAAAATTCCCATCGCAGCCTGATAAAAAAAGAATATCTTCCGGATAACCGGAATATTCACCTCTTTTTTCATTGCGTTCAAAAACAGAGAGCATAAATAGTGTTTTTACCCAACGGATAACCCGGATGCAGGAACTGACAATCGGCCATGCGCTCATACTCGGTCTTCTCCAGGGATTTACCGAATGGCTCCCGATCTCGAGCTCAGGCCATCTGGTGATTGTGCAGTCCCTTATGGGGGTACAGGTTCCCGCACAATTTGATATCATGATTATGCTGGGGACGATCGCTGCGCTTATCCTGTATTTTCGCACCAGGATCCTGTCCCTCATCCGGGGTTTGAGTACTGGCGATCCCGCTGCCATACGGTATATCCTGTTTATCGTGATTGCGGGCATTGCAACAGCTATCATCGGTTTTTCCGGGAAACACTTTTTTATCGGGCTGTACGACCAGCCGTTAATTGTCTGTCTTTTTCTTGTCCTGACAGGAATATTCCTGTATGCCGCATCGCGCCCGGCAATCCATAATAAGGATCTCTCGAATAAAAGTGCACTCCTGATAGGAATTGCGCAGGGCATTGCAGTCGCCCCGGGGATTTCCCGTTCTGGCAGCACGATAGGAACAGCCCTTTTACTGGGAATTCGCCCCCGCGAAGCTGCAGAGTTTTCATTCATTGTTGGAATACCCACCATGATCGTTGCATCCCTCATCACATTTTTAGAAGAGCCCGGAGGCGGAGTGCCTGTTAGCTTCATGATCGTGGCAATTGCCGGCGCATTTGTCGCAGGTTATGCAAGTATTGGCATCTTCATGAAACTTTTTGAGAAAAACCACCTGGATATATTTGCGTATTATTGTATTGTTGCCGGTTGTGTGTTTGCACTCCTTATCACGTTTCAGTAATTGTAAAAGGGATCCCAGAGGTAAATTATGATTACCGCAATTACCAGCACAAAAAGGGCGACTGCGACAAGACCGCTATAGAATTTCCTCATCTTTTGCTGCATCCGGGGATCCGGGTCCAGTAACGTGTTATGGAGTGTATGGTTGCGGTAGATCACAAGGGCAATCACCATGATGGCGACAAAAAATATCCATTCAGTGACAGAAGAGAGTTCAGCAAGAATTGCCTGTTGGAAATAATCGGGAGATACTTCAACCTGGTAAGGCCCGAGTAACGGGTAATACCAGTTTACCGGCTGCTTCCACATCATATCCACAAGCTGGTGGAGGAACATGCCAAAACCGACAACGAGGAAGGAACACGAACGGTAATAGTTCCAGACGATCAGTCCTGTGATGAAAAACAGGAGCACAATGATAAAACTATGAAAAAAGATCTTCCCGTTGTCAAGACTTGAATTGAAAATGATGTGCCCAAGCGGTTTATCGACAATATCAGGAAGAATACTCCCCAGTGCACAGAAGATGATCATCGTCCGGTCATGAAAGAATTCGTAGAGAATGAACCCGATAATAAGGCCAATCACGAGATGGCCTAAAAACAGCATATACCAGTATATGATAATTAAAAGGATATGTCTTGTGCAGTAACAGTTTATTTCAACCCCCTGTCCATGATGCCAAGCACCGGTGCCTTGCATATTCTTATTATTTATTTACGACGTTATTTTTTGTATTAGTCCGGATGAAACGAGAATATGCACACCATCTCTCCCGGGCTTGCGGAGGGAAAAAATATGAGAACCAGAACACTATCTTTGGTCCTTACGGTTATTGCGCCGGTTATTGATCTGTCGGGGTATTCCGCCAATCCCTGATTCTTCCGTCAGTACCACGAGGGATTTTGAATGAGGCAACAGCCTCTATACCCATAGGTAATTATCATATGCACATCATCTCGGTATGACAAAGGGATGTACCTAGAAAAATGAGACCTGTCTTTTTTTAGAAGGGTTTCTCTGTCCCTGATACTTTTTTTGAATTTGAACATGATTACACTAAATGAGCATAATTTTTTGCCCAAATTGATGAACGAAAGAAAACCTCGCACTTTCCTGTACGCGGGATTATGAGATCGCCCCAGGTACCAGCGTACATGCAGTCACAAAATATACTTCAGCAGCAGGTCCAGCGCTTCAATGTCCCGTTTTCCCCCGCACTTCCGCACAATACCCGCATGATACCCGATCAGCTGTTGTAATTCCTGATCCCGGTTCTCCTTATACCGCGTAGCATGCACCGTTGCATCGATGATGCTGCTGAACCCCCGGTTCACCGGGTGGACAATTATCTCCTCTATAATCTCTTTTTCCAGCGTGAGCCGTACCCTCATCACCTCACGGGTCGTGTGCTCAACGGTTGCCGTGAAGGCTGCCCATGCATCAACACCGGAAAGCCGCTGCAGGATCTTCCCATTCACCGTTTCATCGGTGAATGATTCATGGGGGAGATCCTCAAACGCTGTCCTGACAAAGAGAACGGGATCATACACAAAGTTTGCAACAACCCAGCCATCCCTTTCAATATTCTCCGCTGTATGGCTTCCCGCAAACAGGACCATGGTTGCACTACCGTTGCGGAGATGGATCCCCATGGGTGCGGCATTGAACGCAGTGGTGGCAATTATTTCGTTAATACCTTCTCTTAAGAGTCCCATGACCAGCCTTCTCCCAGCGCGATATACAGCGATGCAATGAGGATGTCTGCAATTGAACCCGGATTGATATTCCGTTCAATACAATCAGCGTCAAAATCCGCGAGAGAGCGTTTGCCGTCAAGAACCTCCCGGGCAATGAGCAGGGTCTCCTGAGCAACCGCAGTGCCGTGTTTTTTGATGATGAACGTGTCGGTTTCAGAAGCAAGGAGTGTGAGGAAGGTATTGACAATTGCCTGCCGGCCCGGGCCGAATTGTCTGAGAAGATCCGCTCCCCGCCGTGTAAGGGGAAATCCCGTCACCCACTCCCGTGCCACCATGTCATTTGCCGCCGAATGCCGCATCACCTCAAGGAGCGTCATCTCCCGGTCCCGGATTATCGTTAAGGTGTGGGGGTCATGCACATCGAGATCATCCGTGGCGTTCATCTTCACCGATGTCATGGCAAACGCCTTGTAGAACGCTACGGCGTCCGATACATCGGTCTTTTCTATCGCAGTCAATGCACCGGGAATACCTTTGCCATAGATGAGGGGAATGAGGAGGATGAATGCGCCAAAATGGGTGTTACCCCCTTCGTGGCAGTTGGTGTCCCGGACTGCATGCTTGATGATCTCGCCGATCCGCCCGACACCAGCCTCTGCCTCTTCAAATGCCGGACGGGCAAAGATGGTTGACGCCAAAAAATGTTCAAGACGGGTTTCAGGGTAGTCATGGCAACGATCGACGTTCCCCGGTTTTGGGTAGGCGCAGACTTCCAGCACCATTGCAATCTGTGCACGTTCAGCTGCTCTCATCAGAAGGCACGTCATGGAATACACGGCTCATTATCGTATCTGAGAGATCGCGTTTCAGGCGCATATACTCTTTCTTTGAAAGTCCTATCTGCCTGAGCGTCATATCGCGGAACATGCAGGGAGAAGACGTCTTGCAGCACCAGGCAAGGCTCCCAAAACAGGTCTGATTCCCGTTTTCCAGGGGTGTGCCTTTTACCATATCCAGTTTCAAACGGATGTAATCTTCTTTCGGCATCCCGATCCGGGAAAGTGTGGGGATCAGGGGGCATTCTTTGACGGGCATGCAACAAAAGGCAAGTGCGCGGATATCCCCTCCCCGGCACAGCTGCTTGGGAGAGTTATACCACCCCTCCTCCATGGCATACCGGGTAATTGCTGCGTCAAGACCGGAGAGGGTACGGACATCGGATTTGCGTGCAAGTGATACAATGTCTGCCCCGTGCGAGAGCATCTCCCGCATCCTTTCAAAGGTATTTATTGAATTATTGGCAACCAGCATAAGCGGGCAGCTGTTCCGGATCTGCCGGAGTTTTGCAGCACCGAAGTCCATGAGGTCAATATGCAGGATATCTGCTCCGGATCCCCAGAGTTTCCTCGCTAAGAGCCGGTCATCAGCGGCAACACCGGCACGGAACTTCACTGAAACGGTGACGCCTTCAGATTTAAGCGCCCTGACAACAGCAAAAAGATCTGCGGGTTTTTTTACGTAATGCTCCCCACACCCGGCAGCAATCATTGCCGGCTGGCGGCAATGGGCATCAACCTCGTATACAACGCTTTCTCCCAGCGATTGTGCAATGGCGCGGAATGATTCAGGAGTACTGCCCCGGAGGTTGAGTCCCGGAACTACCGTGCTCTTTTCTAAAAGTGCCACCTGTTTTTTGAGTTCTTCTACCGGATCGTCGTATAAAAATTCTTTACGGTTACCCTCAGTAGTGATAACCTTTGCCGCATCCATGGTGGGTTGATCGATGGAGTACCCCCCGATAAATGCAGCGCCGATGTGTTCGGCGCGTTCAAGAACGTAGGCTGCATCAACCATTCCAGCCATGGATGCAATAGCCACGGGCGTCCTGACTATACGGTCATTAATGAGCAGACCAAAACGCTCGAAGGCATCCATCATAAATTCATATATATTGAAACTCCTCAAACAAATTACTTTGCATAAACCGCAATCGATGATCAGCAGGATTGAGGAGTTTTTTTAATATCGCATGATGGTATGGGGACTATGAGTGATCTCGTGTCGGAAAAGACACGATGCGCCAGTAAGAGAGCATCAACCGGCAGAACACTATTTTTTAATGGTTCTTCGCTGTTACATGTGGGTAAGATATGCAATTAAATTCGTTTATGATGTTCCCTCCCCCTGTTGGGGTCGCTCGGCCGCTTCGTTTTTTAGCCTCGCTGGGCAAGGCATTTTTTTGCGAATCACGCTTATAAGAAAACTGCATCCGAACACGCCTGAGGGGGCGTCCCCTTCGGGGGCGGCGGCGTTCATCGTATTTGGGGGTATGGGGGCATCAGCCCCCATCTTTGTAATCCTCTCAATACATGTGTTACCCATTCAATTCAGCGAAGAGCCTTTTTTAATTCACATTATAACTCATTACGCATATACCCGCCCTTTGAGTGTACAAGCGCACCACCACAACGTGCTTTATCAAGGGATATTCCCTTGTTATCAGGGAAATGCTCAACTACCGTTTTTTTATGATATGAGGAACACCTCACCTTCTTCTTCCGGCCCGGACCTGAATGCGATGGAAAGATAACCGTTCCGGCAGGTCGTTACAAGAAAAACAGAGATCGCATCCACCGGGTGCACGTTGTTCCGGTCGCAATGGAAGATCTGCGATAATAAATGTTCTTACCGGAAATTGATCTACCCTCAATCGGAATGTGATACGCCGGACTGAGCGAGCCTGCGAGCATATAGATACACCGACTGGCGAATTTCCTTTAAATTCCCCCCACAAAAGTTACTCCCCCTCTCCGGCATGAAACGGGTTCCGGATATTTCCCGCAGATCTGCATGAATCTCGTAGGATGCGCACTCCCGGATTCCCGTAATCACGCGACTCATCGTTAATGAACCCGTGCTGTATAAATCCGATCCGGTTCTATAGATCGCAGGAGTACGGTATGACGGATATCGTGAAGGAAAACTTGGTTGCCCGGGGCATTCCCTACCGGGCAGTCGCCCTGCTCATTCCGGTCCTTGTTGCGGTTATCCATATCGCGGTCATGGCCGCCACGCTCCCGCATACCCTGTTTTTGACCATGATTGGTCTCATGGTTGCCTACCTGCTGCCGCCGGCCGGTAAAGAAACCGTCATACCCATCGGGATTGCGCTGGGGATCCCATGGTGGTACATGGCTCTCTCGATTGTCCTGATCGATATCGAGACCGGCCTTTTCATGGCCCTGAACTTCGATGTGGCGTACCGGATCCCACTCTTCGGTCCCCTGCTTTCCGATCTTACGAAAAAGACACAGCAGTTTATCGCCGACCACCACTGGCTCACCGGTCTCTGGTTCTTTGCCATCGTGCTGATGGTGATGGTGCCGGTTTTAGGGAGCGGGGGCATCCGTGGCTCCATTGCGGGGAAACTGCTTGGCATGAATAATCTGCTTGTCTTCCTCGCAATCCTTGCCGGTGCCCTCATCGGGTGTTTTGGCATTGCGCTGGGATCCGATGCAATCCTCACCTACCTCTGTACCAACGGGACACTCCCCGCGGAGATTAGTACCAGGGTGTGCGGGGGGGCATGACAGGGAATATTCAATCCACCCGGCTCTCCGGGAGAATCCGGTGAGGCCATATCACTTCTTTTCCATAATGTCGGGGTCATGGGTGGAAGTACAGGCGTTAGTGCTACTGATAACCAATCAATAACGATAAAAATTATTACTATTAGTACGCATTTTTCATACAGTGTAAATGTAGATGGGTTGAAACATTCAAACCTTATAAAAAAACATCAAAAAAATAACGTTGAGGTTACATACATGGGTAAGAAGGGAATGTTACTTGTCGGGCACGGCAGCACGATGCCCTACAACAAAGAGCTCGTTGAGAAAACAGCTTCCATCATTAAAGCAAAAAACACGGATTTTATTGTAAAATGCGGGTTTATGAATATGAATACGCCAACAATCAGGGATTCGCTCGATGAATTCCGGCGTGAACCGATTGATGCACTCGTCGTTGTCCCCCTGTTTCTTGCAAAGGGAGTTCACATCGAAAAAGATATCCCGGGAGAGATCGGGCTTGCCGAAGGCATCAAGAAGGGAGTGTTTGCTCAAAATGGCAAATCAATCCCTCTTGTCTATGCGGATCCTATCGGGAGTGACCCGCTGCTTGCCGACCTGATGGTCAAGAACGCGACAAAAGCGCTCACCCTCCTCTGACTTCTTTGTATGCACATCCTGGTACTGGACACTATCCACGGCGGAAAGGCGATCGGTGAAGCGTTTGCAGCCCGGGGGGATCGTGTTGACTGTGTGGATGTGTACAGGGGAAAAAGCAGTATTGATGTAAAGACAGCCATGGCAGGGAACTATGATCTGGTTGTTGCGCCTGTGCATCTCGATCCCGATCATCCGCTCCTGAAATATGCCAAAGCCCCGGTCATCTCCCACCATGAAGCAGTGCACCAGCTGCTCTGTGAGAATATACCGGAACCCATGATCGAGATCACGGGTGCATGGGGTAAGACAACGACCGCACACGCTCTTGCCTCCCTGATGGATGGAAAGGGAATCCTGCACACATCAACCGGGACATACCTGTTCCCGGAAAAGAAATGGATATCGCAGTTAAGCATTACGCCGGGATCGGTACTCGCTGCTGCAAGGATGGCCCACGAGATCCATGGCTGGCTGATTGTTGAAGAATCCCTCGGGATCACCTGCCTGGGAACCCTGGGGATTATCACTTCGGATGGAGATTATTGTTTTGCTGCAGGGAAAAAATCTGCCCTCAATGCAAAAGTCGCCTCTGCAAAAAACTGCAAATACCTTCTCCTTGCAGAAAATATTCACGCAGACTATCCCGGACGGGTTGTGCATCTGGAAGATGTTGCACGCACTGAAGGTACAGAATGCTCCCTCATCCTTGGCAAAAAAACATCCCGTTTCTCAAATCCCCTCCTCTCACTTCCCGGGTACCATACATCACTGGTGCTTGCCGCTGTCGCAGCAATGATGTTGGGAATTGACCCCTCACCATTGTCTTCATTCAGCGCGATTCCGGGCAGGATGTCAGTATCGTATGACAGGGGACTGCTTATTGTAGACAATGCAAACAGCGGCACCAACCTTGCAACCACCCTTGAAGCGGCACGGTATGCCCGGATTACCTCCGGAAAAGAAGCAGTTACGCTTGTCATCGGACAGGAAGAAGGCGACGGGGCAGTCTGCGAAGGGTTTGCTTTTGACCAGATCCGGGCAGCCATTGACCAGATCCGTCCTGCGCATGTTGTTTTGGTGGGAACATTCCCGATACCGGGAACGTTGGAGTACACGATGCTGGAACCGCTCATATCAGCGTATACAACAACGCTTAAAGAAGCTTATACCAGAGCTTTGCATATGACCGACCCCGGATCCATGGTACTTGCCGTGAAAACCTGGAGATAACTGAATTATTATGAAATACATGCACCCGCGTCCCAGTTCAATTGTTGCTGCGCTCTACACAGCGCGTGATCTCAAAGTTGATGTTGCAATCCTCCACGGTCCTTCAGGCTGTTCGTTCAAACACGCCCGGCTGCTGGAAGAAGACGGGATGCGGGTGCTCACCACCTCACTCGCGGACAACGAGTTCATCTTTGGTGGCCAGAAACCTCTCGAAGATGTCCTGCGTTATGCCGAGGATCATTTCTCCCCCCGGAGGATGGCGGTGATTGGAACCTGTGTTGCCATGATAATCGGGGAAGATCTCCAGTCAGCGATTGAAGGCGCCGGTGTAACTACCCCCACCATCGCTGTCGATATCCATGCCGGATACCTGGAAAACATTGCTGGTGTACTTGCTACGCTGGAAGCAGCCTGCGAAGCAGGCTGGATCTCCAGCGATGAGTTAACCCGCCAGCGGTTCTTAATGGGGAAGGCAAATGAAGTGGAACGGGTGAGAGGTGCTGCGAGCCAGCCTTATATCGAACCTTCCCGGGGCGATCTGAAACATGTCGCTGCACAGCGCCTGCTGGAACTCGCACGGAGCGGGAAAAAAGGTGTCGCAATCCTGAATGCAAAGAAAGAGACTGCCTATATGTTCGCTGACGAACTTATCGCTCTTCACGATGCCTGCCCGGATGCGGATATCACATATATTGCCAATCTCGATCAGCGCGGATTACCCAAAACCCGGCTGGATGCCGAGCGGATTTACGAAGAAATGACGAGCCGTGGCGTAACGATCGAAGTTATCGGTGCACTCGACGAGTATGGGGCGAATGGTGACCTGCTTGGCAGGAAGTTACAGGAAATTGCGCCTGTATTTGCCCTGATCACCGGGGTCCCGCATGCAATACCCCCGGAATACACGAAAGGGATCGAGTGCTTCTCGGTGACAAACGGCCCACGCCAGGTTGAACCGCTCCGGGCTATCGGGCACCAGCACGTGATCGTGGAGATCGACCTCCACCCAAAGACGCTGGGCGTGCGGGAGATTGTCGGGAGTGAATTCGGCGCCGTCCTGCGGAGTCTTGCATGAAACAGATCCTGATCACTGGAGATCGTTCAGGCAGTGGTAAGACAAGCATCACCCTTGCCCTTGCTGCACTTCTTTCAAAAAACCACCGGGTGCAGACGTTCAAGGTGGGGATGGACTACATCGATCCCTCCTACCTGTCCGCAGTCTCCCTGCGCCCATGCCGGAACCTTGACAGTTTCACGCTCACGGATGATCAGATTCGCGAAATTTTTCAGTTTGGCTGTCGCGGCGCTGACATCGCGCTGGTCGAGGGAGTCCGCGGGTTGTACGAGGGAGCTGAGGCACTTACTGATAATGGTAGCACCGCATCTGTTGCAAAGATACTCGATATTCCGGTGGTGCTTGTTGTATCCGCCCAGAGTATCACCCGGAGTGCTGCTGCGCTTGTGAAAGGATTCCAGGTATTTGACCGGGACGTGAATATCGCAGGTGTCATTCTTAACAATGTAAAAGGCGGTTCGCACAAGGAAAAGGCGCTGACGGCAATTGAACACTATTGCGATATACCGGTGATTGGGGCTATCCCCCGCATGGAAGAGATGCAGCTTGCCATGCGGCACCTCGGGCTCGTACCCTACCGCGAAGGATCAGGGCGCGGTGACTTTGATGCACGTATCTCAACTATCACAAAAATGATTGGACAGTACGTGGATCTTGAGCGGTTCTTAAACCTCATGACAGAAATTGTGCAGCCTCCTCATCAGAAAACACTCTTTGATGTCACGGTGGACCGGGATGTCACGATAGGGGTCGCACTCGACGAGGCTTTCAACTTTTACTATGCCGATCTTTTTGATATTCTTCATACCGCCGGGGCAGAGTATGTTCCTTTCAGTCCTGTGCACGACAGGCTCCCGGATGCAGACGGGTATATTATCGGGGGAGGCTATCCGGAACTTTTTGTCAGAGAACTGGAAGCAAACGATCCCATGCGTGAAGCGATCCTCGAGGTTTCACGCAACGGTACCCCCGTTTATGCAGAGTGCGGCGGGCTTATGTATCTCACTGACCGTATGAGCTTAAAAAAAGGCTGGCAGGATGCACAAAAAGAAAAGAGCTATGAGATGTGCAGGGTTTTTTCCGGGGAGACCCGGATGCCGGCAAGAAGGGTAGTCAGTTATGTTGAGGGTACGAGCGGTGACGATTCTCCTCTGGGTGCTGCAGCATTCAGGGGCCATGAATTCCATTATTCTGATGTGGTGCTCTCTTCAGGAACCCGCTACGCGTACCAGCTCTCCCGCGGTATTGGCATTCACTCCAAGCTTGACGGTGCTGTAACGAACAATACGCTGGGGAGTTATACCCACCTGCACCCGGTGGCAAGTGAGGGGATGTTCCGGCATTTTGTCCGTACTTGCAGCAAAAAACACTGATATTATCCTGTGCCTGTTTTTCCTAAAAAAAAAGTGCCGGTAAAAAATGCCTGAAATGGGAGATTATTTATTGGCATTTTCTGCCTCGAAATCAACAATTTTATCGACAAATGCGGTCATCTGTGAAAGGAATAACCGGGATCCAGCCCTTTCTCTACACAGAGTAAAATCCTGATACAAAGAAAAAACTACAAAACCCATTACATCCCATGAAATCTATGATAATTTACATTGATGGTAAGTACCTTCCGGACGACCAGGCAAAAATCTCGGTTTTTGATCATGGTTTTCTCTATGGTGACGGTGTGTTTGAGGGCATCCGTGCCTACAACGGTAAAATTTTCCGGTTGAAAGAACATCTTGACCGCCTGTATGATTCAGCAAAAACGATCGACCTGCAGCCTCCCTTCGGGAAAGAGGAGATGACCGACGTAATCTGCGAAGTGCTCCGCAGGAATGCATTAACCAACGCTTATATCAGACCCATCATCAGCCGTGGAGTGGGAGATCTCGGTCTTGATCCGCGCAAGTGCCCGAAACCGTCTGTTATTGTCATCGCAACAAGCTGGGGCGCGATGTATGGCGACCTGTATAATAAGGGACTCAGGGCAGTGACGGTCTCGGTGAGAAGAAATCCCGCTGATGCACTCCCGCCGAATGTAAAGAGCCTGAATTACCTCAACAATATCCTTGCAAAGATCGAGGCGAACTACAAGGGAGGCGATGAAGCGATCTTCTTCGATACGAACGGGTACATCTCGGAAGGTTCGGGCGACAACCTGTACGTAGTGAAGAACGGCGAGATTATCACTCCCCCGACCCTCAATAACCTCCGGGGCATCACGCGCATGGTCTTACTTGAGCTTGCAAAATCTCTCGGTATCACGGTGAAAGAGCAGAATATCGGGTACTTTGATCTCTATACCGCCGATGAGATGATCTGCACCGGCACTGCAGCCGAAGTCGCTCCGATCACGTGGGTGGATGGGCGCACGATCGGGACCGGCAAACCCGGGCCGGTCACCCGGCAACTGATGGCCGCGTTCAAAACGGTGACCGAGACTGAAGGTTACCCCATCAATAAAAAATAATCACAATAAAATCACAAAAAATCTTAACCGGAAATACTCTCATCACCCCTCTGTTTTTCCTGTTCCATAATCTATTTATGAGGTGCCGAGAAATTAGATAGAGCAACAACGCGCTGCTATAGTGTAGTCCGGCCAATCATGCGGGCCTTTCACGCCCGCGACTGGGGTTCGAATCCCCATAGCAGCATTCGGTCAATGGGTTAAGTTCTAAATCGGAATTGCAGCCCTTAATGTTCTTCTTTTGTGATTATCACGATGTGGGTGATTTTGCCTGTTTGCTGAAAAATAATTTTCTAATACTTCCCTTTACACTGGTCAAATTGATAGTTGCATTTTTCATGGCAAATCTCTTTAGCAAAAATTACAGTCGGACATTTGTCAATACAATCGTCTCTCTGTCTTACGCAGGGATCCAGTGCTGTACATCCACTTCCAATAGTGTCAATGGCGGTGCAAAATTGTGCACTTATGGCGGAATAAAAGTGTACACCTAACTTTCATGCAAATGCGTGAAGGTAGTGGCAATGCTGAAAATGGAGGACTTTTTCATGATACGCGATTTGCATCATCAGGGAGTGAACATCAGTCAAATATCGCAGAAGATCGGACTTCACCGGAACACGGTACGGAAACACATCACAGCACAAACATCACCTGTTCTGAGTAAAAGAGGACAGCAAGTGAGTATACTTGACCCGTTCAAGGAATATATCCAACAGCGGATCAACGAATATCCACTCTGTGCAACCGAAACGAAATGCCCGATCCCAATCGTATTATGTGGATGCTTAAACAGCCTGTTGAATATATATTTCATCATTTCATATGGTCTGGTTACCCAGATCATGAGCTTAGCTTTCCAAAAATATCCCTTATGGTTGGCGATCTTTTTGCGTTCAGCAATTCCTTTTGGGCTTTCATAATAAGCTCGCTCTCGTTCTTCTTCCTCCCGTTCTCTTTGATCCCGAAACTGATTTCCGTCATCATCCTCATCGTCATAATCATTATTAACCTCCCAGATAGAACCATTAGAATATATTTTAAGAATGGGGGTATCCGGAGATTGATGCAATACGGAAAAAACAGGGTTGGTAAGAATGCACAAATCTATGACCCGGTGACACTCGGGTTCCCTTCCCGGGAATACCTGGGAACGAAGAACTTCCCGGGAGTCACAATCGGAGACGACGCAGTCATCCGTTCGGGGAGCATCATTTATTGCGAGGTGACCCTCGGTGACCGGTTCCAGTGCGGTCACAACGTCCTCATACGGGAAAAGACCGTGATTGGGAACAATACCTCGGTCGGAACAGCCTCAATTATTGAAGGATACAGCAGCATCGGGAACAACGTCCGCATCCAGAGCATGGTGTTTATCCCCACCAATACCGAAATCGCAGACGGGGTCTTCATTGGTCCCGGGGTGGTACTCACCAATGACCGCTATCCCCCGACAGGGAAACCGGAACTGAAAGGACCGGTCCTTGAAGAGGATTCGGTCATCGGGGCTAAAGCCGTCATTTTGCCCGGGATCAGAATAGGAAAGGGTGCTGCCGTGGCTGCCGGATCGGTGGTCACGCATGACGTTCCTGCAGGTAAGATGGCCATCGGGTCACCGGCAAAGATCCGGGACATGCCGAAAGAAATGGTGAGAGATTAATATGGTACCTTGTGGAAAAACCGGGATTCCCCCTGACCGGAATTCACTCCTGTCCCGGGTATCCGGGCTTGCACGTGCAATATTCTTTATTGATCGCCAGAAGGTGAGGGACTAGCATGATCCCGGTAGCAAAGCCCTCGCTCGGTGGGGAAGAGATCGAAGCAGTATCCAACGTGATACAGTCAGGGATGCTTGCACAGGGGTCACGGGTTGAAGAGTTCGAGCACACCTTCGCCCGTTACTGCAACACAGCGCACGGCGTCGCGGTGAACAGTGGGACGGCTGCACTGCACGCCACCCT
>PLLR01000117.1:0-16937 GCA_003141335.1 Methanoregula sp. | reverse complement strand
ACCGGGGTCCACCTGTTCGGCCAGCCCTTTGCGGTCCGGCCTGTTGCAAAGATCTGCGAGGATGGGGGAATTCCCCTTATTGAGGACGCTGCCCAGGCCCATGGGGCAGTGTACCACGGGAAAAAAGTCGGTTCGTTCGGGGCAGCCGGCTGTTTTTCGTTCTACCCGACCAAGAATATGACCACAGGAGAGGGAGGTATGGTGACCACAAATGACCCTGCCCTGTCAGAACGGATACGGCGGTTTATCAACCATGGCCAGGCAGAGAAGTACCTCCACACATGCATCGGGTACAACTTCCGGATGACAGATCTTGGTGCCGCTATCGGTCTTGCCCAGCTGAATAAACTGGACGCCTTCAATACAAAACGAAGAGAGACTGCGGCATATTATGATGACCATATTCACCGGACAGGGATCATCCTTCCTGAGGTCACACCTGGCGTGGAACATGTGTACCACCAGTATGTCATCAGGGTAACAGACAAATGCCGGCTGACCCGGGACCAGCTCGCCACTGTCCTCAGGGAGAAAGGGATTGGTACCGCAGTCCATTACCCTGTCCCACTCCACAGACAACCAGTCTTTACGGAATATGCAAAAAAAAGCCGTTGCCCGGTAGCGGACACGCTTGCCAAAGAAGTACTCTCCCTCCCGGTCCACCCGCTGGTGACCGATAAGGAACGGGCATACATTGCAGCATATATCAACGAGGTGGCATGAAATGGAAGTCGGTGTGATCGGGACCGGCATGATGGGGAAAAACCATGTCCGGATCTATTCAGAGCTCAAATCCGTGACCGGGCTCTATGTATATGATGTCAACCAGCAGGAGGCCATGAGGGTAGGACTCCAGAATGGGGCGATTCCCTGTGCGACTATCGGAGACCTGCTGAAAAAAGTGGATGCAATGAGTATCTGCGTGCCTACCCAGTATCACCTGGAGACGGCCCGGGAAGCCCTCGAAACAGGGGTCCATATCCTCATGGAAAAGCCAATCTGCAGCTCTGTAAAGGAGGCAGAACAGGTTCTGGCGTTGATCGGGAAGAACCAGATTGTAGGAGTCGGCCAGATCGAGCGGTTCAACCCCATCATCCCGGAAATAAAGAGGATCTGCAAGAAACCGTTATACGTGGAGATTAACCGGCACAACCCGGCATCAACCCGTATCACCCGGAGCTCGGTCGTGGAGGATTTGATGATCCATGACATCGACATCCTTCGTCATGTCCTGTTTGATGACCGGTATACCCTGTCGGCAGGAGGGACCGGCGACATCGCATCGGCGCTCTTCCGGTTCGGTTCTACACCATCATACCTCTCTGCCAGCCGGAAGTCCTCAAAAAAGATACGCCGTATCTATATCGAGGAGGAGGACCTCACGATCGAAGGGGACTTCATGAACCAGGAGATCTTCACGTACTATAAGCCTGATAAGTACAATGTCGAGAACGAACGCTATGTGCAGGAAAATATTATTGAGAAAGTGATGGTGAACAAAGTGGAACCTTTGAAAGTGGAGCTCCAGACCTTCCTCGAATGCGCGAAAAAAGGAAAACCGTTCCCGGTAACGCCGGAGCAGGCAGTCGAAGACCTCCGTATCTGTGAAGAGATACAGACCTTCCTGTCCTGAATGAGTATTGTTTATGGAAGCATCACTTGCAGCACTCCTGAAACAAAAGGGCCCGATAAAAAAGATCGGTGTCATCGGCATGGGATACGTAGGGATCCCCTCGGCAGTGCTCTTTGCCGATGTGCCCCACTACGAGAAGGTCTACGGGTTCCAGCGCGATTCGAAGAGCTCAGGCTACAAGGTACGGATGCTCAATCAGGGAGAGTGTCCGCTGAAGGGGGAGGAACCAGGGCTTCCAGATCTCTTAAAAAAGGTAGTCAGTGAAGGAAAATTCTCCAGTACCACAGATTTTTCAAAAATTGCGGAGCTCGACGCGGTCACGATCGCAATCCAGACCCCGTTCCGCGATCCAAAAGACCTCATACCCGACTTTTCTGCCCTCATTGACGGGATCCTAATGACCGGGAAATATATAGAGGAGGGGGCACTTGTCGTCCTCGAATCGACTATCACCCCAGGCACCACAACCGGCATGGCGAAAAAGTTGCTTGAAGAAGAGTCAGGGATGATTGCGGGCCGGGATTTCGCGCTCGCCCATGCCCCCGAACGAGTGATGGTAGGACGGCTCCTCCGAAATATCCGTGAACACGACCGGATCATCGGAGGCATCGATGCGGCCAGCACGGCACGGGCAGAAGAACTCTACACCCCGGTGCTCACAAAGGGGAGAGTCATCCCCATGTCTGCAACCGCTGCCGAAGTCACCAAGACTGCCGAAAATACCTTCCGGGACCTCCAGATCGCAGCCGTAAACGAACTTGCCCTGTACTGCGAAGCAATGGGGATCAACGTGTATGAGGTTCGGGACGGAGTCGCCAGCCTGAAGGAGGAAAGCGTAACGAGGGCAATCCTCTGGCCTGGGGCAGGGGTGGGGGGTCACTGCCTCACCAAGGACACGTACCACCTGGAGCGGGGGGTAAAAACACTCGGTGCTGCCCTCCTCGACTACCCTGAGGGAAAAGAATCGCTCTTCACCCTCGCACGGAATATCAACGACTTCATGCCAATCCATATGGTGAACCTCACCTGCTCAGGCCTGGAACGTGCAGGACAAAAGATGGAAGGGACGCGGATTGCCCTCCTCGGCTGGGCATTCATCGCGAATTCGGACGATGCACGGAACACCCCTTCGGAGGTATACCATAACCTTATGCGGGAACGTGGAGCGGAAATAGCCGTTCATGACCCATATGTGGAGCATTACCCGGGGATCAGGATTGAGAAAGACCTCAATGCGGTATTACAGGATGCCAGCGCAGTGGCAATCTTTACAGGGCATTCGGAATACCGCTATCTGGATCCGGTGAAGATGAGGGATCTGACGGGAAAAATCCGGCCTGTCATGATTGACGGACGAAACATGGTAGACCCGGACCGGTTCATACAGGCCGGGTGGNNGCTTAACCCTGATTCTTTTTTACTATCGCATTGAGTGTGAAAATTGTCCAGCTTCTGCAGCGGATTGGCACTGAAATGCCGGATTACGGATTCGGGGAGCAGGGGATCATACCCGTACACGTCCACGTCATACTCCTTCAGCTCGTGTACCATGTTCCCGGCCGGCGACTCCCGGATATCCGCGACATCCTCCTTGTACGTCAGACCCCATGATCAGGACCCCGAACCCCTACCCCGTTATCGTTTTCCCGACCTTGTTCGGCCCCTTGACCGCCATCCCGGCCACGTACTTCGGCAGCGAGTCGTTGATGGAGCGGCCGGCAAGAATCACCTGGGGGGTGGGAGCCCACCTCCTTTGCCCGCTTGACACGGTAGTACGGGTTCACGGGGATACCGGGCCCCGGGTTGCCCGGTAATTATTTGACGGTTGTCGTGGAATTTACCCCGCCGGCTGGTATAGTTTTCAAATCAAACTGAATTTCAACGATACCTTTTGGGGCAACACTCGAATCCTGTTTGACCATTGCACCGTTTTTATACACCTCAATGAGGAGTTTATCCGATGAACCATCCATTTTCTGGAGGGATACTGCCACAGTTCCATTGGTTGTTGATATCTGGTAGAAAAGATCACCGGAGTTTGTCACTTCCCGTATGTCTCCCGGTGTGCCAATCGATCCGGTAAATGTTCCGGGATACGCCACCCTCACCCACACACCATTTGGAGGTATCATGAGCTGGGTGGGCGCAGGCGTCACCAGGGTCGTTACTAAGGGTGTGCCGGGGGTTTGAGGTTTTGAAGTGGGAAGAGGTGTCGCAAGTGTTGTAATTGCAGGAGTAGTCGCATTCCCTTCGGGTCCGCCGGATGGTCCGGATGTGAAGTTTGCCAGGAGGACTATCCCAATAATAATTGCGATAATAGCTACAACAAGGATACCGATCGCACGATAATTGGGTTTGTTTACTTCAGGTGCAGGATTCGGGAGTGGTAGNNAGGCCGGGTACGTGGCACTGAGTCTTCGATCAGGGGTTCAATGGAATGGATTATCTGTTCGATTGGACGACGTTGTCGTTCTGCGGCAGAACCTACCGGGGGCGGGAGCGGAACCTGCACCTGAGGAACGGCAGGTTGCGGTGCACCAGCCTGCTCTGGCACGGGGATAATCGGTGTACCGCAGTGGTTGCAGAACGTTGATCTCAGGGGAACACGATTCCCGCATCGTGAACAGAACGTACCGGAGGGAAGAGACGAGGTTTCAACGGGTACTGGGGGAACAGGGCTATTTTCAATAATCTTACTCAGGGGACGGGCGATCTCGATCTTCTTTTTTACCGGACGGGTACCCTGAATACCGGCTCGTGCCGGGGGAGAAACTTCGGGTTTTTTCAAAGGCTCTCCTCCCTGCACAGGAAGATCGGCAGGGACAGTATCCGGAACCGGAGCCGGCCTGAGACTTTCCAGTTTCTTTACCCATTCATTGCATTCCCGTCTTCTTTCTGCACCTGCCTGACGTGAAAATGTGATAACCATCTGGCGTTTTTCACCCGTGGTGGTGCTGAGGATAAGGAGTAAAAAGGGGTCCCGTATGGCATTTTCTCCCATCTCGACAATCCTGATAGACGCCAGTGAGATCTCCTGGGGAGGAATGACGTTCTTCTTGCTGTCGATAAGAATTATACGCTTGTTCGTAAGTATCGCATCTAGCGAGATTGATTTGAATTTAACGTTTCGCGTTTCCAGGATTATGGACTCGTCATAGTCCAGTTCAGGATAGCCCATAGTACCACAGTCTTACCTATACTTGCGTCATCTACAGCAAATAAGTATTTGTTACCTGTCCGGTTTGTTTTACAGATATTTTAAAAAAAAGATCAGAGATATTCCTGGTCGTGCATATAGGGACGCAGTACTTCTGGGATTTCCACCAGACCTTCTTTGTTCTGGTAGTTCTCAAGAATGGCACGAATGACCCGTGAAGTGGCAATTGCTGTTGAATTGAGTGTATGAATATGGTGCTTTGATTCAAAGTCGCTCTTGTCCCTCACTTTTATATTGAGCCGGACTGCCTGGTATGCTGTACAGTTCGAGCAGGACACGACTTCCTTATACGCATTCTCGCGGGGCATCCATGCCTCAATATCATATTTTTTCGCTGCAACAGTCCCGATATCTCCCGTACAGATGGTAACGACACGGTAGGGAAGTTTGAGTTTTTGGAACATCTCTTCAGCATTTGCCAGCAATTCCTCGTGAATCTGCCATGAATCCTCAGGTTTGCAGAATACAAACTGCTCGACCTTGGTGAACTGGTGAACACGGAACAGACCTTTGGTGTCAAGACCGTGGGCACCAATCTCACGCCGGAAGCAGGGTGAGATGCCCGCAAGACGGAGAGGAAGATCTTTTTCTTCAAAGATCTCGTCCCGGTACATTGCACCAAGGGGGTGCTCGCTGGTGGCAATCAGGTATGCGTCGTCACCGTCAATTTTATACATGACTTTTTCAAAATCCCCAAGATCGGTAACGCCTTCATACGACGAACGATTGATCATGAACGGGGGGATTACCGGGATGTAGCCTTTTTGTGACAACAGATCCAGTGCAAAGCGCTGGAGCGCCATATCCAGCAGGACCAGACTACCTTTCAGGAAATAAAAACCTGCCCCGGAAATTTTTACAGCCCGCTCGAAATCAACCCACCCGTGTTCAGCTGCCAGCTGCCCATGGTTCTTCAGTTCAAAATCAAATCTCCGCAGCGTACCTACACGCCTGATCTCAACGTTCTCAGTATCGTCTTTCCCCACAGGAACGCTGTCGTGCAGGATATTGGGCAGGCGCATCAGGTAGTGGCGAATCGTGGCTGCAATCTCTTCTTGTTCGGTATCATGATCCTTGATCTTCTGGGGAAGATTTGCAGCTTCAGCCATGAGAACTGCAGCGTCCTGTCCGGCTTTTCGTGCAGTGTTGATCTCGCGGGCTATCGTATTGCGGCGCTGGCGCAGGAGATCAGTCTCGATTTTGAGTTCGCGTGCGCGAGCATCCTTTTTAAGCAGGTCCTCTACCCATGCGAGCTTCTCTTTGTCATTGCGCTTCCGGAGATCTGCCCTGACCACTTCCGGGTTGGAGCGTACGAACCTGATGTCAAGCATTGATTTAACCTTCTCGTGTATGCGTATCTATTGTACTATAGAATGAATATACATCATAATTTATCGCCTTTGCACTTATATCGCCTTTGCACGTATCCAAAAACAGGCGATTAATCCTCCAACCCTGTACTTATGCCTGCCCGCATCCCGCGCAGATGATCTCTTTTTGGCTGATATGAAGAAGATCTTCTGTAAAAATCCCAATCATTAAATCATTGGAAAGTCATGGGAATGTAATATGCGGTCTGGTCTTATCCTGCTGTTTGTGTATAATATTGACCGGGGCAACCTTTCGGCTATGACGGACTATCACAAAAGTACACCGTCAGTTAAAACCCCCCCATGTAATCTTTTTGCCTTGATCTTCAGTCCTGTTGGCATGAAAAAGGGATGGAAACGTTTCATCAGTGATCTTGGCATTCACTCAAGGTTCCTGTACCGCGATGAATTTTTTTTGGAGATCGGGACAGAGAAAACCACCTTTCCTGCCGTTTATATCCAGTCAGGAAAATCTTTTCAGGAGATTATTACTGCTGAAGAAATTAACCGCATGGATTCAACAGATTCTCTCATTGGTCTTGTGACGCAGAGACTTCAGCAATACATTACATGATCCATTTTTTTATTATTACCGGAGAGTTGGGATACTTCTAAAAAAAATCTGCCAAAACCCCTCCATACCGGCGGCAGGGAGCATATTCCCAATCCCCCGGATCCCGGTTTCATGCATTGCTTTCCCCGGCATACTACCAACTCATCATTCCACTATTGGATTGCATGCATCCGGTCATCCGGTGTTAACACCAATATCCGGAAGTGCCGGTATTAAGTCGGTTAGTTTAACTCCTGAAAATTAAAAATGATCTACCACAGGTATGGCAGGAAAAAAATCGACAGAACCTGATGAAGACATCTTAAAAAACGAATACCTGAAGTTAGTGACGCCTCTAAAAAAACCACTGACAATCCATGAAAACAGGTTATTACAACAAATTCAAAAGAAATTTTCAAAAAAAGGATTTCGACTGGATATCAATAATTCAGAGATCATCCTCTACCTGCAATCAATTGAATTTGAGGCATTCAGGGACTATGTCCAGGATTTGTTAGACAACCCGGAAAATAACCGTGATTCTTTACTTGTGGATAAGGAGATATTTTTAAAAATTATTGAAGATATTTCCCGCATTAAAAGTTATGGGATTAAAGCCGGCAAACGAACGTATGTGACCTACAGGAATGAGAGAAAAGTCAAGGACCGGCAATCAAAAGTAACAAGACGGGGATTATATTATTACGCCCAGAATAACACATTTTCAGAGAAAAATACTGAGCTGCCCAAAAGATATGAAAATCTGATAATTAATGATGACAGCGAATCAGTCCTGAAGCAATTACCTGACAATTGTATCGATCTCATCATCACGTCACCGCCCTATAATTTTGGTCTTGGATATGATACCTCCACGGATGGGGTGAACTGGGAGCACTATTTTGATAAATTGTTCGCGGTTTTTGATGAGTGTATCCGGGTAGTAAAATTCGGTGGAAGGATAATTATCAACATCCAGCCGCTGTTTTCAGATTATATCCCAAGTCACCATATTATTTCACATCACTTCATGCAGAAAAAAATGATCTGGAAAGGAGAAATTCTCTGGGAGAAAAATAATTATAATTGCAAATATTGTGCCTGGGGGAGCTGGAAGAGTCCGAGCAGCCCCTACCTGAAATATACCTGGGAATTCCTGGAAATTTTTGCAAAAGGGGATTTAAAAAAATCCGGGAGATCTGAAGATATCGATATAACTGAAGACGAATTTAAAAAATGGGTTGTGGCAAAATGGTCTGTTGCACCAGAAAGAAAAATGGATCGCTATGATCATCCTGCGATGTTTCCCGAAGAGCTTGTGACAAGAGCACTCAAATTATTCAGTTTTGAGGGGGATGTAGTTCTCGATCCTTTCAATGGTGCAGGTACTACCTGCGTAGTTGCAAAAAAGACAAATAGGAAATTTTTGGGAATTGATATCTCTAAAAAATATTGTGATATGGCTAAAAAAAGAGTGACTGAAATTCTCTAGAGCCTAATTAAAAACCGGCAACCAGAAAAAAGTATCTATGAAATGAAGAACAGAGGAAATCACCATGGTGGAAAAAATCAAATGCGAGTACTGTGACAAGGATGCTGCAGGGTACCAGGGATACGGGTGCTGTTCAGCCTATGTATGCATGGACCATGCCGACAGCTTCCTTCTTGCCCTCAAGCCCGGTGAAAAACTGTCCTCCGGTGAATGTTACTTTGAGCGGTTTAGTATAACAGATTAAAAAAACGCCTCACCAAAAAGATACAGCATTCGCATGAACTGGTGGAAAATTTCGTGATGATAACGTTCTCCTGATCTCTTTTTTTAGAACGATTAATCAGGTTGTTGCAGGAATGGCAGGATGGCGGGGGGTATGCCGTAGTCCGGGGTTTTCCGGGATTTCGCCTGCCAGTACAACTCTTTTTTTAAGAGCAATGCAGCGGGCTTTTTGGGGTCGAAGATGCGGGTGATAACGAGCTCCTGTTCCCTGGAGGTAGTTACACGGGGCTGCCGGCACTGATAAGGTAGTGGTACGGCCCGGCATCCTGCACGGAAAGAATCCGGAACCCGGCAGATTGGATCATTCCCTGCGCTTTGTGTACCGGGAAGCGTTTCTCCTGCGGTGGCCCAAACTCCATCGGCTCATCTTTCCAGTCGAGATCGATCAACCTCCCGGAGGGTTTGAGCATCTTTTTTGCATTCCTTATGACTCGTTCCGGATTGGCAAAATCATGAAGATCGATTCCGAAGAAGACAATATCCGCACATCCCTCGCAGGCCACGGCCTCCTCCGCGGCCTTCACTTCCGCAGACAGGTTGCTGAGCCCCTCGTTTGCTGCCTGCTCCCAAAGTGCTGCCACCGCATCGGCGTTGATATCGGCCGCGTAGACCTTCCCGCACGGCCCCACCCACCGGGCTGCCGGCAGCGCAAAGTACCCCTCGCCGCACCCGATATCGACAAAGACCATGCCGGCAGAAAGCCCGATAGCAGAGAATATTTTTTCCGGGTCCTGCCATATTTTCCGCTCCGGGTCATCGGCCCGGAACCGTCGTTTGTTCATTAAGGGTTTCACGCTCCGTATACATACCCGGATATACGGGTCTTATGGGATAAGAGGGTTTCAGCAGGGGCATTGGTTTTTTAATGGAAGGATTCCGGTCGGATTTTTTTTAAATCGGGTGGCGATAAACTTGATGATCAGGGCAGCAGGGGGCACCATGCATCATCGCTGCATCATGCCGGACTCCTCCTTATGACCCCTCAACATTCATAGATTGTGTACGGGTGCACAACGATTTCCTGCATATGACACAACCGGTCTGGGCAGGTCAATGTCCAGTGCCGCTTTTAAGACCTCTTCAATGGTCTCTACCGTTACAAAGGTAAGTTCACTCCTGACATCCTCTGGCACATCCTCGAGGTCTCTCTCATTCTCTTTTGGCAGGATTACCTTTCTTATACCTGCCCGGTGTGCTGCCAGGATTTTCTCCTTAATGCCGCCCACAGGCAATACGGCACCGCTCAACGTGATCTCCCCGGTCATAGCAGTTTTGGGGTCAACTGTTTTGCCGGTAATTAAGGATGTCAGGGCAGTGAAGAGTGTCACACCCGCTGATGGGCCGTCCTTTGGCGTTGCACCTGATGGCACATGAATATGAACATCGCTTGCAATAAAGTCAAAGCTGTTGGCAGTGTGTGCAAGCCGTGATCTGATAAGACTCAATGAAATCTTTGCAGACTCTTTCATTACATCCCCCAGCTGTCCGGTAAGCGTAAGCTTTCCGGTTCCCGGCATGAATGTACATTCGATGAAGAGAATATCTCCTCCGACAGGTGTCCATGCAAGTCCTGTGACTACGCCAGGTACATGTTCTTTCCGGGCCTCTTCCTGCCGGATCACCTCTTTTCCAAGGATCCCGGTGAGCATATCCGCTTTCACTACGTACGGCAGGTCCGCGTTCCCAGAGACTATCTTTTCGGACACAAATCGTGCAATACCGGCAAGCTGTTTTTTAAGCCACCTGACTCCTGCTTCGCGGGTGTATTTTTCGATGATTACCTTTAAGGCCTCGTCTTCAATTCTGAGTTTATCCGCATCCAGACCGTGTTCTTCTAAAGTCTTTGGCAGCAGATGGTCTTTTGCAATGATAAACTTCTCATTCTTCGTGTAGCCCGAGATCTCGATCAGCTCCATCCGGTCAAGAAGCGGGGCCGGGATAGTTGCAAGGGAATTGGCAGTGGCGATGAACAATACGTCAGACAGGTCATAGGGGACTTCTAAGTAGTGGTCTGAGAATGTGTTGTTCTGTTCGGGGTCAAGGACTTCTAACAGGGCGCTCGCCGGATCTCCCTGGTTGGAATAGGCAAGCTTGTCGATTTCATCGAGAATGAAAACGGGATTTTTCGTACCTGCCCGCTTTATGCCGTGGATAATTCTTCCCGGCAGAGCCCCGACATAGGTCCTCCGGTGCCCCCGGATTTCTGCTTCATCCCTGACGCCACCAAGGCTGATCCGGACATATTTTCGGCCAAGGGCATCTGCAATGCTCTTACCGAGGCTTGTTTTGCCCGTGCCGGGCGGACCTGACAGGAGCAGGATCGAGCCCTGTTTTTCCTGCTTGAGTTTCATGACCGCGAGGTGCTGGATGATCCGTTCCTTGACCTTTTCAAGCCCCTTATGATTGCTCTCAAGCACCCGGCGGGCCTCTGCGATATCAATACTCTTTTTCTCTTCTGTCACCCAGGGAAGGTCAAGCAGGAGGTCAAGGTAATTTCTGATTACAGAACTCTCATGATTCTGGCTGCCTCCAGTTTCAAGTTTTTTTACCTCCGCTAATGCCTTTTTTCTCACCTCATCAGGCATCTTTGAATTTTCAATTCTTATCCGGTATCCTGCGTCACCTGAACCAGAACCATCACTTTCATTGAGTTCTTCCTGGATCACTTTGAGTTGTTCCCGCAGCATTGCCTCCCGGTTCGACTTGATTACCTTATCGGACACTTTTCTCGCCATCTCGATGCGGAAGGTGATGTTCTCTTTTGCCCTGATGAGGATCTCAAGGAACGTGATGTACCGCTGCCGGACCGAGACAATCTCAAGAAGCGCCTGCTTCTCGGCAAGGTTGACCGGCAGGAAGGGCATGACGAACCCCATGATCTGATCGACGGAGTCCATCCGGTCGATGGGTTGGGTGAACTGTTCGGAACCCTGGAACCGGTTGCTAATCTCGTGGATAGTGCTTTTTATGTCCGCGAGGATCCGGACCTTGAGGTCTTCCTCGAGATCCTGCAGGTCCGGGACTGGCTCGTATACGGCATAGAACTGCCCCTCCTTTTCGGAGAGAGATACAGCTTTTACCCTCTGCACGACCTGCGCACAGATCAGGTACCCGTCATCGGCAGGCTGCACGTGCGAGATCCGGAACAGGTTGCCGGTTTTATACAGCGACTCGCCGGTCACTTCTGAAGGCCGCGTGCCGCTTTTCACGGACAGGCCGACTGCATACGCAGCTTCGGGATCCTCTATGCCGGCCAGCAGGAGGTCGCCGGTTGCCCGGTCAACCTGGAATTTTGTCCGGCTATCCGGGTAGACGACGATCTCAAAGAGCGGTAGGACAATTTTTTCTAATGTATCATCAGTTTCTGCTGATTGCATGATTTCCTCAATAATTTAGTTCGCATTTACCTAACTAAAGTGCAGGACAAAAAAATTACCTGACTTTTTGCAGGATCCCAATCAGGAGATCCATCTCGTGTTCATCCAGTGAATTCACCATCTGTTCAATCACCCGGCGCATGGCGTTATGTTCAGCATGTGCAATTTTCTTTCCTTTGTCGGTCAGGCGTATGTACAGGATCCTCCCGTCATCGGGGCAACGTTCGCGATACACACACTCCATCCGGACAAATTTGTTGATCATCTCGGTGATCGTGGGTTTTGAGTTTCTGGTGATCTCAGCAAGCCTGCTGAAGGTGACTTCCCGCTGTTCATCAATGGCTTTCAGATAGGCGATCTGTTTCACCGTCATATCCGATAATCCGCATTCAGAGAAGATAGTGCAGGAGCATTCGTTTTTGATCCTGATCAGGTTTTCAAACACTTCGAACAGATGCTCCTCTTTATCCATCATACTCCGATCCTTCGTTAGTTAGGTTATACCTAATCATAAAGATTGTGATAAGGTTATGTTTTTCCCAAAGGTGGCGTCCCTGCCGCTTCCGCATCCCCACAACATGATATCCGTGGAACAGATTGGAAAAATAAAAATGAAGGAAACGAGGTTTTCTCCCAAGCTAAAATTTCAGCCGTTGAAGTTGTGGAAGTCGTAGCAGTTCTTTATGAACTCCTGTTTCCGGTGCTCGCTTGCATTGACCGGTGGTCTGAGATACCCAATCTCCGGTGTCTGGAGAGCAGGGCAGAACGGGCAGAGGGCTGCATCGACATCATTTGCTTTCGTCCGGACCGGGCAGTAACAGAGCCCATCGATAATCTCCACCTTGTCCCCACCGGGAAATGACATACCAACCGGATGGCCGGGAAGCCCCTGCACGAACATGCAGAACCCGGCCAGGAGGAATTTCAGGAACCGGAGCCGGTCTTCCTCATCCCCCGTTGTGCACTGCACGGTAACCATCTTCCAGAACACCCTGGATTCATCCGGAACCGGTTCACGCAATGAAGAGAACGCACCCTGCTGGTTCATGAGCCGCACGTTCTGGTATGTCCCGTGCAGGTACCCGGTGATGGTCTCTTCAAGACGCTTCCGGTACGCTGGGTCGATGTCGCGGATCTTTTCAGAGAAGTTCCATTTCATCTGCTGCAGGTCCCGTGGGGAATACGCGAGCACGATAGCAGCAATCGCTTTGCCAAGATCGCCCCGGGTCTTTTTAGATCCAAGCAGATCGCAATCACCCGGGATCTTTGATACTGCGCCTGATCGCTCATCTGTGCTGTGTGATCGGATACCAGACATGGTCATATCCCCTCGTTACGCTTTCACCACAACCGATGCCGATTCATCGAAGGGGTTTGTCCGCATGGCTACACCGCATGTCTTCCTTCATGGACAGGAGTTTGGCGGGATGCGGGATAAAAAAACCTGTTCCGGCCGGCTGGTTTACCGGGGGATCTGAAGGATTATCTCTATCTCAACCGGCCCGTATGCGTCGGTCTGTCACCCGGGGATGCGGGAGTGNNAAACGATGGAAAAGATCACGCTCGGCCCGATGCCGTACATGAGTGTCATGCCCACCCTGCTCGTGGGCGCAAACATCAGGGGTAAGCCAAACTACATGACCGCCGCATGGGCTACGGTCGCCTGCATGGCGCCGCCGATGGTCTGCGTCGCAATCAANNCAGGTGGTTGAGACTGACCACTGCGGTC
Organism: Methanoregula sp.; assembly: GCA_003141335.1. Lineage (GTDB taxonomy): Archaea > Halobacteriota > Methanomicrobia > Methanomicrobiales > Methanospirillaceae > Methanoregula. Next base: position 3,284 of record PLLR01000117.1, on the reverse strand, counting down.
TCGTCTCCGGTGTGCATGAGGACAAGTCCGGGGTCTTCCGGTCGTTTTACGGGAAACTGAAGACTGCCCCCCTGGCGGAGGAGTGCCCGGTCAACATCGAGTGCAAACTGTTCAAGTCTGTTGACTGCGGGAGCCACCNNCAGTTCACGTATTTTGACGTGGGAAAACAAATCGACAAGGCATTCTCGGCCGGTAAAAAGTACAGGAAGAAGTGAGACCGGGATATTTCCTGGAAAATTATTTTTTTTAAAAATCCCGAATCCGCCACGGGGTCGCCGGAGATGGTGTCCGTGGTGTCCGAAAAATGGCAGGTGACAATATCCCGGCCTATCATTCTATACGCTATTCCCGCCAATAGTACTGTAGTCATACACGGTTTTGATACCAGTATCGCCCGGAACCCACCGGGCAAAGGACCTCACCTCCCACAATCCTTCAAAACCCTTCTTTGTATGGAAGACCGGATCTCCTTGTGAGATCGGGTTCGTTTGCTCTAAGAAAAACAAGACCGAATACTTCAATGATAAAACATTCCGTAATACCTGATATTGCTGGTACGAGATCTGGATATATTATCCGGTTCACCTGCCCGCTGTGCAATTCTGAGAATAGTATCGTCAACAAAACCCCCCGGGATCATTACAAGGAAACCCGGGATGCATCGTGTTCGCACTGTCGGAAACATTCCACGGTGATCACCCCCCGCATGCACCAGAGACCGGGATATTCCCCGGTGTCGTCGTAATTGAAATTGCAGATGACAAAATACGCTAAGGATCATTCCAATCGGGAAGGGGCGTGCGGGAATCCGGGGTGAATACCCGGTTCTCCCAACAGGGAAAACCTGCCGCTTTTACTCTCCGACCCGGGATCTTACAGGACCGGCCAGAAAAACCAGAGAAGGCAGATGCATACTGCCGCAACCCCTATCCGGAAACCCCACTTCTCCCATATCGGATGGGCTTTTATGAAATCATATGAGCGGGAACTCCAGTCGTCTTTTCCGGTGAGCCATCCCTGCCAGGTGTGTGTTATGATATCCTTGCGGATACCCCTTTTGCAATTGCAGAGCGGAAAAATCCGCTGAAAGGTACATCAAGGTATTTTTCACCGGGCTGTTGGCGGGGATCATCAGAGCAGCCCCCGGGCCTCATCAATAAGTTCTATCGTGTAATGGTGGGGATAATCGCATTTCCTGAAAGGAGATGTTCCCAGGATGTAGAATCCAAAACGGGATTCCCGTATGCGGTTGGTGTACAGAAAATTCAGCATGGCGCTGATCGACTGGGAGGATTTTCGTGGGAGGTGATGGAACAGGGCAATGTCTCGTGAAGTTACCACAGCCCGGGTAATTTTTTTCCGGAGCAGATAGGTACAGATAAGGTGTGCGCAATGATATCGCCGTGTAGAATCTGTACGGATATGTCCCATTTCTATTTCCTTTTTTGTATTTCTCATATCCATTTGGTTTTTTTGGGGATATAGTTGCGTATTTTCGGCAAATTTTCTAAAAAAACTGAAATTGCGCCCCGTTTGGCTGGATGCGGTATGAATCTGGCTCCGAAAAATGCGCTAATGGGCCCTTTTGGATGGCCGATCGCTTGCCGGATGGGCTGGAATAGGTGGAAAGTGAAAGGAAGGCCTGTTTTGAGGGCGGCAGGCTTTGAAATACCGGTTATCGGGGATATCCGTTGTCTTTCCTGATGGTTTACCTTCCCGGCGTACCTCGCAGCGAAGAGTGTTGAAAAATGATTGTTGTTTATTGGTTTACGTTTGGATTGGCTGTGCTTTTTTTAAAATGAATATCGAGCACGCCATTTCTCAAGGTCAATCTCGCCCCATAATTCATGACCTGACCGGGGAGCGGGATTACATGATGTAGGGAGAAAGATCTCCGTTCACGCAGGCAATTCCCGTCATTATCCTCAGTTCTATCCTCCTCTCGATCGCAGGTGATTTCCAGGGTATTTTCGTTGATAAGGTCAACGGATATTTTTGAATTTCCGATTCCTGGAACCGTGTCCACTGTCACAGTCACTTCATCATCATGCACTGCGACTTCCGCGTTCAGGTTATGCAAGTACTGGCACACGATGTCATGGTTATCTCCTCCAGGCAACAGCGTATTATCGATTGGTTCAAGAGCAAGCTGGTACAGGTAGTCCATGGATGCTCTGAGTTCATCGAGTTCATCATAGATTGATCTGTGAAAACGTCGTACCATTTGTCTACCTCCTCCTTTTTGTTGCCCAGGTGTAATCCCACCTGGATACAGGGACGGGTGTTGTTTGTGCCAATATAGGTTTCGTTAAAAAACCCAGGATTTTTTAAAAAGCCACAACATAAGGCTGAAATGATACGCATTTCCGGTAACAAGAGAGAAAATTTTGGATGTTCTTTAAAAAAACTAACCGGGGTTGAGAGGAAAAAATGGGATCGGCCCGGGTTCAGGACTTTCCCGCACAGCCCGGGCGTTCCGGGGCTGAGCGGTATCAGGCAAGCGGCAAATGCTTTGCGATATGACGAGTGACCGGTGTGCTGTAAATCGAGGTGTTGTCACAGGTGAGAGAGAGAGGCGAGGCGGGGAGCGGATGTGCGACATGTGAGTGGAAGGGGCGATACAAAGGAGTGCGGGAGAATGAAGTAACAGGGGATCTTCATCTATATTCAAGAGGATTTATAGCAGGTGGAAATCAGCTTCCATATATACCAATAAAAAAAAAGTCAGTAGTATTCATTCAGGTTTGATTGCAGATGACTGAAACAAGCAGTAACAAGAATTCAATTGTTGAGATTAAGGACATTACTGCAGGAGCCGGGGCACTCGGACTTCTGGGGTACGGCATGCCGGGTGTCCTCATAAGTCTTGCCAACGCAGGAATAATCCAGGCGGGATCTATGATCCTTGCGATGGCGATCTTCATGGGTGGATTTGCCATGTTCACTGCCGGCCTGATGGAGTGGAAGAAGGGTAATACCTATGGCATGACGGCCTATTCCTCGTACGGCCTGTTCTGGTTCTCGTATGCAGCACTTCTCCTTCTGCCGGCGCTCGGGCTCGCAAAAGATACTGGGGGTGCGGGTGCAATGGCTTCATATCTCGCTCTCTGGGGACTCTTTACGGTAATTCTGTTTATCGGATCGTTAAAAATGTCACGTGCACTCCAGTTTGTCCTCGGAACGCTTGCACTCGTGTTCTTCCTCGAAGCCGCTGGTGCTGCAACGGGTACCGGCATGTTCACCATAGTTGCCGGGTATATTGGTGTAATCAGCGGCCTCGCTGC
>PLLR01000061.1 GCA_003141335.1 Methanoregula sp. | reverse complement strand
AAAAACTATACTCCTTTTACCAGGTCAAACACCCACCGGCTCACACCCGGCGCGACATTCCCACATCGCCGCCGGGTAATAACCTCATACCCCTTCTGCCCGAATTCTGTAATAAGGGCATCTGCCTGGTCCCGGTTTCTGAAGGTATAGAAATGGATCATCCCCCCTCGTTTTACCCGTGGTGCAATTACGCCAAAGATCGCGTCCATCCCATAGGGTGTCGGGATGATAGCACGATCGAATGGGTATGCCGGGAGATGAGATGTATCAAACGCATCGCCGGGGATGATGGTGACCCGGTCCTGGACACCGTTCAATTTCAGGTTCTCTGCAAGCCAGCGGTACGCTTCCGGGTTCTGCTCTACGGCAACAATCTCCGCACCACGAGCCGCTGCCGGGATCACAAAGGGTCCGACACCACAACAGGGGACAAGGAGCCTTTCACCGGATTGTACCTGGCCCGTGACACGTTTGCGTTCGCTTGCAAGCCGGGGATTGAAAAAGACGGTGCCCACATCGAGCCGGTACGCAAAGTCATACTCATGATGGACAGTAATCGTACCTGTACCTGCAAGAATCTCATGATGAGCCGTACGGTTACAACCTTCGAGCTTCGAGGTTTTGTTGAGTACGGTTTTGATGTTTTTACGCCGGGAGAGGATGGCATGGGCGATTGCCAGCTTATAGCCGGAAAGGGGTGGGGGCAGGGAGAGGACTGCAATAGTACCAATAACATCGAAACGGTCCGAAAGGTAGCAGAGTGTATGATCCGGAATGATGCCCCTCAACTGATCCTTCAGACCCATGATTACCGGAATATACAACTGCAATCCCGATAAACGTGAGCGCACTCGTATCCTCTCATCCACCTTATGCATATATTAATGAACCATCACTGCCAGTGTCTTCACTATGACACAGGTGCGGACAGTCGAACGCGTCCTCAGGGCATACAGGACGGTTGAAGGTGCCGGTGTTCGCCTGTACCGGGCATTTGGCAGCTACGAGGTCCCGCAGTTTGACCCGTTCCTGATGCTGGACGATTTCCGGGCACAGCGGCCGGAAGATTACCTTGCGGGTTTTCCCACTCACCCGCACCGGGGCATTGAAACCGTCACCTATATGCTCCACGGATCGGTGGAGCACAAAGACAGCATGGGAAATGCCGGGAGCGTGAATGCCGGTGATGTGCAGTGGATGAGCGCAGGATCCGGCATCATTCATTCGGAGATGCCAAAACCGTCAAAAGGGCGGATGGGCGGATTTCAGCTCTGGGTCAACCTGCCCCGGTCGCATAAGATGATGGATCCACGATACCAGGAAATCACCCGGGACCAGATCCCCACTGTCACCCCGCGTAAAGGTGTCACTATCCGCGTGATCTGCGGTTCGGTACAAGGGGTGAAAGGTCCGGTGCGGGATATTGTTGCTGATCCGGAGTATCTCGATGTGACCTTGGGCCCGGACGCCGTCTTCTCTCACCAGGTCAGGGAAGGCTACACGGCTTTTGCCTACGTTATCAGCGGGGAAGGAACGTTTGATCCAAAAGATGGATACCAGGTGAATAACCGGGACCTGGTCCTGTTTGGCAATGGTTTATCGGTACGGGGCTTGTCTTCAGGGAGGGGTTTTCGGTTCCTCTTCTTTTCCGGAAAACCGATTCATGAACCGGTTGCATGGCGGGGTCCCATTGTCATGAATACGACTGAGGAACTGCAATTTGCGTTCAGGGAATATGAAGAAGGGACATTTATCAAAAAGGGAGCGTAAGTACCCGGTGTGTCTGGTTCCGGGCGTGGTGAAACGAACTATCCCCCTGTTTTTACCTCAACCGATAACGTGAAATTTCTTGTCCAGGATACCGTGTTCCGGCAGATCTTTGACGTGCCGGAATATTGGTTTGATGACCTGTGTCCCACTGACCGGGTGATCGATATTGGTGCAAACGTGGGAGCGTTCTGTATCCGTGCTTCCCGCCGCTCGCAGAAAATTGTTGCGGTTGAACCCCTGACGGCATCCCTTCTGCGGGAGAATATCCGTCTTAACGGTGTCCCAGTCCGGGTCATTGAGGGAGCGCTTGGTGACGGGAAACCAAAAAACGTCAATTGGGATGGTTACGAAGTCATGACACCTACCTACCCACTCCGGAAAATCATCGAAATGGCAGGAGGCTGCGATTTCCTGAAATGCGATTGTGAGGGGGCAGAATGGTACATCGAACCGGATGATCTCAAGGATGTCCGCCGGATTGAGATGGAGCTTCACCTCCCCCCGATCAGCGGACCCCCCAACCCGGCGCTGCTCGACTACATCAGCGGGTACTATGATTTCGGGATTGAACAAAAACCTGTGCATACAGCACTCGGGGTCATGGGCGTGCTCCACGCGGAGCGGAAAACGTGATGGTCCCCTGCATTGCTGAAAAGAACATTCGAAGGAGAACTCAAAACAAGAGAATTCCTCAATCAGATAAAAAGAGATCCAGGGTAAAATGGTTGCCGGTAACCTCCACGGGTTCTTACAATGTGTTCTCATTGAGGATTTTTTTCAGGGCATTTTTTTCACGCTTTTTAACGAGTTATTTATGTGATGAATTGCAATCCCATTACTGAGTTAAAAAATGAGAAAAACTTCCGATTTGGTTAATGAAATGCGTACAGAAGCAAAAAATGCCTGGCTGGTCGCAATTGCCGTCGGGTTTGAAAACGAGACAAAATTTGTATTCAGTTCAAGCACCCATCCCCTTGAAGACCTGGATAAATTAGTAAAAACCGGTGGAGCTCCTATAGGGTTGTTGCGATTTGAAAAAGAGAATACTACCGTACAGGGGTCATATCGTCCGTTCGAGGAATATGAAAATGAACCATGGGTAGCAGATTATCTCTCAGGACTTTTAGAAAATTCTGAGGGTATAATCGTGGAAAGTCAGTATCAGCATAATGTACCGGATTATTAATACAAATCCACCTCCCGGAATGATTTTTTTCAGGATTGAAAGTCATCCTGGCTCTGTCAGAGGTTTTTTTCCGGTATGTTCAGGATTCCAATCGAGATGTCCGATCAATTCCTTATTTTTCACCCACCTCTGCTTCACTGCTGTTCCGGGCAACCGTGGCAAAGCCACCGTGTGTGAAGCATCCGGACACCATTTGTGAACCTGCTGCCGGCAAAAAAAGAAATTTCGTTTTAATGTTCTGCAAACTTCATATCCCAGAAAATGTTCTTACCGGATGCCTTGAGCGGGATACCATAGGCAACACTGCATCCCTTGAGCATCCCCAGTTGCAGGGCAACAACACCGGCACTGAACATAATCCGGTTGTCCACGTTGTGGATGCCAGCAGTCTTGACCGCTGATCCAACGGCGATGCCAAGATCCGAGATCTTCAGCACGCAGTTGGGACCCGGGTAGAGTGCTTTTTTGTTCTTTCCTGCCTTTACTGCTTTTGCCATCTCGGCACAGGAAACATACCCGCAGCCACCGCAATTTATACCCAGTGTCTTCTGGCCCTCAACCCCGATCAGGATCGTGGCATCACTAACCTTCACCTGCTCGCCGTTGATCCGGAAAAAATCCACGTTTAACGCTTTTCCCATTTTGATCATCTGGTTTGCAAGTTTGTCCTGGTCCTTTCCGGTCAGTACTTCAACCAGTATCGAGTCCTGACCTATCGCCTTAGAGGCTTGTCCGTGCCGAGAGCGCCATGAACCCGGCCACAGATTTCACTGCATCAGATTCAACGGTCATGGAAGAGTGATGGTACGTCCGGGATAAAAAAAGGTGCGGTACCATGGGGCAAAGCAGGGTTGAGCGAACCAGGGGATCTCTAACGACTAAAAAAAAGGTTATGGATATCAAGGGGTTCAGTATCCCCTCACGGTTGATATCCCGTTAATTACCAGGCAGTGAAGTTAAAAATTTACCAGCGTGTTTCCTTTCATCGCCAAAGCATCCAGTTGAGAAGTAACAGAGGCCATAATCTCTTTTTCATGGGTATACGCAGAAGTAATCGGGTCCAGTCCGCTTTTTATCTGCTCCAGTGTTACGGTTGTGTCAGCGATTTTATTTTTCAGGGTTATCGAGGCCTGATAGTCAGCCGGAAGTAACTGACGATTCGCGTAATTATTGTTATAATTTGAGACTAACGAGTTATAATTGTCCAGTTCAGCAGTATATTCAGCCAGTTTTGTGGTATACTGCTGCTGGAGATCTGCCAACCGCCCCAGTTCATTGTTATAGTCTTTTGTATAATCCAGGTAGGTCTTCATATCTTTTGGATTTTTGAAAAAAATACCCTTATAGTAATTTGGATTGGCTGCCCTTGGTACAAGACTCCCGGCAGTGGTTTCCAGCGCAATCCATTGTTGGGGTGAAACTTCTGCTATCACCCATGCGTGATTGTAATTTTTCCGGTCTGCATCCGGATTTTCGATATTTCCCGCAACTAATAATGCCCGTATTCCTTGTGTATCAACAATATTCCAGACATCCTGTGCCATGTCAGCACAGATATAGTAATCAGCTATGCTATAGGTATGGATGGCATGGTAATCTTTTACAATCTGCTGAAGAATTCTTGTGTTTGTATCTGCTTCGCTCTCTATTGA
>PLLR01000091.1:4427-13640 GCA_003141335.1 Methanoregula sp. | reverse complement strand
GAGTCTATCTGGAGTTGGTGATCCGGTCACCCTGCGTGATCGCTTTGACAAGCGCCTTTGCCGTGACAAGGTCTCCTTCCTCGGCACTCTCACGGATGGAGAAGGTTGCATCGGTGAGAAGTTTTTTTGCAAGAACCCGGGTCAGGTCATCAACAATATCTGCCACTTTCGCGTCCGGACTGCCCATCCGGGCAATCGCCCGGTCCCGCTCACGAATGCGCACTGCATCAGCCCACGTGTGCAGTGCGGCAAGCATGTCATCAGCAGATTTCCGGTTCAGGTAGCGCAGGAAGAGTCCGAGTTCCGCATCCACAAACTCACGGGCCCGCTCTGCTTCTGCTTTCCGGGTGCTCATGGTCTGTTCGTTTATCGTGCGCAGGTTGTCGATAGAAAACAAGCGGACACCATCAATGGTTCCTGCCCCCTCCTCAACATCACGGGGCTGGGCGATATCGATCAGGATCAGCGGGCGGGGGTGTCCTTCCACCGGCCAGCAGCGGTCTTTCATTGCCTGTGCCAGCTCGTTTTTATGGATGATCGGGTGGGGGGCAGATGTGCAGGAAATGACAACATCCGAGAGTGTGATATAGTGGTAGAGTTCAGACAGGCGTACTGCCTTGCCCCCGATTTTGTCTGCAAGGATGACTGCCCGACCATATGTCCGGTTTGCCACATACATTGCAGTAAGGTTCTTTGCTGCAAGTGCCTGGGCAACCAGCATCCCCATCTCACCACTTCCCACGACAAGGATATGTTTGCCTTCAAGACTCCCGATCTGGGATTCAGCAAGGAGTACGGCGGCAGATCCTACAGAGACTGCACCACGGTTGATCATGGTGCGTTTACGCACTTCGATCCCCACGTGCACTGCCTTGTTGATGCAGAATTCGAGGAAGTTGCTTGCAGTTCCGGCTTCCTGTGCGTCGGCAAGAGCTTTTTTCAACTGCCCTATGATCTGGTCTTCACCAATAATCATTGAGTCGATACCGGATGCGAGGCTGAAGAGATGGCAAAGTGCTCCTTTCCCGTCATGCATGAAGAAATCCCGTCTTCCCAGTCCGGTAAGGAAATCCCTGAGTTCATCGGCATCTCCTTCAACGATCAACTCGACACGGTTGCAGGTCTGGAGTAAGAGAACACCTTTGAACCGTTGACCGGCTTTCTGGAGAAATGCAGGCTCGTCCGGAAAACGGAACGCTTCGAGGGCGGTGACATTTGCCGTGTGATGGCTTACACCGGCAATCGCGATCGGAGCTGCAGCAGGTTCATTCATGCAGGTACATCTCCTTTACCTGCTGGCGTGCCCGGGCAGGATCGTTTTTGAGGGTTTTCCAGAGTTCACGGTCGTTTAACACTTCCCAAAGAATCGCATTCCGCCGTGACTGGGAAGGTTCAGTATGTTTCAACTGCGCCCGCAGGTCACGCTGCAATGCTACCATGTCATCAAGGGCAGGGAAGTGGGTCTCAAGGTGTTCCCGGATGAACCGGGATACTGCCGGGCTGTCTCCCTTCGTGCTGATCGCAAGCATGTAGTTTTCACCCCCGGTTACCGAGGGTATGATCACATCCCCTGCTTCACCATCCGCGTTATTGAACAGGATCTCCCGTGCTATGCAGAGGTTTTTAATCCGGTTATTCTGGACAGGATCGGATAATGCCCCAATAACTAAAAAGGCCCTGTCAATTATCGCGTTGAGCACCTCATCAGAAACCCTGCCCACTTCCAGCATCTGGCGTTCAACAGGAAGGATGCTCATCTTGTGTGAGAATGAACGGCTTACCACCAGAACATCGGCCTCACCGGAAAAATACGCAGCCTTTCGTGATGCGACCTCTCCTCCTCCGAATATAACGATGCGTTTGCCCGAACACTCCACAAAGAGCGGGATCATCAGGTATTAGATAGAGCGATTGCGTTACTTTAAGATGTTGGAATTGTTGTGATCACTCTTGTATTTCCTACAGATGTACCTATATATCCAAAAAGGAAAATCGATTACCCTCGTTATGGATAACCATCTCCTGAACTGTCGAAGGGAAACGTAAGAAAAAAACGCAAGAAAAATCCCTACCGGCGTCCTTGTAGTTCGATATGCTTAAATTGTTTGAATGCTCACATTTCAGAGCATATTTGCGCTGATAGTGTAGTGGTTATCACTAGGCGTTGCCAACGCCTAAACCCGGGTTCGAGTCCCGGTCGGCGCACTTTATCATTTCCACATCATCTTTTCATTCAATATGCTTACTGTTCTCTTATGCAATTTTTATCATTTTACTATTAATCCGGTGGGAAACACCTGCTCTGGTTAAAGGAAAAGAATGATGAGATGGTAAATTGCATGGTAAATTATGGTACGTGCGTCTCTCTGCGATCGGTGTCTTCATGCGGAAGGATGCGATCTCAAACCAAACAATAAAGTCCACTATATCACCGCATGTAATTCTTTTTCCCCGTCCAGGCATGAAACTCATGAAGAGATAATTGAAAAATTAGATCTCATACGAATGAAAAAAATACCTTTAGATATATCCAAACCCCCGGTGTAAACCCGCTTTCGTTTCGCGCAATACCCAGGCCAGAGACAAAGATATCCCTTGGATCTCCGCTCACGATCAGCGCAACACTCTCCCAAAGGTTCCTTAAACACGACAATTAAACGCATGAATTTCAATACGGATCACGTGACATTTTTAAAAAATGTCGTTTGATCCAAATTGTCGTATTCAGGATTTTATCCAAGCGTGAAAAACGTATCCAAAAATAGTGTTGGTGTAAAGTGAAGATTATTTCTTCTTAGCTGCCGCCTTCTTGACTGGCTTTTTCGCTTCCGGCTTCTTTGCCGCCGCTTTCTTTGCTGCTGCCATGTGAATTCCACCTCCTACCGGAAAGGGTTATAAAATTCATCAATCTATGAATTAATAAATATTTTGGTCACAACGCCATTTTTGTGCATAGAATCCCTATCAACTACCACTTATTTCACAGTAAATGGCAGCATCAGAACATTAAAGGATTTAAAAAGTGATATTGCTTGAAATGCGCAATCTTCCAATTTCCCTTCCGTTTTACAAAATATCGATTTTATGGAGTTAAAAAAAATTCTTCGGCATGTCTGTACTGAACCGGCAGGACGTATGCGCTATTATTGAATATTTTTTAGTGCACGGGAAATTATAAAAATAGTTATTTTTCGGGACTGTCGTCATTCTTTTGTCCTGTTTGTCCCTTGCAGGCATTTGGGATATTTATCCGGTCGGAAATCGTCCGGTACATTATCGCATTAGCCGCCGCAACGACAATGAGGAGAACCAGGGTATGAAGGACCAGGGTACCATACTGGCTGCCGCCCCCGGAATTGAGGATGAAGAGGGCATAGGTAATCACGGATACGGTAATGGCACTGACGCTGATGAGCGATGCCCGTGTTGCCGTATACATCCTGCTGCGAATATCGGGGAAGAGTAAAAGGCCGATCACTCCTATTCCTCCAAACCCGACACTGATAACAAGGAGCAAAAAAATTATACTATCTATGAATAGTGAGCTCATGCTTCGTCACCTTTTCCAAACCGTGCAATGGCGATCGTTCCTGCAAAGCAGAGCGCCAGAAGTGCGATTGCTGCATCCAGGATGAACAGGTTTCCAAAGGAGATACTGAGCGCAAGTGCTGCGCCTGCTGCGAGCGTGATTGCCGTATTCAGTGCAACGAGCCGGTCATACCGTGTCGGCCCGGGAATGATCCTCACGACTGCGCAGATAGACAGGAAGATAAGGCAGATTACTGCAAAAAGCCAGGTGTCGATCATAGAGTATAGTACAGTGTGGAAGATTGGTATTTATCAATCCTCCCGCTCCGGGCTGCCGCACAAAAAAAGATTGAACAAAAATATCTGAACAAAGCCCTCACGATCCGTTTCCCCTCATAAAAATTACTTTTTTGCTCCCCTTCTATTTTTATCCCCGCAGAGCGAATGAGTAGAAAGATGCGCCCGTCATATCTTGGGAAAATTCTGTTACGCTGGTGCGACCAGTGCCACACGCCGGTTCTTGCACAATGCTGTGCCTGCGGGGAAAAGACCCGGGAGGTGCCCGTGACACCCCCGGGAGATGCCCGCCCGGCATTTCCGGCAGATATTGCGCTTATCAACAAGATCTACACCGATCATTTCGGCGCACCACTCATCCCACCGGGTCACCTTGTACTCCTGAACAAAGTGCCGGATCGTGACCGGATGGAAGAGATCGTTGTGGGAGGAGGAATTGCCGGGATTATCCGGTATTTCCCGGACCAGCGGCGCTGGGAACCCATTCCCCGCCCTGAAGCCTGTACGCTGTTCATTCCCAAAAAACGCTATGTTGTGGTTGATGATGGTGCCGTCCCTTTCATTAAGGACCAGGGAATGAGTGTTCTTGCGCCCGGGCTGGATTTTATCGATGATGCAGTATGTGCGGGAGACGAAGTCTTCATTCTTGCAAAGGATGGTACCTGTGTTGGTGTCGGGCGGGCAAAAACCGATGTTGCTACTGCACGGGGTATGGAGAAGGGTTCGATCGTCAGGACCCGCAGGAACGTTGCATCGCTGATTGTTCCCGGTGCAGCGAGCTGGGAAGCAGCAGTTGCTGCAAATGCCGACGTGCTTGATCGTGCGGAATCTTCAGCTGTCGGGTTTGTAAGGGAGGTTACCGGACAAAACCCGCATCTTGTGGCAAATATATCGTATTCCGGGGGAAAGGACAGCCTTGCCACCCTGCTGGTGGTGACAAAAGCCATTGGTAAGGTCCCGATGCTCTTTGCTGATACCGGCATGGAGTTCCCGGAAACCTACGCCAATGTGGAGGAAGCATCGCGGCATTACGGTCTGGACGTCATCCGAACGGATGGAAAAACAACCTTCTGGGAAACGTTTGACCGACAGGGTCCCCCGGCGGTGAATGCCCGCTGGTGCTGTCGGGTCTGCAAGCTGACTCCTGTGGCAAATCTGATACGCGAACAATGGGGTGAGTGTCTCTCTTTTATCGGCCAGAGGAGATACGAGTCAGCTGTGCGGGCGCAGAGTAAGCGTGTCTGGCGGAACTCAAATGTGCGTGCCCAGCTATCAGCTGCCCCGATCCAAAACTGGACCGCACTCCATGTCTGGCTATACCTGATGCGGGAGCATGCCCCGTACAACATACTTTACGAGCGTCACCTTGATCGGATCGGATGTTTCATGTGCCCGTCAAGTGATATGGCATTAATACATTTGATAGAGGCAGAGTATCCTGATCTCTGGGAAAGCTGGCGTTTGCGGCTCGAACAATGGCAACAGGTCCGGGGGCTTTCTGCAGACTGGGTCACCGGGGGGAAATGGCGGCTTTTGGAAGGTTGCATGGATGACGAAGATAGCCATTATTGATTACGGGCTGGGGAACCTGCGGAGCGTGATCCGCGGACTTGAAAAAGCCGGGGCGAATGCGGTTATCACCTCTGAAGAAGAAGAGATCGCTGCTGCTGACGGTCTTGTGCTTCCGGGGGTCGGGGCGTTTCACGAGGGTATGGACCAGCTTGGTCCCTTGAAGGAGATTGTCATTGAGGCAACCCGTGATGTCCCTCTCCTTGGGATCTGTCTTGGGATGCAGATGCTGATGGACACCAGCGAGGAGCATGGGATTCACAAGGGTCTCGGGCTTATCCCGGGGAGGGTGAAGCGATTCCCCCGGGGTTCCGGGCAGAAAGTTCCGCATATGGGCTGGAACTCACTGGTGATTGAACAGGTGGATAACCCGCTTTTTGCCGGGTTTGGCAAGGATGAATATGTCTATTTTGTACATTCCTTTTATGCAGATACCCTCCCAGAATATACGCTCACGTCAACTGAGTACATCTGTTCCTTTTCGTCATCAGTGGGATACAAAAACACCTATGGTGTCCAGTTCCACCCGGAGAAGAGTGGCGCGATCGGTCTTTGTCTGCTGAACAATTTTATCGGCATGATTTGACTGTATCCCTGCAGCTCAGTGTTTTTACTCTTTTCTCTCCGGTACTCACGGGAAACCTTTTAATCGCGGCCATTCGATGCTGTAAATATGAAAAGGATCATACTCATCGCATTATGCCTGATGTGTATTGCCGGGACTGCATCTGCATACCAGCTCTATCTGAGTTGTCCGGAATCGGTGCAGGTAGGATTGCCGTTAAAATGTTCCATTGACAGCACCTTCCCTGCCGGGACAACATTTGACATTGCGTTCTACCAGTCCGGATATACGGCAACAGCTATCAGCCGCCAGGCTGTTACCATCCAGGAGAGTCAAGTCACCCAGTACAAATTATTCGATACCAAGGGATTACAAGGTGGACAATACAAAGTGGAGATCCAGTTTATCGGTCCTGATGAGGGGCGACTGTCATCTGATTCGAATACCTTGCAACTGCCTAAGCTCATCGACCGGTCCAGTGATATAACGATCACCTCTCCCATGACGCAGACCCCCGGTGAGGCGCTCCGGATCGAGGGGTCTGTTGTAAAAGTGGGAAATGAAGGTGTTGAAATTGAGGTCAGGGGACCTGATGGCGTTATCTTCGGGCCCCAGTGGATAGGTACCAAAATTATTATCCAATCCGGTGCGGGAGTATTTACCAAACTTGTTGCCGTGACCAATCCCGGTAAGTATGATGTGACTTTTAAGGATGCAAAGGGGTATATCGGTGTGGTGACATTCAACGTACCCGCTCCGGTAACAACGACCCCGACAACAGTTCCCACAACCGCACCGGTTACCACACGCCCGCCGACAACAGTTCCTACCTCCCTGCCTGCAACGACCCAGTCCCCGCTTTCCCCGGTTTCACTGGTAGCAGCTCTTGGTATTGTGGGTGTACTTTTTGCAGTCCTGGCAAAAAAACACTGAACTCCTCCCCTCTTTTTTTATCTGATTCCCGTGCAATTTTTTATGCAATAACCCGTGGTGATCGTTATTACGATTTGGTCAAAAGGAACCTTTGTAGACCCTTACCGTTCCTTTTGAATCAATGGTGTGGCTATTAAAAAAAACAGGATGGAAAAAATTCAGCAGGTTAGTTTTTCATTTTTTCCCGGGCGTATATCTCGTAGCACACAAGTACGAAGATGACCATTACGCCGCCGAGGAAAAATGCAAGTGCTATGTTCGGCATCGCCACCGCGGCGGAGGCACCGGTATCCGTAAGGATTGGTACGGGAGTGACCGGCGGGGTTGATGCAAGGGTTGCCAGCGGGGATGGTGCAGAAGTAAGGTTTGCAGCAGCCATATCAAAAACCCCTTTTGATCCGGTAACCATCATGTCCGGAGTCATGGTGGCATTAGGCCAAACCCCCCCGTATACCGCTTTTGCTGATGTGACTCCACATTCCTGTGCTGCCATCCGCGGTGCGCCATTCAGGCTGCCGCCCGCCGTGATATCCAGCCCGGGGATCGGGGACAGGGCTGCAATAACAAGTGAACCGAAGATGACAATCCCAAAGAGCGACGCATACTTCAGCAACAGCGAGCGCACGTTGGACTGGCGGGGAGCAACGATAAGGAGCTGGTTTGTGAGGGAATAGATCTTTATCTCACGTCCTTTCACGCTGTATTTCGTGTCGGCAACCAGGATCAGGCCGGCATCGAGAAGATTTTCGGTATGATATTTTGCCGTTGTGAGGGGGATGGCAAGCCTTTGGGTGATCCCGGTTAAGCTTTTCGGGGCCTCTGCAAGGAGCTGGAGTATGTCGCTTGCAGTTTGGCTTGACATCGCTTTTGCAATCTTTTGCGCCCGCTCATCGCCAGGTTCCAGAAAAATAACATTATCTGCCATACAGTGCTGCGATTATCCGTTCGCGTCCTACTTTTAAGGCAAGGTCAAGCTGGTCGGCATCCGGCCCGCCACCTTGGGCCAGGGTTAGTTTGCCGCCTCCCTTTCCGCCAAGAAGGGTGCAGACCTGGCTGATGATCTCGCCGGCGTTCACCCGCGGGTCACCGGAAGTGAGCACAACCCGCACGGTCTCTCCGACCCCGGCAACGAGTGCAACCCCGCCTTTTTCTGCAACGGATGTTGCGAGTGCGGACAGCTCTTTTGCAGGGAGATCAATACGTTTGATGACCACCGCAACACCACTGATGGATTCGGGAACGAGGGTCTGTATCTCGAGCTCGACTAACCGTGCGCTCATACGGTCGATATCTTTCTTCTGCTCCTTCCATTCATTGAAGAAGCGGGTGACTGCCGGCGGAAGGTTATCCGGCTGTACCGAAAGGGCGTCTGATGAGGATGCAACAAGGTGTTCAAGGTGTTGCATATAGAAGATTGCAGCTATACCGGCAGAAAATTCGATACGTTCAATACCGTCCTGGATATGTTCGACCCGTATGATCTTGATCACCCCGACTTCACCGGTATTCCGGCAGTGGGTTCCTGCACAGGCCTGGACATCTCCCGCGACTTTTACGACACGGATGTCCCTGCCCGGAGGAACTCCTCCCTGGTACAGGGAAAAACCATATTTTTGTTCCGCTTTTGTCCGGTCTTCGATCGAGATCTCGAGTGGCTGGTTTGCCATAATCAGGCGGTTTGCTGCAATCTCGATTTTATGGAGTTCGTCTGGCGTGATGTGCTTGAAGTGCCGGAGATCAATGCGGGAACTTTCGCTTCCTTTCTGTGCTCCTGCCTGGTGAATATGCGCCCCGAGGATGTCTTTTGTAGCGTGGAGGAGAATATGTGTCGCCGTGTGATGGCGCATCAGGGACAATCGCCGCTCCTCATCCACCATCCCTTTTACCCGTTCACCGCGGTGGACTACACCTCCGGTTATGTGGTGCAGTATCACTTCCCCGATCTTTATCACACCATCGACCCTGACCATGCTGTCGGAACTGACGAGAGTGCCGGTGTCTGCCGGCTGACCGCCCCCCTCCGGGTAAAAGAGCGTCTGGTCGGTTACCGCGTAGCCATCAAAGAAGTCAAGCACCACCGCTTCAAATTCGATGTCGGATGGCTGCTCGTAATAGAGTTTCTTTGTTATGGGGAGGCCGTTGATACGCGAGGTATACTTTGAAGTTTTGTCTTCGATAACTTCTTTTTTCGATCCGGAGTGCATGTCGGCAACCATAGAATAGAAATTGTCCGGCAGGTCGACAACTGCGCCTTCTTTTGTGGCAATATCCCTGACCATTTCAGGCTGGATACCGTGCGAATCATAGAGCGTAATGATCTC
>PLLR01000091.1:0-4390 GCA_003141335.1 Methanoregula sp. | reverse complement strand
GGCACGATGCAGTCGCCCAGCATATACGCGAGGCAGCGGGTGTGATCGACAACTGCGTATACCTTCTCGATCGGTGTGATCATCTTGTCGAGTTTTTCAGGAGAAACGTCAATCGCGGCTGCCACCTTCTTTCGCAGCTGGAAGAGGTTGGTGCCGGAGATGTCCATGAGCCCGGCGAATTTTGCATTTAAGGAAAGGATCTTGGTGTAATCCTTGTTGTCCAGCATGTGCAAAAGCCCGGCAGCACTCATAACCCTGCTGACCATCTCGGGGAAGACCGCGTCATAGATGGTGGGCGAGCCTTTGGAAGCCCAGACGAGTCGTTCAAGCCCGTAACCGGTGTCGACAATCCGGAGCTTCATCGGGTAGTACATCTCACCATTCAGCTCGTATCCCGCGCCTGATGTCTTCTCCCGCCCGAGACTCATGAAGACGAGCGTTGCAATTTCAAGCCCGCCGATCAGCACCTCAACGCTTGGTCCTGCATTGCCGCCCCCAATCCACGGGTGCTCCTTGTACGTGACTTTGTTGATATCCCCGCCAATAGACGCGATGAACTGGTCGCAGAGCTCAACCGTCCGGTCTTTCCAGTAGATCTCTTCTGAGGGGGAGTTGAAGGCATGGTGTGCCATCATCTCAAAGGTTGTCAGGTGTCGCCCTGACCTGCCCACGGAGTCAAGATCATTGAGCCGGATGCACGGCTGGGATATGGTGAGCGGGTTTGCCGGCGGCGGTACGATACCCCCGGTGACAAACGGCTGGAAATCTGCAATTGAGGCTATGGTAAGGTAGATGTCGTCCCGCCAGCGTGCGACAACCGGGTACCGCGCTATCCTTGTATGACCATGCTTTTCAAAAAATGAGAGGTAGGCTTCACGCATGCTGTCAAGGGTATGGGTTTTAAAGACCGGGTTACCGATGAAATTATAGGGTTCGCAGGGAGCGTCCCCGCAGATGTCACGCGTGTTGTCACGTGTCCAGAACGCTGAACCGCAACTTTTACAGACCTTGCGTGTCAGCCCCTGCGTCTTAAAATATTCCAGCTGGTATTCTTCTTCGAGCATGCAAAATCACGTAGTCGTCTGTATAGTTGATTATTAACGGTAATTAGTGTATTGTTGCCGGCTTATTTTTCCCATTGATCCTGGTACCAGGAGTCAATGTGCCGGAATGTTTTTGTCTCCTGTGCAATCCTGACTGCCAGCAGGTGCCAGCAGGTCCTGCCCCGGAACATGAAATCACTGCAGGTGCAGAAATCGTCATCCACTATGTATTCGGCAGTCCTGCCCTGCACGACAAAAAAATCCAGGTATTTTTTGATCCTGCCAGAATCAAGTGCAGTAAGGGCTTTTTCCCCCCGGGTGCCGAAAGTCTCTTCGATCTCGAGACGAAGGGGTGCATCAAGAACTTTTTTTTCAGCCAGGCGCTGCCAGAGATCACTCATGGGATTATCGTAAGGAGCGGGAGATCTTCGATATACTGCCAGCCCATCCGGGTGGCGAGGCGCTGCATTGCCGGTGCTTCAAGTGCGTAATGAGTTGCTTCAAGACAGGGAAGTGGGGATGAGCGTGCAACGGAATGTTTCATCTCGGCAGAGAGGAAGACATCGGCGCCCAGTAGTTTTGCCTCTTCAATGAATGCAGGGTCAAAGCCACTCCCGGCAACAAGGGCAAGCCGCCGGATTTTTTTTATTTTTCCCCAGAGACGGATATTGCCCCCGAGACACTTTGAGATTTCAGCAGGTGAGAGGGTGCAGGTACCAATACAACCCGGCGACATGGGCGTAATGTCGGTGAGCGACAGGAGTTCTGCAAGGGCATCGTTAACCCCTTCTTTTGCCCGGTCGAAGTTTGTGTGCATGACATAGAGGTTCATATCTGCAGAGAGCAGGGCGCGCATCAACCCGGCAATCCTCCCCCTCATGGCAGTAAGCGGTGTCCACAAGGGTGTGTGATGGACCACCAGCATATCAGCTGACGCGTCCACAGCCTGTTTTACTACGAATGGGGTTGCATCCAGTGCGCAGCATACCCGCAAAATCTCTTCCCTGCCCTCGACTACGAGCCCGATCTTTTCTGTATCAAAATCCTCGGCAAGGTCAGGGGGAGCAAGCCGCTCCATCTCTGCAATGAAGGCACGCACATGCATGGATAAGTATCGTCAGCGCGGGTTAAAATAGCATATATTACCAAAGGTAATAACAATTAATTTAAATATGCATAAAAGCGTATTTCTGGGCATGCACAAGTCCATTGATCAGATCAACGAGCGGATCCGTGATGGCACTGCACGTGTCGTTACTGCTGAGGAGATGCCCGCGATCGTTGCCGAGCTGGGTGAGGAGGGGGCGCTCAAAGAAGTTGATGTGGTTACCACCGGAACATTCGGGGCCATGTGCTCTTCAGGAGCGTTCCTCAATTTCGGGCATGCCGAGCCTCCCATCCGGATGGAACGGATCTGGTTGAACAACGTGGAGGCATACGGGGGACTTGCGGCAGTAGATACCTACATCGGCGCGACCCAGCAGTCCGATACCCGGGAAGAGCAGTACGGCGGAGCGCACGTGATCGAGGATCTTGTGGCAGGAAAATCCGTCGAACTCCGTGCAAGTTCCCGGGGGACTGACTGCTACCCGCGCCGCACGATCACTACGGATCTTCTGCTGGAAAATCTCAACCAGGCCATCATGTGCAATCCGCGCAATGCGTACCAGCGGTATAATGCCGCTACCAATTCCACGGAGCACGTTTTGCATACCTACATGGGAGTGCTGCTGCCCAATTGCGGCAACGTGTCCTATTCCGGTGCGGGAGTTTTGAACCCGCTCTCCAATGATCCAAAACTCCGCCTGATCGGGGGTGGCGTTCCGATCTTTTTGTGCGGGGCTCAGGGAATGGTTGTGGGCGAAGGAACCCAGCACTCTCCTGCCGGAGGATTTGGTACGCTGATGGTCACCGGGAACTTAAAAGAGATGTCACAGGACTATCTCCGCGCAGCAACCATGACCGGGTACGGGGTCACGCTGTATGTCGGCCTTGGCATACCGCTGCCGGTGCTCGATATTGATGTGGTGCGTGCCACTGCGGTTCGCGATCAGGATATTTTTGTAGATCTCCTCGATTATGGCGTGCCGAGCCGGAATCGTCCTGCGCTGAGGAAAGTGTCGTATGCTGAGTTGCGGAGCGGGACAATCGAAATGAATGGCGAAGAGATCCACACTTCGTCGCTCTCCAGTTTCCGCAAGGCCCGGGAAGTTGCCGTGGAGCTGAAACACCGGGTTGAGAGCGGGGCCATGCAGCTTGCACTTCCCACCCGCCCGATCGATTCGAAAAAGCCGGTGAAACCCATGTACGAGAGCACAAAAGGACCGCGGGTGCTGGATATCATGGACCGGCAGGTTGTCAGCATCGGTGAAGATGAAGAGATCAGGACAGCGGCAAAGAAACTCTTAAAAGGCGAGACCAACCACCTGCCGGTCATCAACAGTGACAACATCTTGGTTGGCATTGTCACAACCTTTGACATATCAAAAGCTGTGGCAAACCCCGGTAAAGCTCACCTTGTCAAAGATATTATGAAAAAGAAAGTAATCACGACTACACCGGATGAAGCGGTGGATATTGCTGTGCAGAAACTCGAGAAAAATAATATCAGCGCACTGCCGGTTGTGGATGGCGGGCACCATGTGATTGCAATACTCACGGCAATGGATCTTGGGAAACTGTTCGGGGGGAGGTGGCTGAAATGAAACTGCTGGTGACATTCTCCCGGAAAAAAGGGAGCAAACCGATCATCGCACAGGTAGTGCGCGACACGGGTGTCCTGATCAATGTTGAACGGGCGATCATTGATTCATCGGAGGGCGAGGCGCTTATCGATGTGCCGGACGACCAGTGCCAGCTCGTCAGGAATACGATGATCAGCCTCGGTGCAAACGTGCAAACCCTTGAACATGGGATCAGTGTAAACGAGAGCGAATGCGTGGATTGCGGTGCATGTATCAGCATCTGTCCCCGTGAAGTCTTCTCGCTGGATAGTCACTGGAAACTGCAGCTGGCAGAAGAAAAATGTGTGATCTGCGGCAAATGTATTGAAGCATGTCCACAGCAGGCGCTTACGCTTCCGATATGATTCGTGAACCCTTCAGGTTCCGGGAGACGATCGCAACAATCCTTGCTGATGAACCGGAGCATGTTGCCGCGGCAAAGTGCGGTATGCTTGAGGCACGACAGGCGCTGGAGGCGTATATCGCCCGCGATCCTTTTTTTCTCTCAACGTTTGATCCCTATACGCCGGATTCTAATGAGCTGATTATTGTCAGGATGGCCAACGCAACGCGAACAGCCGGTGTCGGCCCTATGGCGGCAGTGGCAGGTGCAATTGCATGGGC
>PLLR01000005.1 GCA_003141335.1 Methanoregula sp. | reverse complement strand
AATCCCAAGGGTCTTGAGATCCGGGGCAAAGTCGAGGGCGCAATGATGAAGCTTGGTGACAAGTGGCGCAAGCACGACTTTGAGGCTCTCGGTGACGGTAAAGATCGCTTGAAGAAGATCATGAAAGAGACCTCCCGGTGCATCAAGTGCTACTCGTGCATTGAGAACTGCCCCATCTGTTATTGTGAGGACTGCACGACCAAGAACCCGGCCTATGTCACACCCGGGCAGCTCCCGCCCAACTTCATGTTCCACCTCATCCGCTTTGCCCATATCGCAGACTCCTGCGTGAACTGCGGCCAGTGCGAGGAACTCTGCCCTGCCGATATTCCCAATGCACTCTTTATGCATGCGCAGCAGGTCGAACTCGAGAAGATGTTCGGTCATATACCCGGCGTTAACATGGAACTCCCGCTTCTTGCCATGGTCGAGGAGAAAGAGGAGCGTGCACGGCTGCATAATACCGGCAGCGACATGATCTTCGAGAACGTGTTCAATCCCGCGCCAAAATAATATAAATTCTTTTTTAAAAATTTCACTATTTTTAGTGAACACTTTTAGAGTGTGATTTTTGGAATTTTGTGATCCAGCCTGTCCAGTTCCTGGTTCCGGGTTTCCGCCGGAAAAAATCCGGGAAATTTTCAGGAGTGAAATCAAAAAGGAAATCAATCCACGAGGATTTTCCGCGAGGACTTTCTTTAATTGTAATTAAAGGAAGAACGTAAAATCCAAAATTTAGAGATTCTCCTACCCTTAATATCGCCGGAAAATCCGGCCCGGAAACCGGATCCGGATGATGATAGTTATGAGGGATTACCGGGTCTTTGAGTCTTCCGGCGAGTTGATACCGTTTATAGTGATGGAAATTAGCTGGACTCTATTATCTAACCGGGAATCCGGGTTGTCTTCAGAAAGCCGGTTCCCAATTGTTTATCTCTCATTGGGAAAATGATCCTGTATGCCGGTTTTCCGGGGAAGGGTCCAGTACGGCTATCTGGCTATCTTGGTTATGATTCTCGCCGTGCTTTTTTCCGGTTGTGCAGCCCAGGCTCCAGTCACTTCCCCGGTCCAGAAAGCTACTCCGTCACCGGCTCCACCTGCCACCGCGTATGCCGGCGGTCCACCCGGGACACCTCCGATCACCGTGCCCCGGACTCTCGTCATCAACAATACCCCTGCCCCGACCGCAACACCGGATCCGGGCTTCGAAACGAAGGGTTCGCTCAATAAACTGTACTATTACACCATCGATGGCACACCCGGATATATCCCCCTCAAGGTCTATACCGGGGTAAATAGCTACATAGCCTCGTTCGGGGACATTTATTCCGGCGACGATTATAATGCCGTTATCGGAAACGAGGTACAGCGAAAATACGTCAGCCCGATGGTGGAGAATATACGGCGTGCTGCAAAAAAACCCGATGACGAGGCGCGGATCGCTATCAGCCTTGTCCAGCACATCAAGTACGATGCCAACGCTATGAACGAGATCCAGGTGAACACTTCCAAAACTGGCCAGGAATACATCGGACGGTATCCCTATACTATTCTCGACCAGAACTGGGGTGGTATCTGCGGGGAAAAATCATTCCTTCTCGCGCTTCTCTTAAAGGAACTTGGGTATGGCGTGGCCCTTTACGAGTTCGATGACATTCACCACATGGCACTCGGGATCAAGGCACCGGCGCAGTATGCGTACCAGGGGACCGGGTATGCCCTCATCGAAAGTACTGCACCGGCGATCCCGACGTTCGATGAGTATTCCTTTGTCGGAATAAATGCCACCCTGTCATCGACCAGCCCGTCAAAGACCGTGATTGTCTCTGACGGGAGATCGTTTACCACGATCGAAACAGAGTATTCTGATGCGCAGCTGGAGCGATCGCTCTACCAGGAGCTGGGTAAAGTGAGCGCAGCCGCGACGGCGGTAAATGCCGCTGCAGAGCAGCTCGATCAGCTCAGAGCAGCAGCAGAGTACTGGAGGACCCAGGCGCAGAATGACTACGCACGAGGCGATATGGCCAGCTACCAGAATGACTTCTCGATGTTCAACCAGGCAGAAGCTGCGTATGAAAACTACTATAATCAGGTCTATCACCCTGCGTACATCGCGTGGAGCAATCTGAAGGATGAATACCAGAATAATTTCGCGCCCAAACAGAAGGGGCTTGAGGACAAATACGGGATGACGACGGGGATCGGTGTCGGGTTGTAAGAGGGTATCAGAATCCGGGAAGGACAATCCGGTTCTATCGCTGACAGCGTCCTGCCAACCTGCAGTATTGACATCTGTTACCCGGCGCGGTTCTGATAAGTTGACGGTTGGCAGGGAATTTATAATGAGGTGAAAAATCGGTCACCAATTCCTAACTTATCAGAAAATCCTTTACTGAACACATGATATGTGATAGCATTTTCTTTCCTTTAATTAGAATTAAAGAAGCGTTGTATCAACGGTTCTGATGTATCTTCGAAACCTCCATATTTTTTTTAAAAGAAATCGCGATCGTAAAATTTCTGAGCATTTTTCAATCGCGCATTTTTTTCGGGATGTAACACTGTCCGCGCTTCACGCAGCAATCCAGATTTTAATTTAATAACACATATAAATCATGAAATAAACAGCTGAAATAGATGGCGAAGAAAATCTGTTCGCACTGCGGCGCATCCATCGACACCAGTAGAAAAATCTGCCCGAAGTGCCGCGTCGTCATGAACGAAAAGAGCTCCCTGAAACCTTATCTCATCATTGGTGGTATCATCGTTATCGTGATCCTTATTGCCGGGGTGCTCCTTCTCAGTCTCTCCCCGCAATCGGTGAGCATGCCGGTTCCGGCTATCACCGTCCCGCCCACCGCTATGGCTGTACAAGCCCCAATTGCCCCGTCCTGCACGATCGGGATCACCGGCCAGAAAGTACCGCCCTCATCGATCCAGCTCCGGGTCATGGCCGGTACCTGCAGTGCAGGGGAGGTGACAGAACTCAAGGTTTCTGTCAACGGCGTACAGCAAGGGACGCTTGGCACCAGCCCGGGTGCGAGCGGGACATTTGCCGGCACTTCGGGTACCAATAATGTCATCGTTGTGGCAAAGTTTGCAAACGGTGCAGAGAACGTAGTATACCAGAATGTGGCACTGTGAATTTTTCCTTT
>PLLR01000040.1:453-6867 GCA_003141335.1 Methanoregula sp. | reverse complement strand
ATGTATGTGCCGAAAGGGGTATACCGGTTCTCCAAAACTGACAACCACCGGTGAGATTATTTTCCCTCCCACAGGATGATGATCTTTTGTGCCCTCATGGTCAGGTTACCAACATTACAATGACCATAGGGATGTTGTAATTCCGTGGATTTTTTCCAGCTCTCGCTTTTACACCCGTCATAAACCAGAAATCCGGGAAAATACCGATCATTTCTGGCAGGCTATGATGACGCGGAATCAAAACAGCACTTTTAGCAGATTTTTGGTTTTTTGTTCACTTCTTCTAATTTTTAACATGAAAAAAGGTTTAAAATGTGATCGTGTCAGTCAAGAGGAATGGTCTCCAGTTGCGATACGAGCTCCCAGATCCTGGTCCGGGCGTGAATCGGCATGTTGGGATCATTGGAGATTTCATCTATCTTTGAAATTGCTTCCGCGGCGCGCAGTCCCATCGCCTTAGAATTGTTGGTAAGCAGCGTCCGGGTCTCATCTGCTACGCGCCGGATGTTTCGGGGTATTGAGCTGTCCTCCTGAATGCGCTGCAGCATCAGAATACAGTTTTCCATTGTTTTTTCAGGGCTGGGCATGGTATCACCTACCTGTGTACCTGTAGTTAATATGTAGAACCGACTTATATAAGTTAAATATCAAGGCGACGGTGATTGTATGCCGGTACGTAAAGAAGATGAAATCATGGCAGAATACCTCCTTAAAGGAGGAAAAATGCTTGAAAAGTCCTGCAAAACCTGTGGATGCCCGCTCTTTGAAGTCAAAGGCAAAACACTCTGTGTTGTCTGTGCAGAGCATGACAGCGCGGAAAAACCTGGCACTGCACCGGTTGCACCAGCACATCACGAACACGGTCATGAATGCAGCTGCGGTGAACACAACAACGAGTCCTGCGAAGGCGGATTACTTGCTGATAAACTTGCGGCGACCCTTCTCTCTCTGTGCGAGCGCATACAAAACGAAAAGGATCCGGACAACGTGCTTGCGCTTATGAATGCAGTGAAAGCAGGCACCGAATCTCTCCATATCCTGTGTCAGTTATAAAGGCGACGGCAGAGATCATAGATCTTTTGCGCGGTCTTTTCCCCTATTCCTTTTAATGAATGCAAATCCACCAGTTCAGCGTTTGTAATTGCCTGCACAGATCCAAAATGGGAGAGCAGCAGACGTGCATTTTTCATACCAATATCAGGGAACGCTGAGATAATGAACTCCTGTTCATCGCGCAGAGAACGGTGTGATTTATGCGGGTGAACTTTGCGCTCACCCCGCTCACTATCCTCGCGTTTAGCGAGGACATAGAGCATCTGTGCGGTATCCTGTTCATCCCTGGTATACAGGAGCGAGACTCCCATATCAACGGTAAGTGCAGCAAGTACGCCCTTGATCGCATTCGGGTGGATATCCCGCTGTGTATAGAGATCACCCCCTTCGATAATCACCACCGGGCGCGGGACTGCATCAGATAAGGCTTTTACCTGACCGAGTAAATCCCGGTTGATCAGGGTGTCAACAAAATCCCGTGCTGTTTTGCGTTCGATAAGGATCCGGTCACCAATTGCATAGTCCCCTTGTGCAAGTCGTTCGATCCGGATGGCCGCACCCATGCCGGAGAGTACCTCAACCACTTTTGAAGATGTCTCGCGGTCGTCAATGATAATCCGTGGTCCCTGCACCGTGAAATCTTCGATACTTGCCTGGTCTCCCAAAACAGGTTTTTGCACCAGGGGATTTATGCTGCCCATTGCTCTCATGCTCTTGTGCATCATTGTCTCTTTTGCCTGGCTGACATGCCGGAACACTTCATCGGAAGTTCCCTTTGTGACCAGCACCACGACCCGGCCAGCTCCAGACCTGCCTGTCCTTCCCTTCCGCTGGATAGAGCGGATTTCTGAGGGGACGGCTTCATAAAAGATCACCATATCGGTAGAGGGGACATCAAGACCTTCCTCACCAACAGATGTTGCTATCAAGACCTTAAATTCACCTGCACGGAACCGGGTCAGCGCCGCGATCTGCTTTTTCTGGGAAAGCCCTTTCTCGGCATCTTTTGTTGCCTGTCCTACAAACCGTTCGCACGTGATACCGTTTTTCCTGAGATAGTCCGCCAGAAGTTGCACGGTATCCCGGTAAGTAGCAAAAATAATTATCCGGCTGTCGGGATGCGCTTCCAGCTGGTCGCGTACCTGTTTCAGCGTGATCTCAGGTTTTGGATGGAGTTCTTTTGTCCATTCAAGCGAATGTTCGTACAGTTCGCGGAAGGATTGATCTTTTACGATCCCCTGGCTTGCTTTGCTGCCCCCCGCACCCGAACCCTCAGCAACCAGTTTTGCAAGATATCCTCGCAATACCTCACTTCCCTGGGACTCAGCAAGAGTTACCGCGTGTCTGAGCTTCATGCATGCGGCATAAACAGATGCTGCCGAATATGCAACAGGATCACGGTTTGCGATACGCTGCTGGATCTGGGCGTTGATCTCATTCAGCGCTTTCATTGTCAGTTTCTCGCGCTTTGGCACGGTAAAGTGAAGGGATGCAAGCAGTGCCAGGCGCTCATCGATGAGAGCATTAATTACCGTTATAGCCGTTTTGAGATCAGGGGGGAGATCGATACTGATATACTCAAGATCCCGCTCAAACACATAAGGGCGCACATCGGGATCATTCTCAGTCCGGTTCTCGATATGGGTGATCCCCAGATTTGCACAGACCTCCTGCACCTTCTCCTGCACACCTCCCGGTGATGCGGTCATTGCGAGAAGCAGGGGCTTGCCAGCCGTAGCAAGGTACCGTTGAGCAAGAAACACATAGGCATAATTGCCTACTGCACGGTGGCATTCGTCCACGACCAAGAGTGTTACGTCTTTTAACGTGTAGCGTCCGGCGATAAGGTCGTTTTTTATTACCTGGGGTGTTGCAAGAATTACCGATGCACGGTTCCAGTCTTCCATGCGTTCGTCCGGTGGTGCTTCGCCCGTGAACATGACAAATGGTGATAATTCCGAACCCTGATGACTCTTTACGAGAAGATAGCGTTCAAAAAAACGGAGGTGTTGTTCCACGAGCGGCTTTGTCGGGGCAAGCATAAGCACCCGGCCTCCTTCATTGTAGATCCGGGATGCAGCAACGAGAAGCGCCACCGCAGTCTTGCCAAGCCCGGTTGGCAGGATCACCATCGTGTTTGCATCCAGTGCCCGCATCGCAATCGAGAGCTGGTACTCCCGCGACTCGATGCTTTCAGGTTTGAGCAGGGGATGGCTGATGTAGATCATAAGGTTTTTGTTATGGTTTAAGGGATGTGAATGTGATGCTCCCATCCACAAGAGCCCCAATCGTTTCTGGCAATTTCGCGATTGTGATACGAACCTGTTTCATGGAATCCCGGTCCCGCAGGGTGACGGTATTGTTCTCTTTGGTATCGTAATCGACCGTGACCGCAAACGGTGTGCCAATCTCGTCCTGGCGCCTGTACCGGCGCCCGATGGCCCCACTGTCATCATATTCGGCGAGTATTCCTTTTTTATGGAATGTACGGGTGATTTCATGTGCGATGGTATCAAGACCGTCACGGGTCATGAGCGGAAAAACGGCAACCTGGACCGGCGCAACATTTGGTGAGAGGTGCATCACTGTCCGGGCTTCGCCATCCGCTATGTCTTCATCATATGCCTGTTCCAGCACCGCGTAACACATACGGTCAATGCCGTACGAAGGTTCGATCACGTGAGGGACAATATCTTCTCCGCGAATATCTATCACTTCGTCGCGGACTTCGAACAGGTTAGCAGGGATATGGATTTTTTCACCATCCACCTCAATATCGGCACCCTCCGGGGTGGGCATTGCTGTTATCAGTGCCTCAAAGAT
Source organism: Methanoregula sp. (assembly GCA_003141335.1). Taxonomy (GTDB): domain Archaea; phylum Halobacteriota; class Methanomicrobia; order Methanomicrobiales; family Methanospirillaceae; genus Methanoregula. The sequence goes on along the minus strand of PLLR01000040.1, from coordinate 2,991 downwards.
CGCTTTTGCCTTTGTGCGGTATTGTTTGCCAAGAATGCTCATATTCGGGATAATACGGCGGCGTTCGGTTTTCTTTGGTTCGTTGTACTGGATGAAGACCGTCATTGGAGTACCGCTCTGTTTTGCATGAGCGTTTAAGTCATAATCAGTCCTGTCCGCTATACCCACGGTTTCCACCCAGCCAAAACGCCGGGAGTAAACTTCTGCATCCCAGCAGTCCGCGGCGTAATGAGCCCGCTCATCAGGAAGGTGTTGGCGGAACCGTAGTCTTTCGGGTTTGATCCCGATCGTAACCAGGAGCTCGTGGGTCAGGGCAACATAGTAGGCAACGTACTCGTTGGCAATTATTCCTTTATCAACAGCTTCCCGCATTGAGATTTCTACAGGGTCCTCACATTTCTGTTGCTGGATGTGGGTAAGCAGCGGTATCCGGTACTCCGCATAGCGTTTGAATGATGGATGATGGTTCTTCTCATTCGGGTGGACAAAGATTTCTGCCTCTGCCTGGGTAAACTCCCGGAGCCGGATCATGCCCTGCCGGGGTGAAATCTCGTTCCGGTAGGATTTGCCGATCTGCACTGCCCCGAAGGGGAGCTTGTCCCGGTAGAACCTGAGCAGGCGCGAAAAGTCAACAAACATTCCCTGTGCAGTCTCTGGACGCAGGTAACCTGTCCGCTGTGAGCCCGGGCCTATCGTTGTTGAAAACATGAGGTTGAAATTGAAGACCTCAACATTGCCAAGCACCTCCTCGCAGGCAGGGCATTTGCAGGGTGTGATTGCAGCAGCAAGCTCCTCATTTTTCATAATCGAAGCATTGGGTATGTTTCCACCCTCAGCAACGTGATCAGCCCGCAGGTATTCCTTGCAGTGCGGGCACTGGCACATCTTGTCGGAAAAACCCTTCACGTGCCCGGAGGCGATAAAAACTGCTTCCTGTGCAATCGTCGGGCATTCAATCTCGTAGTAACCTTCCTGGATAACGTAAAAATCCCGCCAGATATTTTCGACCCGTCGTTTCATCATCGCGCCAAGCGGACCGTAATCAATGAATCCCGCCACCGCTCCATAACATTCTGATGTGGGCCAGATAAACCCGCGGCGTTTGGCAAGTTCCATCACGTTTTCAAAAACATCACGACAACCTTGTATCAATATCCATCACTTCTTGTATAGTTCGTCCTGAGTGCGTTTTTATTGGTTTTTGAGCTATTATAATTCACGCGGTACTGCACGTTTACCACCGCTCCTAAAAAAAATTGTAAGATGGGGCAATAATCTGATAAAATATCGTCAAGTGAATGAAAGTTCTCTCTTGGGGCATTATCCACATTTTTTTCTATGATATGACCGATGAGATATACTCCGTTGAGGTTTTTAGTATCTCTCTGACTTACATTAACAAGAAAAATTACAGAAAAACCCTGAGAAAAATAATTCTTTTCTCTAAGGAATTTCATTATTGTTATATACAATCCCGCACCAATTTATAGTTCTTTTGGTCAAAGAACGCGTAAAGATAGGGTTAAATAGGAGGCGAAGTATTGTATATCCTAATCCCATGACGGGGTATGCAATGACAGACGACAAACGCAAGACACAGCTTCTAAAACTCTTCAGTACCATGTCGGGCAAGACAAAGATCGTCGAGCCGATGAAGAACATTCATGGTACTTTGAGAGACAGCGACGCGATCGAACGCGAGGTCGCTCTCGTGATGAGAGAGATCACAGAACAGGGAATCTTCAAAACATCCTTAAAACCGATCCAGCTTGCAAAACTTGTCACCTTGTTTTATGCAGGTAAGAATGATACAGAAATTGCCCGCCAACTCGGTGATGAGAAGCTCAGCAAGACCGTTGCACGTGCACGGGTCAGGCTCAAGCTCTTCCGGGAGCTCGACTTCAAGATGCCGTTTGACAAAGTGAAGATGGAAAAACTGATCGAGTCCGGCAAGACCATGAAAGAGGTTTCCGAAGAACTCGGCGTGAGTCCATCGACCCTTCGCGAATACCGGCACGTGATAGAGGAGCAGGAAGATCTCACCATTGAGACATATATTGAAAGAGTCCGTGACGTGATGGAAGACCGGGACCTCTCCGAGCAGATGACTCGCAGTGCAACTGCTGACAGTCTTGGAGATTCCATCGATATCACCGAAGCTGAACTGATAGATGTGACATAACGGTCCGCCCCGGACCGGATAACCAATCCCTTTTTTTAGTGACGGTGCGCTCCCGACCTGCGCAAAGGAACGCGAAACCTTCATCCCGATAAAATCTGATCTGCATATATGCAACTTACCTGGCTCGGGCATGCCTGTGTGCTCCTCACGGGATCCAAAAAAATCCTGATCGATCCCTTCATTGAAGGCGGAAGTGTTCTTGGTACTAACCCTGATCTTGTCGCAGTAACTCACGGGCACGAAGATCATATGGGAGAAACAGTTGCCCTTGCGAAAAAGACCATTGCGATAACCGAGATCGCGAAATACTTAACGTCAAAGGGTCTGCCGGTCGAAGGTATGAATATCGGGGGCAC
>PLLR01000040.1:0-423 GCA_003141335.1 Methanoregula sp. | reverse complement strand
GAACTCTATCACCCGGATGTTGCGCTGCTCCCGATTGGCGGGCGATACACCATGGGAACCGCTGAAGCGATGATGGCCGCAAATTTCATTGGAGCTAAAATGGTAATACCCATCCATTACAATACATGGGACAAGATTGCTGTAGATCCACTACCGTTCAAGATGGCAATTGAGAAAACCACCGATATCAAGGTAAACGTACTGCAGCCCGGTGAGAGTATAGAGATCAATAAGGATGCATAAAGGAAGCATAAAAAATCCTCCTCACTATTTCATGTGGGTTAGATATTTTATCAATTATCAAATTTCGTTTTTGATGTGTCCCATCCCTTATGGGGTCGCTCGGCTACCTCTTTTTTGGGCCTCGCTGGGCAAGGCAGTTTTTTTAAGAATCACGCTCATAAAAACTGCACTCAAACCGCC
>PLLR01000073.1 GCA_003141335.1 Methanoregula sp. | reverse complement strand
AAGATCAGCACAATGGAAATCGATATCCTTTCCTCAACGTGAGATCAGGGAAGGCGGTGTTCTGATTTCAGCCATGAAACAATGGTTTGTGTTCGGTCTGAGGGCATACCTTGTACATTCACCCGACCTCCTGATGTAAGCGCTGCGAATATATGATGAACCGCCGCGCCATGGGACGGGCTATACCCTCCCTCCAGCACCAGAGCAAGAGGAATCCCCGAAGCCTGAACAAGCATCCGTGTCAGGATTTCAAAATCCTGCGGCCGGATACTCATCATTCCAATCGGATCATCAAAGAGAATATCCTGCCCGGCCGAAACGATCATGACATCGGGGGAAAAACGCTCGATCGCAGGGACAAAGATTTCAGAAAAAACGAACTGGTAATCGGCAATAGTCGAGCCTGCCTGCAGCGGTGCATTTATGGTATATCCTTTGCCGTCTCCGGCGCCAACTTCGTCGACAGTGCCGGAATACGGGAAAAAATGCTCCTGGTGCACTGAACAGTAGAGCACCCGGTCCGTGCCATAAAAACTGTTCTGCGTTCCGTTCCCATGGTGGGCGTCCCAGTCAACAATCGCAATGGTGTCAACGTGTTCCATGGCTTTTTTCGCAGCAACCGCCACGTTATTGATCAGGCAAAATCCCCTAGCGCGATCAAACTCAGCGTGATGGCCCGGGGGGCGCACAAGGGCAAAACAGTGTTCACCTTCTATGGATCGCTCCACCGCAGCAATTGCGGCGCCGGCAGCATGCAGGGCAGCATCAAAGGAACGGGGGGTGATATAGGTATCCGGATCCAGCCAGCCAAGCGTGGCAGTCGCTGAGCACCGCTGCTCAAGCCATGAGAGATAACACGGGTCATGGACACGTTCAACATCCTCAGGTAATGCGGGTTCAAAAGCCAGACGGGCAACATCGCGGGGAATACCTGAGCATGCATTTACCAGACGGGCATTGCACTCCGGGTGTCCTGGATTATCATGTTCAGCACAGATCGAATCGATGATTGCACAGCAGCGTCCCATACCAGATCCTTCTCAATGGTGATTTGGTGCGATAAGGAAAAATATCTTTGATACCAGAATATCCGTTTTGTACTGGCACAATAATGGTGCTTTTTCGGGCATTCCCTATTTTTCATGGAACCCTTCTTTTAAAAAAATGCTGCCCTTTTTAGTGCGGTACACCCTGAGCTGGTCGCTTCATAGGGGAGACGTTTGCACCTTTCATTTCACCTCCGGCAAAGTTGAACCGCTCTTTAATACTCCCGGGTAATGCAGATTCAGGGATCGGCTCAAAACCAAATGAGCTGTAGAATTTAACGAGTGCGAGGGTGGAGTGCATATACAGCGGTTCGCTGCCGCACGCATCGATAAGAACCTGCACGGCTTTTCGTGCATACCCGCGATCCCGGTAATCATCCGGTACGTAAACCCCGTCCACCTCAAGACCATCAGGATGCCTCCTGCACCGGGCAACCGCAGCAAGCGCTCCCTCAACAAATACCCCGAAGATCCTGTCTGTATCAGGATCCACTTTCTGCTGGTGATAGGACATCCATACCTGTTCTGCCAGCCGGAACTCAGCCTTCATAAGTTCCTTAACGATGACCGTGAGGCTGATGTGAGGGCTCAGGACAAAAAGAGGTCTTTGTGCCTTTGTTACCACCCCGGAGACAACAGTTCCCAGGGGAATATTTTTTGCATAGTCCGATTTCCCGTATCTCGCTATCATGATCAGGGACACGTCCTGCTCATCAGCCACGCGGCAGATTTCATTGACCGGATTCCCTGATCGAATAATTGAAGCCGTCCTGATACCTTGCGAGGCAATATCTGCTTTGATCCCAGCCAGGCGCAGTTCAGCATCCCGGACCTTTGGTTGCTGGTCCTGGTTAGGATCTGACTCACGGATAACATTGAGGAGGGTGACTTTTCTGATAAAACCCATACTTTTTAAGTATCCCAGGGTTTTTTCTGAAGGGATCGAAAAGTCAACCGGGCACAGGACATGGGAAAAAATATTTGTACAGAATTTTTCGAGGGGGGTATCATCATTGCCTTCAAGGCCACGGAAATGCATTACGAGAACATCGATCCCGGCTTTCTGGATTACTCCTTCAGAAATACTCCCGACAAGCATCCCGCGGAAAATACTTTTTCCCCGCGCCCCCATGACAATGAGAGAGATGTTTTCGTTATTTGCAGTTTTGATAATAGATGCGGCTGTATCCCCGCCGGTTCCTTTTACAAGGACGGTTTTTACCGGTACTCCTGTTGTCTGTTCGAGATAGCGTCCCTTCTCTTCCAGCATCTGCTGTGCATGTTCTTCCGGTGCGACAGGCAAATGGCCCAATACTGAAGAATGTGCCGGAACCGGTGTTTTGTTGAGTACATGGACAAGAAATATTTTTTCCATGCCGGGAATCTCACCGATACACTCCAGGGTCCTGTCGGCAAAACGTGAGAAATCTGTTGCAACCAGCACCCGTGCGAACATCCTTTTCTCCGTATCCGGTTCTTTTCTTTTCCCTTGATAGTCACCGGGTGTGTGGGCCGGGTAAATGACCTGTCAGTCTGAAATGAGGTGCGCTTCCAGATGTTCCCTGCACGTTGTGCAGAGTATCTTTTTCTTACGGTCCAGTTCATCGAGGGTGTCGGGTTTGAACATAATGCATTCATGATCGCTACAGTGTTCAAGGCCAAGGAGGTGCCCGACTTCATG
>PLLR01000082.1 GCA_003141335.1 Methanoregula sp. | reverse complement strand
AAAAGCCCGCTCAACTCCTGTGCGAATCAGATCCTAAAGAAGCAAATGATCAAATTCGTATAGCCAACAGGATTATGTTATAGTAGCGGAGATAGTGTGTGAGTGCATTCCGAAACGTAAAAGGTCAGGACGCCGTGAAGGCATTTGTGAAAGCGGGAGGCATTGTTCGCTCGGGCAAAGGGGATCATGTGAATATCAAAATGCCCAATGCTCAGATCATTACTATCCCGGTTCCCAAAGACATTAAGATCGGACTTCTTAAAGCAGCTATTAAGAAGGCAGGATTAACTGAAGACGAATTTAGCAATTTATTGTGAGGGAAATTATGGACTATATGATTCTCATTCACCGGGCGGAAGAAGGCGGGTTCTGGTCAGAGGTCCCCTCACTGCCCGGGTGCTTTTCTCAGGGCGAGACCGTTGAGGAGATTATCGGCAATACAAAAGAAGCGATCGAACTGCATATCCAGGCTCTCAAAGAGGACAATGCGGAGATCCCTGCGGAAGATGATCTCATAATCAGCCACGTAAGAATTGAAAGCGCCGCAGTCTGATTTTACCATTCTGGTCATTTTTCATATCTTTTAAGATACAATACCTCGCCCATCATTCCCTGACATTCCGCCCCTCGCCACATGGGCTAACCCCCGCCGAAATGTAAACTAAGATTAAACACTTCTTAAAAAAAACTCGCCGCAGAACGGAGGGCTCGTCCCAATTACCAGCAGGACACTTGGCGGGTTTGTAAGATATGCTACACAGCGGCGGTGAAGGCGGAGCAGATGGATTCGGTCACGTTGCCATCGGTTGTGTGGACGTTTCGCGGATGAGCCAGGTGGATCAGTTTTGAATGTGCGAATACAGAGTTGTGCCGCTTTCCTTGCTTTTTAGTTTTGCATTGGACTAAGTAAAGTATTGGGTGATGTTGGTCTGACCCATTCCACCTTCTTTTTTCAACCGGTCAAGGGCGATCTGACAATAGTGCGGATCGATATCAATACCTATCCCTTTTCGGTTATTGAGATAGGATGCAACAAGGGTGGTTCCACTTCTTCCGCGGGCTCCCGTTGATTGCAAGTACTTTCATTGTCGTGTTCCTTTCTGTTTTTCAAGACGGGCAGGGTTACTGCCACGTTACCTCAAGTGGTTTCCGGCGAGGGATCCCGTAGACCTTGTACTGCGGGTGGCCGAACATCATTGCATATGCACATTTCCGTCCCGCAGGCAGGCCGATTTCCTTCTGGAGCGGTTCGTAGGACGTGGCTGCCATGGCAATGAATCCCGCCCAGCAGGTCCCGATGCCAAATGCCGGTGCCGCGACATCGAAATGCGTGAGGGCGATGATGGCATCCACGGATACAACCGGGTTGCCCTCCGGTATGTGGGCAAAGAGCAGGTGCGGGGCACCACGGCAGATAACATCGCGTCCCCCGTCCCATGCGGCGATCAGCATCGGTATGCGGCCGCTCATGGGATGATTGGAATTCACGAGGGTCTTCATCCATTCGATGGTCAGCCCGGCGATCTTTTTTACGTTCTTTGGGTCGTGCACGATAATCCACTGCACCGGCTGCCCGTTGCCTCCCGAAGCCGCGTACCGGGCGATATCGAGCACCTGCTCTATCTTCTCCTTTGGCACGGGATCTTTGGTGAAATGCCGCACGGACCGGCGTTTCTTAAGATAGAACGCCATGTCGTCTGGAGAGATTGTACCAGCACCGGCTTGCAGGGGAACCTTCTCGTCCGGGCGGACATTCAGGATAAGGGCCTGCGACGGGCAGGAGACCTCGCAGTGCCCGCACTGGATACACATGCCGGCTTTTGCATCTACAACCGTGGGAAGGGTGTTCTCATCGGCAGGTTCAACAATCGCCATCGGGCAGACAACAGAGCAGATCCCGCACCGGGTGCAGAGATCCTGGTCAACAAGTATCGTGGTCATTTTGTGTCACTCCATAGAGTAGTATTCCGTGCAAAGATCCCATAATGGTTTTTTATCGAACAGCCTGATATAATAATCATACACGGTTTGAACGGCGTGCCCGGTAAAGGGTTGGAGACCCGGCGAGTAAAACTGGGCGGTGCAAAATAAGGCAGTTGTCCAAGTCAACAGAGACATACACTTTTCCCAATCCACTTCTCCGTCGGAGACCCTCTTCCCGCGAAGGGGTTCCGGCCTCTAAAACAACACTAATTCGCGAAAAACCAGCATTATTGTTTTCGGAAAAACCCATATTGCACCCCGTTTGGCTGGATTCAGCATGAATCGTGCGCCGAAATGACCGCTAATAGCACCTTTTCGAGGGGCGATCGTTAGCTGGATGGGCTGGGGGAGGTGGGGAGTGAAAAGATATGCAGGTGAACTCTCATCAGGTCGAAGAAATTCTGATGAATTTCTTCTCCTCCTCGAATTTCGCTTCCCCCAATTCCTTGCAAAGGAAAAAAATTACTGGTAGAAAGGAGGCCTGTCAGTCTCCTCACCAAGGGCGTTGCCGATATTCCTGCTTGTGTAATACCGGAAGGACTTTACCATGTTTTCATACGTTGCCTGGCTAAGCTTGCCGTTGGGGGTCATCGTGTAAATCATTACCGGGAAATACCCATTCTCGTTTGCCGAGGCCTTGTTGCCGACGAAGATTACGGTCTCGCCTGGCGTTCCGGAATAGGGATCCCTCTCGGCGTCGAACCGGATGTAGGTGATCCCGTTATACGTGACGGTAGATTCGTTGAATACTATACCGGAACCACGGATGATATTCCGGATATTCTGGTCCACGCTGAGCGACGAGGAGTAAGAGAAGATGGTCAGCGAGTCGGCGAGCTCGGTATAGTTACCACTGTTGTTGTTTATGGTCCCATTGGCCCCTCCTGTGGCCGGGTTGAAGAGGGTCGTTTTATAGAGGATGTTGTATTCGGACGTGGTCGCCCGGATGGTTGTGCCCGCATACCCGTTCGGTGCGGAGATAGTGAAGAGAAGCTGCGTGTCCTTGATGCTCGTCGGGAGGGGAATGGTGGGTGCGATCGTTGTCGGTACGGGAATCGGGGTTGTGGGTACAGGGGTCGAAACAGCAGTCGGGGTTTTGGTCGGGACGGTCGTCGGCACCAATGAAGGGGTCGGCGAGGGCTGGACGGTCTGGGTGCACCCGGCTGCTACAAGCAGGAGGGCAATCGCACAGGCAAGTGCAACAAGCAACGAAGTTTTCATACCATCTGGTACACGTGGCAGTTAATATAAACTTCGGAGTTTTTGGCTCTGGAGAAACGAACATGAACCTATAACTTTCACTCCTGAACCATGAAAATCGAATAACCCTACTCTATTTTGTGGGCAGCAAAGACTGAGAGGTTTTTAGGATCTCAAACCTTTTTTAAAACCAGTCATTCTCGCACACCGGAATGCGTCTTTCAGAACGCGGATAGGAAATTGCCGTGTGCAGGAATCGGCTGCTCACAGGACACGTTTCTTCAGTTCGGCAAAGCTCAGGGTACCTTCGTCCCGCCGCTCAGCGACCATGGCAAGATCGTGGAAATCTTCTTTAAGGTGCTGGTATTCCGTGAGCGGGAGGGTGATAGCGACCTTGTTTCCTTTCTCGTCAACTACATACTGTTCTACGGCAGCCATGTGATTTCCCGTACCAGTGTTTTATTCCCACCATGAAATACCGCTTTTTGTGTGCAGTCTTCTGGATTGGAGGTCAGCAGTGGTTCACGTTCCATGAACAAAATGTTTGCGATCCGTGAACAATTNNGTGCCGGGGAGTTTGGGAAAATGTTTTGGGTAATCTCCCCATGAGAAAGACCTATTGCCCGGGCAGATTTTATACTTCCTCATGGACGGGAGTCATAAAGCGCCGGTGCTCAAGGGGGTCTGCATATTCCTCCTGGCCGGGATTATCCTTGCGGCAGGATGCCTTGACGAGAGCGGTACAAAAGACGGGCAGACGCATATCCCGGTGCCAACCGGGTTTACGCAATACACGGACACTGCAAAGGGGTATACCCTTGCGGCACCGTCAGGCTGGAATGTCCAGATTGCTGATGACAACTATCTTCTCGTCCGGGAAGAGGGCACTCCCTCATCGGTTTTGATCTGGCCCATCTATCTGGGAGGCCAAAACGCACACGCCTCTGCCGTAGGACTGACCAGTTATACAGCAGGACTAATCGCACGGCAGCACCCGGATTTTAACGTGGTGTCGGTAAAGAAGAGTGCAGACAATGCTATCGTGGAAATAATCGGGAACTATTCCGTCCGTGGGACCCCCATGACCGTTGTCATGACTTCAATGGTCAAAGATGGGAGTGGGCTCTTCATCGCATACGAGGCACCATCTGCAGAATTTGCCGCAAAAGAGGACGTGATGCGGGAAATTATCAGCACCTTTGCACTCACCACCCCACAGAGCCGGCCCCAGCCGACCACAGAAATACTCCTGCAGGAAGTACGGCCGCAGGTATACTTCAACCCGTCGCTGCCGCAGTTCCCGGGCGGTATGACCCTGAAAATCCCGTCAGGCTGGGTTGCCTACCAGCAGCAGGCCGATACCTGCTCCATCAACTGGTGGGCTGCTGAGAACCAGGAGTACATGACCCAGACCGCAGTCCTGTCGCAGTTCATGATCTTTAAGTCAGATGATTTGAAGAAAGGACAGGTCGACTACTGGCAGTTATATGGCGCATCGGGGCAGCAGTGGGTCACCATATTCCAGAACATGCCGGTGAACGGGAATGTCGCACCGGATACATTCCTTACATCGGTGCTCCCCGGGATCGGGCAGTCCGCGTATCTCCAGCAGTACTATCCGAACCTGAAAGGGATCACAAACGTCAGGATCGTCGCCACCCATCCTCTCGATGACCAGACGAAATCTTTTTTCAGCACCGCACTGAACGCGAATGCCGGCAGTTACGATTTCACATTCACGAAATCCGGTGTGGCGATGAAAGGGTCTGCGATCATATGGGCAGCGGATTTCCCGGGCACTCCCTGGTGGAACGCCGGTATGTTTTGTATCCTGGCCCCGGAGTCAGAATATGCAGCAAAAGAGCAGGTGCTTGTCCGGGTGTTCGAATCGCAGTCAGTGACCCCCGAATGGCAGCAGGAGTGCAGGGCAGTGAGCAAGTATCAGGCAGATGTGCAGAATCAGGTATTTGAGAAACGACAGGAATCGCAGGACCGGATTGCCGAGAAGTGGGATGATGTGATCCTTGACCGCGACCGACTCTATAACCCGGACACCGGCGAGGTGTATCATGTTGATATCTCGTTCCCCGATTACTACAAGACGAACCGGGAGAATTTTGAGATGCAGAACCTTCGGGAACTGAATCCTGACGAGTGGCAGCAGATCCCGCTTGATGGGCAGTTCTACATCCGGTGACCGGAAAATCTCTCAGACTCGTTTCTGTCCGATCTGAGTATCTCCGTTTTCTGTAGCCAGAACGTCGTGGAATTTGGGAGGGATGAGACCCTCTGTTACGTATGAAGGGACGTCGTCAGATACTGGCAGATACATAGCGTTAACGTATTGTAGCGTAATATTCACAAAAAAAGTTCTCTGGTTTATATTCGGATTTCATGGTGGATCCGGTTACTGAGAAGGCGATTGGAAGAACGATTCAGGTTCCCAGCGGCGCGATGATTAGTGAGAAAGGAAATCAGACANNAAAACATGAAAATTAACGTTTTGTTTCTGATGCTGACGGTATCGTTATGTGCGATTGTTCTCACCGCAGGCTGTTCAGATTCTGCGGGATCTCCCGGTAATTTCGGGGATAATCTATCGAATTCTACTTCGTTTTCCTCTAATAATGATCCCAACACCGTACCCATCGAAACCGCCTACAACCAGTCACTTGCAGAATTCTGGTCATTTACCATCGATGGCCCCTATAGTTCTGATCCGAACTGGACCTCTGCGGCACTCGATCCCGAACCGGTCATCCTCTATGATATTAACGGTAAGCCGCAGTATTACGAGTTTTACTTAAGAAAAGGAAATGATATCCCCGGCTACATCTGGACCGCCGCAAATAAACTTCTGGGGCACGGGATTTTCCGGATCTATGAAGGGCCACCTTCGTACAACCATTCGAGGATTGCACAGGATGCAGAAAATATCATCAAAGCCCGGTACCCGTCTTACCCTATCCTGTCGAATATCCCTGCCCTCTACAGCGGAGGTTACCCGATGCTGTGCAGAATGCTCATGGTCCGGAATACGAGCTCCGGAGCCAGCGAGAGGATCATTGTCGATGCATTCACGCATGAAATCGTTCCCGATCATCCTTCTGAAGATTATAAAGGCCATGAATATGCCTGGTCCTATCTTGATTCCATCCCGCAGAGCGAATACACAACCCGAATTGCGCAGTGGGAGTTGCAGGATTCAAACGCCAGCAGTGTTGTGGAATATGCAATGGCACGGGGTATCGATGTCCGGCTCCCGTTATCAGAGCAAAATGCGAGTATTATCCGAAAATATTATGCAACATCGTCTCCCGGCCTCTCATCCCCCGAACCTGACAGGACACCGGATAAACAGGATGACCGTCCGATCACGGAGGAGTTGATCGAGGAAAATGTGGTGCCGGTTGAAACCGCACGGGAGCACGCGCTCGTGGTGCTCTGGCGCATCGTTATCGACCGGCCGGATAACTTTGCCTCCCGGTCATGGAGAAATGCCAGTCTCAGTAGAGAAGATCCGGCGATCATCGAGGATTTCAAGGGCCTGAAACTCTATTATGTATTCGGCGTCGAACGCAACGGGTTTGCTGTCAGTGATATTATCGTTGCCGCCAACAAAGGGCTGTACTCCCACCCGTGGGGACTGGAGACTCC
>PLLR01000096.1 GCA_003141335.1 Methanoregula sp. | reverse complement strand
GAGGTAACAATCTATGAGAGATTTCAATCGTAAAACCGGAACGGGACGGCTGGCTCAGTTCAGCCATCTCCCGGATTCCGGTACAGAAAAAATCCGGAGGTATCCCGCATGAGCCGGGGATCAAGGCCCCACCGGGCGCTCGCGGAAGCAATCCCGATCGCACAGGTACGTGGCATCATCCAGATGTCGGGTCTCGGACCGGAGCGGGTCTTCGACATCGCGATCATATCGAAGGTCCCGGTCGCGTTCGCCCGGGTCATGTTCGCGCCGGAGATCCTCGCGACCATCCAGCAGTTTGCCGATGATTTCAAAGAAGAGATCGCCCAGCTCCGGATCATTGCCCGGGACGCGGCCATCACGGCCGAGCTCTGGCTTCGGTCAAAGCACGGGACTTGGCGGTTCTTCCTGGTCACGCCGAACTCGCTGGTCGAGATCGATCGCGGGGGGAACCGGCTCGTGTCGGGACAGACGCTTGTCTGACCGGCCGTAAAATTTTTGTTTTTTTTGCTGGAAATTATTTCGGGGAACTTTTCCCGGGATTTTCATGCAGACCAAAACCGGACTATGATCTGTTTTCCTTCTACATAATCCGGTCGAGTCCCCTGAACCCGCAATCCCCCGCCCACCGGAATAGACCGTTATCGTCGGGGAAAAGGATCATCGAGGTCATGAACGCCCCCGTGAGAATTCTAGTACATCTGAGCCTGCAAATGGTCAGGTTGTACCTCTTTTCCCCCAAACCCCGAATTTCAGAGGTCATAATTCGGAAAAACGCGGAATAGGACCCGGAAATAGCACGCATTCATCGACGGGAATCCGGGAGGTCATATTTAGCCACATTTGGACGGCAAAAGGTAGGCCGGATGGGGTTAGACTGTTTGGGGTCTTAGCCGGAGGCCTGATCCAGAGACCGGGATCCGGGAGACCCTTTCGGGTTATCGAAGTATCGAAGGAAATTTTGGTACAACGGAGTCCGGATCGTAACCTGTTGTACCTCTTTTCCTAAAAATCCCAAAACCAGAGGTAATAATTCGGAAAAATGCGGAACAGGGCCCGGAAATGGCAGGCAGTTGCCGGCGGGAACCCGGGAGGTCATATTTAGCCACATTTGGACAGAAAAAGTCAGGGCCGGATGAGATTTGGGATGTCCGGTGTCCGGGCAGGGCTCATTATTCAGGTTCCGGAATCACCCCGGCCATCTATCAACCTTTTTGTGCCGGCCCGTCAAGAAGAGTCTATGAAACTTCTTGCATTCAACGGGAGCCCCCGGAAAAAATGGAACACGGCACAACTCCTTGAGCATGCGCTGGAAGGCGCGGAGTCAGAAGGGGCAAAGACAAAACTGTACCACCTGTACGACCTTGACTTCACCGGCTGCATCAGCTGTTTTGCCTGCAAGCGGGCCGGCGGGAAGAGCTACGGGCACTGCGCGGTAAACGACGATCTTGCGCCGATCCTTGAAAAGATCGGGAAAGCCGATGCAATCCTGATTGGCTCGCCCATCTATCTCGGGGTAACGACCGGTGTCACGCGGTGCTTCCTGGAACGGCTCATCTACCCGTACCTGGTCTATGACGCGGAGCGATCCTCGCTGTTTAAGAAAAAGATCCGGACTGCCTTCATCTACACGGCCGGGGCAACGGACGACATGGTAAAAGAGATGGGCTTTGAACGGAACGCACAAGGAACTGAGATGGCAATGGAGCGGATCTTCGGGTCGTGCGAGTCCTTCTTTGTCACCGACACGCTGCAGTTCGATGATTATTCCAGGTACGTTGCCACCCGGTTTGATCCGGAGGCAAAGAAGAAACGGCACAAGGAGCAGTTCCCGCTGGATTGTAAGAAGGCGTACGAACTCGGGGCCCGGCTGGTCCGGGAAGATTCATAATTGAAAAATCCGGAATATTCCTCCGGAAGAATACCCCCATGCCTTCACCAGATACACACCCTCATTTACCTGGAATGCAGCCGATTATCACAAGAGTTCACCGGCCCAGCACCATTGGGCGCAGGAACTGATTGCAAATCTCGGACTCGCCGGGACTTCCCGGGTGCTGGATAACGGGTGCGGGGATGGGAAAATTACCGCAGAGATCGCCCGCAACCTTCCCGAAGGGAGTGTAACCGGTATGGACAGACCTCCCCCCCCATCACCTTCCGACGATCACCGACGTAATTCTCTCCAAAACCACCCTATATATTAGTGCATATCCGGGCTTCTACTGGAACACTAAAAAAACACTGACCCGGTCAAATCACCAGACCTGTCACGGGCCAATCCGACCACGGGTCAAATGACCTTTCTAAGGAGTCTAAGGAGTCCCTAAACCTTGTCACGACGGTATCCGACGAGAAAATCCAGGTTTCCGACCCCAAAAACAGGTGTTCTTTTCCCTTTGACCGTGCTACCCCCCCAGCCCCCCTCACTTTTGCCTCCCAATAGTGTCCATTAGCGTACATTTTCCTGCCCGTAAAATTCAGATTTTGGTCTGAAAACAACAGATTGGGCGTATTTTAAAAACATGTGCCGGAATTCGTCACTTTTTGCAACCAGGAAAGAAAAATCACGTCCCGCGGGAAGAGGTCACCGACGGAGAAACGGAATTAGGGAGAGTAAGTCTGCCAGGGTCCGGGAGTGGTGATTGGTGATCCGGGAAAAGGGGTTCCTTTCAGCTGCACCCGTCAGCTTTACTCAGACCAGCTCTCCACTCACTATGTTTTTATTAGCAGTAGTGTGAATATAGCGCTTGGGTACGCTGCAGGGTTCTGTACAGCCCCAATCAGGTGCATCTGCCTTTGCAGCTTGTCTCATGATCGAGATTGCAATTATCACGGTAGTTCTGGCTTTCGCATTTACCTTCACCCACGGGTTTCAGGATGCGAGTTCCATTGCTGCGACCTTCATCGCTTCACGTTCTGCAGCACCAAAAGCGGGGATCATCTTTGTTGCAGGTGTGTCTTTGCTCGGGGCGATCCTTGGTGGGAGCGCTGTTGCCTTTACCGTTTCCGGACTGCTTATCCCGCCCTCCCGTGATCAGACTGTGCTGGTGCTCCTGATTGCGCTGCTGACTGCAACGGTCTGGAACATCATTACCTGGAAATTCGGGCTCCCCTCATCGTCCACGCACTCCCTGATCGGGGGTCTTATCGGAGGCGGCATTGCTGCAGCCGGGATCGGCAGCATCTTCTGGGGTCTTGATGAGCTGGTCAGCCCTCCGTATGAAATTACCGGTCTGGTAAAAATCCTGTTCTTTTTTGTAATCTCAATCCTGATTGGATTCGTCGGGAGTTTCCTGATGCACAAGAGTAGCGGTTTCATCTTACGCAATGCAAAAAGATCGGCAAACAAAACCATTGTGTTCTTTAACTGGTGCGCTGCAGCGGTCATGGCATTTTCCAACGGGGCAAACGATTCACAGAAACAGCTGGGTATCATTGCCCTTGCGCTCTTCGCTGCCGGGCTCTCAACGGCTGCAGAAGTGCCGCTCTGGGCCCGGATTACCTGTGCAATCCTGCTCGCGACAGGAATCATGAGCGGCGGATGGCGTATCATGAACACGCTGGGACACAGGATCTTCAAAATCGAACCCATCCACTCATTTGATTCACAGTTTTTCTCGTCTTCATCCCTTGCAATTTCAACCCTGGCAGGGGCGCCTGTATCAGCCACCCAGGTCATCACGATGTCCGTGATTGGCGTCGGTGCAGCCGAGAATCCCAGGAAAGTGAAATGGTCCGTTGTAACGCATATTCTGATTGCAATGATAATTACCATACCAGTCACCATGGTAATCTCAGCCGTCCTTTACCTGATCATTTCCCCTTTTACCGGAGTGTGATCCTCTATGGTTATTGAGAAAGAAAATACACACAAAAATCCGCAGCCGGAGAAAAAACAGAACCTGTTCTCCGCATTTTTCCCCCGTGAGTATGATTTTGAATCCATGCTTGCCCACCAGTCAGACCGGACCGTCTCCGGAGTAAAGGCGTTCGTCTTATGGCTGGAAACACGTCCTCTTTCAAATCCCCATGAACTTGAGCGCATAGAAAATGAAATGGATACTATGCGCCATGAGATGGAGGATAAGCTGATCCGATCCTTCTCCACACCGTTTGACCGGCAGGATATCTACAGCATCTCCCGACAGATGGATTATATCCTCAACTTTTCAAAGGAGACCGCAAAAGAGATGTACGCTTTTGGTGTTCAACCGGATAAGACAATACTTGATATGACAAAATACCTTCTCAGCGGTACTGAGTGTATCTCCCGGGGAATCAAGAACCTGAACACTGCTAAAGATGCAGTGGAAGAAGAGATCGGCCATGCCCGGGATGCTTATAATGGGATGGAGGAGTTATACATCTCCGGAATGACCGATCTGCTCAGGACAAATGATGCGATGTATGCGTTGCGGACACGGGAGATCTACCACCACCTCCGGGATGCGGGACGGGCGATGCGGGATACGCTGGATATCCTGCACAATGCGGTTATTGATCTTGCGTAAAAAGGAAAAGAATTTAAAAAGTATCGTTATTTTTTTACTTTCCTGATGATAGTAAGATCGCCCAGCGTTGATGTGATCTTACCCTGCACTTTTTTTTCTGCTTCCGTGACCGGGGCATCGATCAGCCGGATCTCCAGTATCTTCTCCAGTTTTCTCCTTACCATTTCCTCGGGGATCAGTTCACCATTCTCTATCTTTTTTATGAGGTGTTCACGTTCTTTTATCTGCATGGCCAGATCTTTTGTGGAGAGTCCTTTATCCATCCGTGCTTTCCTTATGCGGGCTGCATAATCCTCCACAATCTCTCCTTCCATGTAATCAAAGAGATCCCGTTTTCTCCGATCAGCGGGGACTACTGTCGTCGGCGTTCTCCCAGGTCGGGGTGCTGCAGCGCTCGGGCGTACAAGATCTGTACGTCGTACCTGCTGCACTTCGGTGCCGAATTTCTCGCATTTGGTGCATACCTGGAGTTCGGCCCCCTCAACCCGGACTAATTTTGGGGTGCCACGAATCGTTTCGCCACACATTTCGCACTGCATATTCTCACAAACACTTTATATGCAGTTTCCCTATATAGCTAATTGAGGAACGAGATGGCAGACACCCTCCGTCAGTCACAAGACCCTCAGACTCCTGAAGATCTCTACCGGTTGTATCGCACACTTTCGGAACAGCTTCGCGGGCAACTGAGCCAGATCGAGAACGACAAGCATGAGCTCGAGGTGCAGATGATGGAGCGTGTGGGAAACCTCGAATCCCGCAATCTTGAACTCCGCGAGCAGTTGCGGCAGGTGGAAGCGGACAAGAGGTATATCGAAACCCAGAAGATCCGCTATGAACGGGAAGTACGGAAACTCAAAAGTGAGAGTGAGCAGCTCCGCAGCCCTCCGCTGATCATCGGCACTATCACTGATATTGTCGATGCATCCCGGGTAATTGTCAGGAGCAGTGCAGGCCCGCGTTTTCTGGTACGGAGTTCTCCATCTATTGCTGCCGAGGAACTCAAGCCGGGTGTGAGATGTACGCTCAACCAGCAGTCGCTGGCGATCGTTGAACTTCTCCCCACCAGCTTTGATGCTCAGGTCTATGGTATGGAACTGGTGGATTTCCCGCAGGAAACCTATGCGGATATCGGGGGGCTTGATACCCAGATCAACGAGATAAAAGAAGCAGTCGAGCTCCCGCTGAAGCGACCTGAACTGTTCCTGCGGATCGGCGTTGAGCCTCCCAAGGGTGTGCTGCTGCACGGGCCACCGGGGACGGGAAAGACGCTGCTTGCAAAAGCTGTTGCCCACGAGACCAACGCCCATTTCATGCGGGTGGTGGGATCCGAATTGGTCCAGAAATATATCGGGGAAGGTGCACGGCTCGTCCGCGAGNNTCGGGTGACCGCGAAGTGCAGCGTACGCTCATGCAGCTCCTGGCCGGCATGGACGGGTTTGAGAACCGGGGCGACGTGAAGATCATTGGCGCAACAAACCGGATCGATATCCTCGACAGGGCACTGCTCCGGCCCGGGCGGTTTGACCGGATTATCGAGATCCCGCTACCGGATGAGACCGGGCGGCTGTTAATACTGAAGGTTCATTGCCGGGCGCTTATGGTTGACGAGACGGTAGATCTCAGGGAAGTCGCACAACAGACGGAAGGCAAGAACGGAGCTGACCTCCGGGCAATCTGCATGGAAGCCGGTATGTTTGCGATCCGCAAGGAACGCCCTGCTATCACCCAGGAAGATTTCCGTGCCGCAATCACCAAAATACGTCTTGACTTCACCCGTGGCCCGGTTGATGTTGAAGGCGAAATGTTTGCCTGAGGA
>PLLR01000044.1:1787-8471 GCA_003141335.1 Methanoregula sp. | reverse complement strand
TTCATCACAAAAAAACCCTTGCGGGGATATGAGTGGGCATTTCTTTCCTTCTGCCTGGTTTTTATTATCGCGGTCCCACTAACGATCTGGCTGACTGCAGTACACCTTTTCTGACAGTACCTTTTTTTAGCACCTGTCACCATCTTTTGATCATGGAATATCCGTTTGGCCATGGATTTATCACAAGCATTATACTAATCACCCGTCACTTTGCACTTCCCCCAAAAGAGGCATGGTTCGGTGCCGGGGATCATGTCGACGGGTTGGTGCTGCCGGAGAAGTTCAAAGGTACTGAGATTGAAGAACTCACCACGCTGCTCAAAAAAAAGTAATCTGGCACCAGCCAGGCAACATGGACAAGGAGGACGCGAGTGACGTGATCATCACGCTGAACCGGCTCGTCGTTGCGATCGACCGCGGGCTCGGGATCGCGGACGCCGGGATCGGTGAGTTCCGGTAACGGGGGAAATCCTTTTTATACCAAAAGCCTTTTTTTACGCCTTATCCTTTAAGTCATCAAACAACCAATAATTATTGTGATTACGATACAGTATTTTTTTTACAATTTTTTAACGGAGGTTTTCCTTGACTGAAACATATGATGCATCCCATATTACCGTTCTTGAAGGACTCACCCCGGTCCGTGAGCGCCCGGCAATGTTTATTGGCAGCACAGATACCCGTGGACTGCACCATCTTGTCTATGAAGTCGTGGACAACTCTATTGATGAAGCGCTTGCCGGTTACTGCACGCTCATATCCGTAACGATCAATAAAGACGGCTCAGTCTCGGTTATCGATAACGGGCGTGGCATTCCCGTAGATACTATGGAGAAAAACCAAAAGAGCGCCCTTGAAGTCGTACTCACGGTCCTGCATGCCGGGGGAAAGTTCGATAAGGAGAGTTACCAGGTTTCCGGGGGTCTGCATGGCGTTGGTGTTTCTGTGGTTAATGCGCTCTCCAACTGGCTTTCCGCCCGTGTGTACCGGGATGGCAATATCTATGAGATGCGCTTTTGCCAGGGCAAACCAACCAGCCCGCTTATATCGCGCAAGGAAACCCTTCCTGATATGATTGCACGGTACGAGCAGTGGTTCGGTATACCCGCACCGTTCAGTAAAACCCCCCTGACTACACCGGTAACCGGTGCTCAGGATAGTTCAGTCACTTCACCAGATCCGGCAGAGACAGAAGAAAAAGATCGCCAGTCGTTCCTTGTACAATTTGGTGCAAAGATGACGGGAACTATCATCCACTTCGTTCCTGATGCAACGATATTTGAGACGACTACGTTCGATTACGATATACTCGCACACCGGCTCCGGGAACTTGCGTTTCTCAATGCCGGCCTGACAATAAAAATATCGGATGAACGCAGCAGTGATACGGCAGTCTATTGTTACGCGGGGGGACTTGTCGAATTTGTAAAATACTTAAACGAGGGGGCAGAGTGTCTTCACCCAATTCCGATTGATATCACAAAAAAGGATGTCGAGAACAAGCTCGAACTCGAAGTAGCGATGCAATATACCACAGCATACGATGAAAAACTCTTCGCGTACGTCAACTCGGTCAACACCCGCGATGGGGGTACGCACCTGGAAGGATTCCGGAGTGCCATCACCCGTGGCATTAACACGATGGCGAAACGAAACGGGTTGATCAAGGAGAATCCCCTGTTAACCCTCCGTGGTGAAGATGTACGTGAAGGGCTTACGTCTGTCATATCAGTCAAGATGGCCAATCCCCAGTTCGAGGGGCAGACAAAGATGCGCCTTGGCAACAGCAGTGTCAAAGGCATCGTTGACTCGCTGGTTTACGCCGCACTTACCGAATATTTTGATGAGAATCCCAAAGTGCTCCAGATTATTATTGAAAAAGCTCTCTCTGCAGCAAAAGCCCGCGAGGCGGCAAGGAACGCCCGGGATCTCGCCCGGCGCAAGAGTTCGCTGGAGAGCAGCGGTCTTCCGGGAAAACTTGCTGACTGTTCGGAACGAGATCCGGCAAAGAGCGAGATCTATATCGTAGAAGGTGACTCTGCCGGTGGAAGTGCAAAGCAGGGAAGAGACCGGAAGTTCCAGGCAATCCTGCCCCTCAAAGGCAAGATCTTAAACGTGGAAAAAGCCGGTGAGCACCAGATTTTAAAGAACGCCGAACTCCAGACGCTCATCTCGGCTATCGGCACCGGTATTGGTGAAAAATTCGATGCCGAACGGGCACGTTACCATCATATCATCATCATGACCGATGCCGATGTTGACGGGGCTCATATCCGGACGCTCCTGCTCACGTTCTTCTACCGGTACATGCTGAAACTCATCGAAGCTGGTTATGTGTACATCGCCCAGCCCCCGTTGTTCCGCATTGCAAAAGGTAAGGAGGAGAAGTATGTTTATAAGGAAGAGGAGATGCAGAAAGTCTCCGCTGCTATGGGCGAAAAAGGAGTCAGTATCCAGCGGTATAAGGGTCTTGGTGAGATGAACGCCCAGCAGCTCTGGGAAACGACTATGGACCCGGAATACCGGATCTTCAAACAGGTCACCATAGAAGATGCCATGGAGGCCAATGAGATTTTCAAGATCCTGATGGGTAAGGACGTTGAGACGCGCAAAAATTTTATCATACGCCATGCAAAGGAGGTGACAAACCTTGACATCTGATGCAACCCCACCGGCAAGCGGACCGCTCACTCATCGCGTGGAACCTATCAGTATCGTACACGAGATGAAAACCTCCTACATCAACTACGCGATGAGCGTTATTATCGGGCGTGCGATTCCTGATGTCCGCGACGGGCTCAAACCCGTCCACCGCCGATCGCTCTATGCAATGTGGGAGATGGGTAATACCAGTGACAAGCCCACCAAAAAGAGCGCGAGAGTGGTCGGTGAAGTGATGGGTAAGTTTCACCCTCACGGCGATACATCCATCTATGACACGATCGTCAAGATGGCACAGCCGTTCTCGTACCGGCACATGCTCGTGCAGGGGCAGGGGAACTTCGGTTCGATAGATGGCGATTCTGCTGCGGCAAGCAGGTATACTGAAGTCAGGCTCTCCCAGTATGCCGAGGCACTCCTCCAGGATCTTGACAAAGAAACTGTCAGGTTTGTACCGAACTATGATGAATCATTAAAAGAGCCTGTTGTACTTCCCGCCAAGGTTCCCAACCTGCTCGTTAACGGAACTGACGGAATTGCGGTTGGCATGGCGACCAAGATGCCCCCGCACAACCTGCGGGAGGTTTGCGAAGCCGTCTCGAAATATCTCGATAACCCGGAGATCCCGGTTGAGGACCTCATGAAGATCATGCCGGGCCCCGACTTCCCGACGGGCGGTGTCCTGATGGGGGTTGAAGGCGTAAGAGATGTGTACGCCACCGGACAGGGACACCTGATCGTACGGGGGGTTGCTACCATTGAGGAATCCGAGGGGGGTAACCGCGGTGACCGCATAATTGTGACCGAACTGCCCTACCAGGTAAACAAGGCTCAGTGGATTACGACCATCGCAGAGATGGTAAAGGAGAAACGGATAGATGGGCTTTCCGATATTCGCGACGAGTCGGACAAGGATGGTATCCGCGTTGTATTTGAGCTCCGTAAGGGTACAATATCGGCAGTCATTCTCAACCAGCTCTACAAACTCACCGCACTCGAGTCCAGTTTCTGGGTGAGCAATCTCGCGATTGTTGACAACCAGCCAAGGACACTTACCCTGCACGGACTTCTTGACAACTTCGTCCATCACCGTATTGAGGTTATCCGGCTCCGTTCTGAATTTGATCTAAAAAAAGCCCGGGAAAAGGTCCACATATTGAACGGGCTGCTTATCGCCCTTTCAAAAATTGATGCGATAATCACCGCAATTCGAGCTTCTGATACGGTGGAGAATGCCCGCCTGGCACTTATTGCCGGTTTCGGTCTTGATGAACCGCAGGCAAACGCAATCCTCCAGATGCAGCTCCGCCGTCTTGCAGCCCTCGAGCAGCAGAAGATTACGGACGAGAAAAAAGGACTTGAAACGGAGATCTCCCGGCTTGAGACCATCCTGTCCAGCGAAGCCAACATCAAAGACGAGATACGCAGAGAAACAACCGAAGTTGCCCAAAAGTTCGGTGATGCACGCAGGACCGAGATCGCACTCGATACAAGCAACCTGTCAAATGAAGACCTGATTGAGGATAAGACAGTTCTTGTATCTATCACGACTGCAAACTACATCAAGCGCATTGACCTTGACACCTACCGCAAACAACGGCGTGGCGGTCATGGCATCACCGGCATGGCCACCAAGGATGAGGACTTTGTCGAATCGGTGTTTGTTGCCGGTATGAAAGATTATCTGCTCTGCTTCACAAATATCGGTCGTGTCTACTGGCTCAAGGTCTACCAGATCCCCGAGAGTTCCCGTATCACAAAAGGCAAACCAATAGTCAATCTCCTTAACTTAAAAGACGAGATCGTAACAACGGTCATCCCGATTCGGGAATTCAGGGAGGACCGGTACATGCTGTTTGCGACCAGGTTCGGTCAGGTCATCAAAATACCGCAGAATGAGTTCTCAAACCCGCGTTCTGTCGGGACGAATGCGATCCGGCTTAAAGAAAACGACCGGCTTGTCGATGTTATTGTAACAGATGGTACAAAAGAGATAGTCCTGTCAACACGTTTTGGCTTCAGCCTTCGGTTCCATGAAGAGTCCGTGCGTACTGTCATGAGAAATGCATCCGGTGTACGGGGGATGAAACTGCGGGGGGAGGATACTATTGTGGCACTCACCCTTGTCGAAAAAGATCACCTCCTCACCATCTCTGATGTTGGTTTTGGCAAGAGGACAGAATTCGACGACTTCCGTGGGCACGGCAGGGGAACCATGGGTGTCAAAAATATGCAGCTTGAACGTCATGCCATAGTCATCGAATCGCGTGCTGTATTGGATACGGATGAGATCATCGTAATGACCGCAGAAGGAGTTGTCATCCGTATGCCCGTCAGCGAGATACGGATTATCGGGCGTGGAACAAAAGGGGTCCGGACTATACGCCTTGATGATAAAGACAGGGTCATCGGCGTCGCAATTGTTCAGCCTGAAATTGAAGCCGTGCAGGAAAACAACAACAATTCAGAACCGGAAAATAATGATATAAATCTCTAAAAACCATAAAACAACCCCCGATCTTTTTTCATGTTTCAATTTTTATAGACAGGTAATGCAGGGTCAATTGCAGAACAGGAATGATTTTTTATGCTGGGGATTAAAGATCGGTGTACGGTGCACTGATGTTTCGGACAATTCTTAAGGTTACCTCAAAACGCGAAGGCGATATTATTGACATCACGCCAGAAGTAAAAAAAGCTGTCCGCGACAGTAACGTACATGAGGGAATCGTCCACCTCTTTGTGCAGCATTCGACTGCGGCACTCACGACAATTGAGTTCGAGCCGGGAGTATTGTCAGATCTCAAACGAGCACTCTCTGTCCTCGCCCCGGATGATGCAGGCTATGCCCACAACACCCGCTGGGATGATGGCAACGGGCGATCACACGTAAAGGCGGCCCTGGTCGGACCATCGTTAACCGTACCGCTGGCCGGTGGAGATCTGCTGTGCGGAACATGGCAGCAGATAGTTCTCCTGGAACTTAATGTAAATGCAGGACGCGAGCGGACGATCATCTGCACAGTGATGGGAAATTAATGTGTGTTCCCGGGTCTTGTCATCATCGTATCCTGTCCGGTTCAGCAGGTCAGGTTATTCTGTGAGCAGGAGGTAGAGTGCAGCAGCCACGAGGATGTATCCACAGATCCTCAGCAGGACAAAGGTAACTTCAGGAAACAAGGCAGGCTCGTATAATGCGTTGAGGTGCGATAACCCGAACATGCCAAACGCAATTCCAATAAACAGCGCACTGATGGTACCTCGTTTCCGATACACCAGGTATCCCAGCAGCAGGATGACTGCATACAGTAAAAGATTTACCAATAGTATGGGATCAGGAATAAAAGCCATGGTTTTTTCCCTCACGCTTTCTCTCCTGGCTCTGAGGGTAATAAACATTTCACACCGCCCGGTCCGGAAAGATGCTTCTTTTAAATTCCGGAGCATCTCCAAATCCATTTATTACCTCCAGTCTGATGGTAGATCATGAGCATGGCGTTGAAAGAGAAGATCATCAAAAAATGTGCGGAACTGGATATACCCCTCGTGGGTTTCGCTCCGGCCGTGCGGTGGGATGAACCTCCGTTAAAAAATTGGGTTCCGGAGCAATTCCGGCCGCGGTCAATTTTTTTTAAAACTCAAACGGTTATTGTCATCGGGCTCCCTGTCAGCCTGCCGGTTGTGGAAACGGCACCATCTGTCTTCTACCACGAACTGTACCGGACGGTCAATACCCTGCTGGACACGAACGGGTACCGGATCTCCTTACTCCTAAATGCTGAAGGTTTCCCCTCTGTCTGGATCCCCCGGGACGGTTACGCGTCGATCAGCATCCTGAAGGATAAACCGGTTGCCTTTTTCTCTCACCGCCATGCTGCCTGCTTTGCAGGTTTTAAGAAATTTTGGCATAAACAATATGGTGCTGACAGAAAAATTTGGACCGAGAGTACGGTTCACTTCGATTTTTACCGCAGCAGATATACCTCTGGATCCTGTGATAGAAAAACCCCTGTGTACACAGTG
>PLLR01000044.1:0-1730 GCA_003141335.1 Methanoregula sp. | reverse complement strand
CCCGGGATCTACAATGAAGAGGATACCAGATTCGATCAGTATCACCGTGCCTGGAAGCACATCAGGTCCTATGGCGGGAGATGAAGAATCCTGAACGGGTGATTCACCCATGTCTTTTTAGGAGAGTAGGTATTGAGATACAATTATCGGTCTGATCCAGAAAGGATAAAGATGCGGAGAATTATTCATCTGTTAGAGAAAAATCAGTTATTAAACGGGTAGTTTATCCAAAATTTATATTTCGGGTGCTTACCCCAATGACGGTCAATTCAGGAAAAAGAGAAGGTGTCTTTTCATGCTCTACCGGAAAGTTCCCAAAACCGGCGATCAACTCTCTATACTCGGGTTCGGTTATATGCGATTGCCGACAAAAAAAGGCGGTGGGATTGATGAAGAACGTGCGATCCGGCAGCTGCGATATGCTATCGATAACGGTATAAATTATGTAGATACAGCTCCTGCTTATCATTTCGGCAAAAGTGAAAAAGTGCTTGCCCGTGCACTTGCAGATGGCTACCGGGAAAAAGTCAGGATCGCAACAAAACTCCCACCATGGTCAGTCCATTCACGACAGGACATGGACCGTATTCTAAACTCACAGCTCGCTACACTTCATACCGATCACATTGATTACTACCTGCTCCACAGCCTCTCAAAAGGTACCTGGGAGAAGATGAAAACTCTTGGTGCCTGTGAATTCCTCACCGCGGCAAAAATCGACGGGAGGATAAAAAATGCGGGCTTCTCGTTCCATGGTGATACTGCAAGCTTAAAAGAGATCGTTGACGCGTACAACTGGGAATTCTGCCAGATCCAATACAATTATCTTGATGAGAACAACCAGGCAGGTACTGAAGGACTGGTCTATGCTGCAGAAAAACAACTTGCGGTTATGATCATGGAACCGATCCGTGGCGGTAATCTAGCCGGGCATGTGCCGGACGAGATTAAAAAAATCTGGGATGAATCACCAATCAAACGATCACCAGCCGAATGGGCACTGCGCTGGGTATGGAACCATCCTGAAGTCACCGTGGTACTTTCCGGTATGAACGACGAGATACATATTGATGAAAATCTTCGGGTAGCAAATGAAGCGTTCCCCAATTCGATTTCCCCTTCGGAACTCGCGATTATTGCCCGGGTCCGGGATACATACCAGCGACTGATGAAGGTCAGTTGCACGGGTTGCGGGTATTGCATGCCATGCCCGGCGGGTGTTGATATTCCCGGTTGTTTTTCACTCTACAATGCTTACCACCTTTTCCCGCATGACCGGAGTGCAAAATTCCATTACCTTGGACGCCATGGCGGATTACTCTCCAGTGTTTCCTATGCCGGGCTGTGCAAAAACTGCGGCAAATGTGAAAAAATCTGCCCCCAGCACCTGCCAATCCCTGTCCGGCTCAGGGAGGTGTCAAAAGAGATGGAGGGTATGATGGGCGTAATCGTCCCGGTCCTTAAAGGTGGACTCTGGTGCATGGATCAGATCGGGCGTATCGGGCAGAAGTTTTCCATGAGGAAAAAACATTAGATGATTTCCCGACGATACCTGATGGTAAATTGTCATACCTGTGGTAGTGATACTCACAAAAAAATACTCAAATGAGGAGGCCGGGAATTTACTGTGCCTTGTTCCTTTTCGATCCCGGTACCTTCGGGATCTCACGCATCGATTTAACGAGAAAGAAACCGACACTGCCAAACGTGATCACAGGCGAGACCCAGAA
>PLLR01000104.1 GCA_003141335.1 Methanoregula sp. | reverse complement strand
AGAAGTGAGTGGGAGGAGTAAGCCTCCTTTTGTTTTAGCGGCATTCAGCTATGCGTCATACCCGGACAGGTACCGGGCGACCCTATGGTCCTGTTCTGACTTGCACCCGCAGGGGTTCGCCGTTTCACCGATTCCTGTTTGTTGACGCTCAGCGAGTTATCACACCGTTCGTGTGCACTTGATGGTAAACCATCTCGATCGCTTCATGACTGAAAACAGGCCGTGTCGTTTCTGTGCCATTGCCGTGACTCTCGCCACCCGTACTTGTGTACGGCTGCGTGCCCGGTGGGTGGGGGGACTTTCCTCAGCGACACTTAAGTCACCGTCGGCCGCTCTCTCCCTCTCCTGTAGTACTTTGAGTTTTCAGGAGATAAGCACAGCGCACGTGACAGGGTTTGTTCACAGGATTTTTTTATAGTCGATAGATTGTTAACCATGGTGCACAAAGACAGTCTCAATATCAGGGGAAGATGTCCGTGAACCTCCTCAGCTCTGGTGAAGGTGAAATGGCGGTCCGTCTTGCACGCGGCGCCATTGACTATGCGCTTGCAAAAAAGCCAAAACCCATGCTTGCACTCACCCCGGTTTTTAGTGAGAAGCGGGGGGTATTTGTCACGCTTACAAAAGCGGGGGAACTTCGCGGGTGCATCGGGTTTCCGTATCCGGTCATGCCGCTTGGGGATGCAATCGAGGACGCCGCAGTCGCAGCTGCAACCGGAGACCCCCGGTTTCCCCCGGTTCGTAAGGACGAACTTGCATCCATCCGGCTCGAAGTTACGATCCTGACGGTACCCGTCCCGCTTGAAGGTGAGCCGGATAAACGACCGGAAAAGGTTGAAGTGGGCAGGCATGGCCTGATCATGCGGGGCAGGGGAACGAGCGGACTCCTGCTTCCCCAGGTTGCAACGGAATATGGCTGGGACAGCAGGACATTTCTTGAACACACCTGTATAAAAGCCGGGCTGCCCGGGCGAAGCTGGACTCGCGCAGATGTTGAAGTGCTCACGTTTGAAGGGCAGATCTTCACTGAACACTAATTAAGGGCAACCGTTTAACCACAATACCGCAAATATAAAGGGACCATACCAGTGCACAGGTATAAAAAATGGCAATTGCTTTTGAGAGTTTGTACAGCGACATCCAGGGACGCTGCGGCAAACTGACCGTCGGGAAAAAGACGATAAAAACCCCTGCGCTTCTCCCCGTCATCAACCCCCACCTCCAGCTCGTCACCCCACGAGAGATGCAGTCGATGGGAGTTGAGGCCCTGATCACCAACGCCTACATCTTTTCCCAGAGTAAGCAGTACCGGGAACGGGCTGTTACAGAAGGACTGCATAAGGTGCTGGATTTCGACGGCGTGATCATGACCGATTCCGGATCCTTCCAGCTCTCGGTCTATGGGAAGGTCTCAATCACCAATACTGAAACACTCGCCTTCCAGCGGGATATCGGCAGCGACATCTGGGTGCCGCTGGACATCCCGACTTCGCCTGCTTCTGACCGGGAAACAGCCGGGCGTGAACTCGCCATAACCATGCAGCGCCTGGCCGAAGCAAAAGAAGTTTTTGGTAAGGATGCACCGCTTGCCGGTCCGGTGCAGGGCGGTATTTTTACGGATCTCCGTGAACAAGCCGCCCGCGAAGTAACCGATCTCGGTTTCACCTTTTGTCCTGTTGGTGCGGTTGTCCCTCTCATGGAATCCTACCGGTACCGGGATCTCGTGAGTGTAGTCATGGCGGCAAAACGTACCCTTTCACCTGCTGCATGCGTTCACCTGTTCGGTGCCGGCCATCCGTCAATGTTTGCGCTTGCCACGGCAATGGGCTGCGATCTTTTTGATTCTGCTGCCTATGCACTCTCTGCAAAAGAGGGGCGCTATCTCACCACGCATGGCAGTTTCAAAATTGATGAACTCTCTGAACTTCCCTGTGCCTGCACCGTATGCCGTTCGCACACCCAGGAAGAATTGCGCACTGCTCCTGACCGGGAGCGCCTGCTTGCACTCCACAACCTGTACGTGACAGTCGCCGAGATCGCACGGATTCGCCAGGCAATTTTTGACGGGACGCTCTGGGAACTGGTCGATGAACGATGCCGGGGTCACCCGCAGCTTCTTGCCGGTTACCGGGCGTTCCTGAAAGGGACTGTTACCCTGGAAAAATCGGACCGTGTCTCCAAGCGCCGGTTTTTCTACCGGGGGGACGAGAGCTGCTCCCGGACAGAAGTGTTCCGGTACCAGCAGATGCTCTCCCGTCTAATCCTTGGAAAAAATGTCCTTATTGCCTTTGATGGTGGCATACGTGACGAATTTGACACTACACTCTTCTTCAAACCGCCGTTTGGTCCCTATCCAAAAGAGCTCAAAGAAACATTCCCTGTCGGGCAGAGCGAAATCCCTGAGTGGGATGAGACCATGGTGAGGCAGGGATGCAACGGGATCAGGATGTTGAAAGAGAGTCATCCCGGCAGCCGGATCGTGGTCTCCTGTAATCCGGCGTGGGAGAAGATCGTCATGCAGGCAGTGGGCGATATTGAGGTGCGCAATGAACAGGTTTAATATCAAAAAACGGGACGGACTTGCCCGCACCGGCATTTTCCAGGTTGACGAAACTACCCTGGACCTGCCGATGGCGATGGCAGTTGAAACCCTCTTTCCTGAACTTGATGCCCGTGACGGGACAAACATGCCTCTCTGTGCTCCACCAGCACTGGTGAAACACTATTCTCCCGGGAATGAAGGACAACCCGTTACCATTCACCCGCATTTAGATAATCGTGCACAGAGCAGCGACTGTGTAATCGTGGCCGGCTGGCAGACGGCATTTTTGAATCCCCGGAATTATGTAGACTGGCTCATTACCTTAAAAGAAAAAACCCCGGTCGATACCGTATGGTACGCACCGGCATCCGCATTGCCCTCAAATATGCATATCCTGTGCTACTCGGGGTTTGACCTGTTTGATTTCCGGGCAGTTGATCTCAAAACCGCCCGGAAACAATTCTGTACACCGGAAGGAGAGTTTCCTGCAGATGCACTCGGTAGTGGGATCTGCACCTGTACCGGGTGCCAGCAGAAAAACCTGAAGCTGCATAACCGGCAGGCACTTCTCCACGAGATTGCGCTCGTAACCCGCTTCATCGGAGAATCCCGGCTCCGCGATCTGGTTGAATCACGCTGCCGGCTGAATGCGGCACACGTTGCCATCCTGCGGCATCTCGATAACCAGTACCCGTTCATGGAACTACGCATACCTGTTGCCCGCAGTGGCGTGATGCGGGCAAACTCGGGAGAATCCCTGCAGCGGGCAGAGGTCCGGCGGTTTGCAGAACGGGTGATCACCCGGTACATCCCCCCCAAAACCGATGTAGCAGTTCTCCTCCCCTGTTCGGCAAAAAAACCCTACTCCCTTTCGCAGAGCCACCGGAAATTCCAGCTGGCAATTGCCGGCCGCGCCCATGAACTGATTGTAACGTCCCCGCTCGGGCTCGTTCCCCGCGAACTTGAGTGCGTTTACCCTGCAGGGCATTATGATGTGCCGGTTACCGGGTACTGGGATGCTGAAGAATGTGCCGTGATTGCCGGTATCCTTGCATGCTACTTCAAACGCCACGCGTACCGCCGGATCATTGCCCATCTTGAAGGTGGTGCACTCAGGGTAGCCCGGATGGCAGCTGACCAATGCGGAATAACCCTGGAATATTCCTGCCTGGAGCACCCCACAAGCGATTCAGCACTCAACGCGCTTGATTCTGCCCTTGCAGGGGAACGGCGGATTAAAGATGACCGTCTTCATGGCATGGTCTCTTACCAGTTTGATTGCGATCTTGACACGAAAGGCACCACGGTGCGGGGGCACTACCCGGAACTGTTTTACAGCAAAAAAAATGTCCAGATCTTCTCGATTGATACCGGCACCGGTTTACTTCGCCCCACGTTTGACGGCTGGAATCTTATCCCTAAAGGATATCGCGTGTATATTGACGATTTCATTCCTGAAGGGGATGTCTTAATTCCCGGCGTGGTGAAAGCAGACCCGGAAATCCGTGACGGTGATGAAGTTCTTGTCATTGGAGCGCGTGCACACGCTACCGGACGGGCAGCCTTACCGGCGGATGAGATCCTGCGTTCGCGCCGCGGTGTGGCAGTCCATGTGCGTAAGATAAAGAGACTGTAAAGTAAATTTGTACGATACATTGCAGATAATCCATGGAGTGAAAAGGTTGTTCCGTATCGAAAAAGTCGAACAGGAAGAGTGGGAATTATGAGCACCCCCATCATCGCACAGGAGGTGAAGGGTATAATTCCGGACGGTTCTAAGGGCCCGACCGCCATACCGGTCGTGATCGCAGTTCCAAAGGAACTAGCCCCCGGGGAACAGCGCGTGGCGACTGTACCGGAGGTCGTCCAGAAGCTCACGAAGTCGGGCCACGAGGTCCGGATCGAGCACGACGCGGGGACGAGCGCGTACTACCCCGACGATCTCTTCACGGTTGCCGGTGCGAAGATCGCGTTCAGCCGGACCGACCTGTTGAATGGCGCCCGGATCGTGTTACGCGTCCAGCCCCC
>PLLR01000059.1:3642-13545 GCA_003141335.1 Methanoregula sp. | reverse complement strand
CCAAGTGCGTAAGTCCTAATAATATAAAGGAGGGGCCAGTGCCTGTATCCCCCCTCCCTTTACCCATCCCTCCGCACTGCGATTGGGCCGTATGACCTAATTTGGGGATTATCGCAATTAGGGGATGTCCGAGTGGCGGGGGCAAAGCCCCCAAGAGCGGTTATACAATTTCAAATTTAATTCAGATCTAATTTTTGGCGGATGTTACATAATCACCTTAAATTATTACAGGAATAATTATACTGGAGAATTTTTATGGATACCATTGCTCTCGCCGGCTACCTTGCCGGAACCCTCACTACCATCTCGTTTGTCCCGCAGGTTATCCGTACCTGGAAACTCAAAGAGACCAAGGATTTCTCGCTTGCGATGCTCCTGCTCTTTGCTGCGGGGATGCTCCTGTGGACACTGTATGGGATCTGGATCAACTCATTTCCTATCATCGCTGCAAATATCATTACTTTTGGTCTCATCCTGTTCTTACTCTGGATGAAGATCAAATACCAGTAACCTGCATTTTTTTACGCCCTCGTTGCTCCAACAGGTGCACCGGGAAAAAATGTAAAAAAAAGGATAAATTATTCCTGGAGGAGTACAAGGCAACTGGCAATCTTGTCGTGAAGTCCCTGGCGTTTCTTCGTGAGACCGATCATGAGGAACCCGATGAAGATAATCAGGGCTGATATGAATTTTGCAAAGTGACGGAGTGTAACGCGTGCAAACGTGGGTTTGTTACCCTCAAGGTCAGTCACTACGACGCGCATCAACAATTTGCCGGGTGTGGCCTGGCTGCGTGAAGATTCAAATCCGGCAAAGTAGAGCCACGGAATTATAATGATGAGCATGCCAAACACAGCAATAATCGGTGATAATGCCGCGTCAACGGTTCCCGCTTCCGTCAGAGAATCGATTGGGGCTCTCTGAACTGAAAGGTAATACACATACCTTATCCCGTTTGTCAGGGAGAAAAATGTAATCACGACTATCCCCATGAGAAGGATGAGAATTGCATCAACAATGAACGCTATTAACCGCCTGCCAAGGCCGGCATATACGCCGACATCGGATCCCTCGTCTTCTTCAGGAGTGGCGATGGGTGTTGCCGGGATTGAAACAATGTCCGCCCCACACCACTGACAAAATTTTCCTAAAGCATCAGTCTCTTTTCCACATTTTGGACAGAACATTCCTTTTTACTCCAGATATGTAAAGTTAATCCGGGTGTCCTTTTTAATTTAACTGTTCTTTCCTGCTATTTTATGCATTTATCCTGCCCGGAACCGTGCACTGCTGAAAAAATTCTGGACCTGCTGGCAGACATCGATCAGCTCCATTGCAGAGCGCAAATCAGAAATATAAAGTAAATTAAAGCATTCTTTATGAAATGCCACCTGATTCTGTTTGCCACACTCTGCCTCGTTCTCTGTGCGCTCGCTGCCGGCTGCTCAAGCCCGACGCAGGCCGAGATCAAACCCCTGGAAACAACTATGGTCCCTACACTTCCACCGACAACGTCCACCTCTGTTGCCACTGTTGTATCGACACCGCTTGCAGTGGAAACACTTCCTGCCGAACAATATGTGAACATCAATGTTGAGAAACAGCGGCCTGATGCCACTATTCACCTGGTCTATAACGGCGGGAAGGGGGAGATCTTTGTCCAGAATATTATGATGCGGGTTACCCGTTCCGATGGACATATTGATGAAAAGTACTTAAACGACGGCAATAGAAAACCACGCCGTGGTGATGAGCTGGTTATGGATGGTTCCCGAGGCCGTGATCAGGTTGTGGTTTTCCTCACCAGCGCAGGAAAAACGTACAAGATCTTTGATGAACCGCTTGCATTGCCTTACTACTAAAATATCCATCTCTTTTTTTTAAATTTTTATCTGGTTTTGTGTGTTTTTGCAATTTTTTCTGCATACCCTTGTGTCAGGTATCCGAGAGCAAAGATGACAACAATCGTCCCGCCGAGCAAGAGCCACTGTTCCATACCTGCCGTTCCAACGGCAATACGGGTAATAAGATTGAGGGGGTTAGCTGGCAGGGCAAGCGAGAACAGGATCACGACAACGAGGGCGGTTGAGAAGATGAACTGTGCCGCCGTCCGCTCACGGTAGTGCAGGGCAGTGAGTGTGCCCAGCAGTATCAGGATAAGTGAGGTGACCACAACCTGGAGCAGGATGAGCCCGGCATTTTCGATCGCGATACCATTGAGCATGAGCAGCAGCAGCCACGCACCAGCCTGGATGGGCACGAGCAGCTCGCACGCAAGCACCTTGCCCCAGACCATCTCCGCAAAGGTAATTGGGGTTGACATGAGGGTCTCGAGGGTCTCATGCTGGTACTCCTCGGTGATCAGGTCAATGACCAAAGCCGACGCGATGATAGCCGGCATGAATACCAGGAGCGGGATCAACAGACCATATACGAACTCGTAAAAGTCCCCACCCCTGCTCGTTTTTTGGATTTGAAGATGGACGAGCTCTTCTTTTAAACGGTCTGCCCGGATATCCCTCAGGTCCTGTTCATATTTCAGGAAAATATCCTTGAGTTTTACATCGACGATGGCAGTCTGGAGATCATTTTGCAGTGTATAGAGCGTAATCTTAACGGGATCCGGTGCATCCGGTCGCGTATCGGGCACATAAATAACCGCTGCCAGTTTGCGCTGGCCGAGGGCTGCAACCGCTGTGGAAAGATCCATTTGATAGACGCGGAAATCCGGGCTTGTCTGGAGATAGGTGAGTATCTGCGATTCATTCCCCGCATATGCGATGCTGTACCTGGAATGGGAATATTTCGAGAGTGAGGATGGGTCATACATCGAGGTGAGCCCTACCATCAGGAATGATGAGAACAAGGCGATGAAGAGCTGTAACAGGATTGCAAGAAGGATCGTCTTTTCGTTATAAAGCCCTTTGAACTCTTTTTTTGCAATGATAGACAGGCGTTTTATCTTCATCCGAGCCACCCCAGAATGAAATAGAGATTATACAGGCAGTGCACAAGCATGGCGATGACAAGCCCGGGAACAAACCCTTTTTTACCCCAGATTTTCAGGCAGCATGCAACAATAATCACACAGGCAAAGTGAAGGAGGAACGGCAGCCAGAGAGAACCTAACGATAAAAAGAGGATGCTGCCAAAGACTGAATCTGAAATCTGTGCGAGCGTAACAAAGAGGAGGAGTTTTTCCCCTGCCAGAAATCCGATTGCGGTTGCTGCGCAGGCCAGGATAAGATTTTTCCAAGTGAGGAATGCAGGATCACGGGCATAGATCGTGTAAATCCCAATACCCTTTGCGATCTCCTCAATCAATGCTGCGAACAGGAGGAGGAACACCAGCGAGTACGGCATGGGAATATTAAAAAAGAGTACGAGGCACATCATCTGCACCATGAAGATGAACGGGATAGAGAAGCCGCTCAACAAAAAGAGCGAAATGAACGGATGTTTTTGCGACAGGATCTCTGACAGGAATTCTCTCACACGGGATACAAGTTTCTTCTCGGAAAAGAGCCGCTCTTCCTTGAAATTTCTGGCGGCGATATAGAACAGTACAGCGCCCGTCAGCCAGAAAAGTGAAGTAGAGTAGAGATAGTCGGTTACCGTCCAGGCAGAACCCTGGATGGTGAGGACAATAAGAGTGAGGGGGGAGATGAGGCTGATGACGTGGACATTGGCAAAGATACTCGGGAAGAAAAGGTATGAGGTCGCAACGGTCGAGAAGAAGATCGAGATGAACGAGAGTTCCTTGAAACTGCGTGAGACCATGCCGATGAACAAGGCGTTGGCAAGGAAGAAGAAGATGACCGGGATGAGCGGGAGAATGATAACCGGTGATGCCTTGATGTAAACGGCAAGTCCGGTGCAGATGGCTACCATGCCGATAAAATACGGGAGTGCCTTGCCGATGATAATAGATGATGTCCTGAGTGGTGTGGACAGGAGGATCTCGCCTTTGCGTTCGATGCGCTCGTTCATGATGCTCATCATAAAGAACTGGGAGGTGAAGTAGAGCGGGAAGATGAAGACGAAGATGAGGATGATGGAATCAAACGGCAGCGGGGGGGAGAGCTGGGACGGTGTCTTGAAGTTGCCCATCGAGCTGCTGGAGGTGGAGAGTGTCTCAGTGTAGCGTGAGAACTGGGTGTTCTTTGCATTCGACTGGACCAGTCCCTCCCGGAGCTCATCCTGTGAGATCGCGAGTGTTGGTGACGGAGTAGGTACAGTTTTTACTTCGCCCTCCGGCACAGGAGCGATCCTGCGCGGGGTAACACTGACATACTGGCCGCTCTGGGTTGCCAAAAAGTTGAGTTCGCTTTTTACACTCTCGGTATCGATCCAGAGCGGGTATGCAGCAAAGAGATCATTTTCGGTGTTGTAGATGCTATTGACATATTTCGAATAATCGCGTTCGAGAGTTTTTTGTGCGGCATTGGCCTTCTCGGTTTCGCTGCCATACACTATGCCCTGGACTACGATCAGGTCAAATGCGTTCCGGTTTTTGAGAAGAACTGATGAGTCCATGGCATACACAGAAAACCGGGCATCGCTGGCAAGAAGCTCGGCAATCTGCGGGTCGTCAACACCGACATTATACATCCCATCCTGCAAGTGCATTCCAGTCTGGGCGGCAAAACCGGTCACCAGCACAAGCAGGACAAAGAGGATTATAGCAAATGGCAGGACATCCCGGCCAAGCATCGAGAAGGATTTCTTCACTTCCCATCGCGCTATGGTGGCAATATCGGTAAGCGTGCCCATGAGCGGTCCTTTCTTTGGTCGAATTCACCACCATCTGTCAGGTCAATCCTATGAACCTGTTCGGAGGGATGGTTGAGTACAGAGTAGTATCATGTATCGGTCAAATAATCATCGGTACTGACACTGCCCTGCGACCAATTGTCATTTTCAACCCATGTATGAAGTCTTTATTCTTATCTGATCCAGGGTTCAACCTTCTGGTATGCCCCACCTCTCTGTCACCCTGCTTGTGGACAATGCGACGCTTATCGACCGGTACTTCACGGCAGAACCCGGCTTGTCGTTCTCCATTGAAACCAGCGAAAAGAAAATTCTCTTTGATCTTGGGTACTCTGGCGTTTTTCTTGCGAATGCAGAAAATCTGGGGATCGACCTGCTCGATCTTGATTACGTTGTGCTCTCGCACGGGCATATCGATCACACGGGCGGGCTTGTACCACTCATGCGCCGGTACATGGAGGTGACTATTGAACATCATTCCCATAAACTGCCGATAGTGATTGCGCACCCGCACTGCTTCTATCCCCGCCCGATGTCCCCGCTCGCAGATATCGGTGCCCTGGTTGATGAAGCGCAGCTGCGCTGGTATTTTCCGGTGACATTGAGCACGTCTCTGGTGTGGCAGATGATCTTGTATTCCTCGGCGAGATCCCGTGTGATGGTGGACGAATGGTCTCTAAAAAGCGGATTATCATTACCCCGGAGGGGAACATCCCTGATCTCGTGTTGGATGATACCACTCTCGCGTTCAAATCCGACCAGGGACTTGTCATTTTCACCGGTTGTTCGCACACCGGTATCTGTTCTATCATCCGGTATGCCCGGCAGGTCTGCGGCGAGCAGCGAATTCGTGATGTGATCGGAGGGTATCATCTGATGGATGATGACAGTGCCGGTATCAGCCTGACCATTAAGGAGCTTGCAGCACTGGAACCTGCTGCTCTGCATCCCTGCCACTGCACCTCGCTTGCAGCAAAGATCGCACTTGCACAGGTAGCACCGGTACATGAGATGGATGTAGGATTGAAACTTGAATATTGAACCCGGACTGATACCTCCACACTCGTAGTGAACCACCAGATCCAAAAATCCGCAGACCCTGATGCAGATCGTTTATGCCAGCACAACATGGTTTACGATGTAGGTGTAGTTGAGCTCCTTAGCCAACAGTGCAACAAAACGGTTTATGAGGGACCATCTATTTTGATTTTATTTAAGGGAACCAGATGCCCGCATCCCAAGGTATATGTTACACCCCGGATAAGTCTGATCGATAAGGTGACCTCCCCATGATCACTGCCCGCAACCTGACGAAAAAATTCGACAACTTTACTGCATTGGATGACGTGAGTTTTGAGTTTGACGACGGCGAGATTTTTGGGATCATCGGGCATAACGGGGCGGGTAAGACCACGCTCCTCAAGATCATATCGGGCCTGATCACGCCAACATCCGGCGAACTGGTTATCAACGATATGGATGTGGTGAAAAATCCGATTGCGCTTAAGGAAACTCTCGGCTATCTGCCCGAGGAGTCCCGGCTCTATGAAACGATGACAGCAGAGAACTACCTCGCGTTCTTTGGGGAGATCTACGGGTTCTCGGCGCAGGAGATCCGGGTCCGCTCAAACCAGCTGTTCGCCGCGCTGTCGCTTGAGCCTGACGGGAAAAAGATCGGTGAATTCAGCAAGGGTATGAAGCGGAAAGTGGCAATCGCCCGCTCACTCATTCACGATCCAAGTTTTCTCGTTTATGATGAAGCGACCAGCGGACTTGACCCCATGACTTCACGGTTCATCGCCGACTACTTGCGCACGCTCAAAAAGGAGGGCAAAACCATCGTGCTCTCGGCACATAACTTATACCAGGTCGAGGCGATCTGTGACAGGGTGATGATCCTCAAACGCGGTAAAATGGTAGCTTTTGGAACCATGTCTCAGCTCCGCGACCAGTTCGGTACACTGACCTATACGATATTCTTCTTGATTGACGATCCGGGCAAACTGATCGGGCATTCAAAAACCTACCGGCAGGAGGAAGGGTTCTTCATCTGCGAGGCGGCGGACATGAGTGAGCTCAACGAATGTACCGGGCTTATTGCAGAAGCGGGCGGAAAAGTGGAAAAGATCGAGTCAGGGTACCCATCACTTGAAGAGATGCTCGTCAAGATCGGGAAATAAGGTTTTGATAATTGCCCGAGGGTCAATGGGACGCTTACCTGGACTAATACAAAAAAAACAGAAAATCAGTAATGAGGTAATGTATCAATACTCTTTTCCGGTTCTCTCAATAAAAAAGCAGGAGGTGACACACAGGGCGGGTGAAACAATCGTCCGCGAAGTCCGTGACAGCGATCACGACACGATCATTGAGATCTTCAATTACTATGCCGCATCCAGCTATGCTGCATATCCTGAAATACCTGTCAACGACTGGTTCTTTCTCGTTTTTACGTGAAGGGGCACTCGGTTTTTATGTTCTTGAGCATGAAGCACATGTCGTGGGTTTCGGGTTAATGAAGCTGCTCCTGCCGTTTCCTGCTTTTATGACAACAGGGATTCTCACCTACTTCATCCAGCTGGAGTATACCCATAAGAGTCTCGGGAAAAAACTTCTCGACCAGCTCACGGACGATGCGAAAAAAATGGGTATGACCTCGCTTGTTGCAAATATGGCATCAAAAAATAGAGCGAGTATCCTTTTTCATACGCGTCATGGTTTTTCTGAAGTGGGCAGGTTACAGGACGCTGGTATTAAATTCGGCGAACCGTTCGATGTGATCCTGATGCAGAAGATGCTGTAAATTTTTTTAGTGCGACGATGATGGTGAATTTTCCTTACCGGTGATTATCGCAGGGATCGCGAACGTTTTGTTCCTTTTACCCGATCATTGTCAGGTATCAGTGATTGCGGTACCTGAATCGTGATGGACGTAATCGACTCCTCGGTGAGCCGTCCCCGTTTCCCAATGACTTCACCACTCCGGATCATACGAACCCGCGAAGTCAGAACATAGCTTTCGCCAAAAAGATCGAGCCCGCCTTCTGAAAAATCGTCCAGGGAAATCGGGACACAGGGTGCGTCTGATGGCGGCTTACTGCTGACCGGGCAGAGGTAGACTTCATTGTTCCTTCCCGTTGCAATTACCACGGCAGGGCGGGTCTTAACCCCGCTCCGCTCTTCAAAAGCAACAGGGGCGATCACCACATCGCCCCGGGTATAATGCCCCATGTATAGTAAATCCGCTACCAAGGAGCATAAGGGGTTTGATTCTGCAGAACGCGGGATTTTATGCGATGAAAGGCAACGATGCGATATGACCCGGTGCGATCATTGCGGAAACGAAGTTGTGCTCCCGTTCTCCTGCCAGCACTGCGGGGGGAAATTTTGTGATGAATGCAGGCTGCCGCCCAACCATAATTGTGTGAATATCGGGACATGGAAGAAAAAACCCCTACCTGTTGTAGGGCTCTCGTACGGCAAAGGTGGTGGAGTGACTGCGACCGGTAGTGGATATGGTGCAGACTCACGACACACTACGAAAAAGAAAAAGGGTGAAGGGATCCCATATCTGAAGATCATGATCGCAATTATAGTCCTGATCCTTATCGGGATTGCATATCTGGTGTTCAGCGGGTATTATACGGGATGAGGTGTTGGAACATGCACCCGCTTCACCTTCTCGTCATTGCCAGCGTCTTTGGTCCCCTGGTAGTACTGGCCGTCGCCATGATTCTCGCGAACCCGGCACTCATACCTGCACCCGGGCAGCCCAGCTGCAGGTGATGTGAAGTACGCCCGTGATGCTCCCCTGCCCGGGCCATACTTCTATACAGGTATCGATTTCGATACGCTGCCATGATAGGACGGGGCACTGCGGGACTTCTCTTTTTAAAACCGGCTGAACATGAACAATTAAAGAAAGGTATGGTGAGGCTTATCGCTGATGGGTAAGCACACGGAAAAAAGATCAGCCAACTGCTGCTTTCTGGAGCAGGAGACGACCACTCGAAGTGAGCCGGAGCACAATTTCACTGCTGGATTTTCCCCCGTCGAGATATCGCTTGGAAAGTAAGATACGAACACTGGATCTGACACTGCTCTCCCCATGACTTGAGAGGAGCTGCTGGACTACATGGCTTATGTGGCAACCCTGTTTATCACCGACTGCCTGAAGAATGTGAATATGGATAGGATCAGGCACAAAGACTTGCGGGGTTTCAAATGATATAGATTCCATAATTCAACCTCGTGATAGGATTAACAGATTACAAAATATCATGGCATGCAAAGGATTGTTCAGGACACCGGAGCATCCTTGTATTTTTGTAGGTGCAGCATATGCTCATCGCATACGTAAAGTGCGGTAAACCGGACTTTTTGTGCATAACCCTTTGTTGATATTTTGTGAACGAGTTACCACATATGTATTGGACGTATGACATGAAGTAACCATTCATAAAAAAACACGGGAAAATATTTTTTATAAAATTCTGTGTGTCAATCGTTCTTGAGCGGTTTGTAAAACCCGATCTGATACCTCATTCCATGGCTTTATCACCAACGCGGATAGAAATTGGAAGCATGACAAAGAAAGAGCATGTGATGAAGGTAGTAGACGAATCTACAGGACTTATGGAATGCCTTGTCTGCGGGGCAAAACACAACGCGGTGATGAAACCCGGTCCTGACGGGAAATACCCACCCGAGAACTGGGAGTGCGTCAACAAATGCAAATTGATCCATCACGAGGAAAAAACGTCCAAAAAGAAATAAATCCTTTTTTATCCCTTCAGCCTGCCAGTACTGTGGGGAAAAATTTTAAGATGAATTCAGGGCTACTGCCAAACCCTGATTCTGGGAATATCGGGATATGGAAGAAAACCCCCCTTCCGGAAGGATCTCATCAGCAAAGGTGGTGGAGTGTGTGCCGAGAAACGAAATAAAAAATTATATCTCTTACACCGATTGTTAGTATTTACTGTTTCACGTTTCGGAATTTTTAACATCACAAAAACGTACCAGAGGATAGAACATGCGAATCACACGACTATATACCGGGAAGGATAACCAGTCCCATTTTGATGAAATTGAGATTCAGCTGGAATCCCGTGGCCCCCTGGGTTTTTT
>PLLR01000059.1:0-3597 GCA_003141335.1 Methanoregula sp. | reverse complement strand
GTCAAGGCCATAAAACCAAGGGTGATTGGTAAAAAACCATGGAGGCAGGCTTTTATCACCCTTGAATAACGGACGGTGTTCCTTTCAGGTATCAAAACACCATTCCTGGCAGCATTATAATCCAGGATATGGCAGGCAGATATGTCCGTCACTACCCGGAACCTATTTAGTGGTGGGAGTGTGATATTCTGCTTAAATCAGGAGTATTTACGTGTGGCTTGAACTGCTGAATTTCATTATCGGTATAGCATTTGGTTTTTTTCACCATGGGAAGGAAGACCTCATGGGCATCCTCAAAAATAGCGCGATCATCGGTATCGTCCTGGGTATTATTTTCGTGCTCGTCTCGATGTTCCTTGTTCCCGGAGGCATAAGTATTGGTGTCGGTTTCCTGGGAGTGTTCGGTATTTTTATCGAGATTATGATCTTCGTGATCATCTTTATCGTGGGTGCCTTTATCGGTGACTGGCTCGAAGGTGTCCTGAAAAAGTAACCCTTACAGGAGGTTGCAATGCAGTCCTCTGCCAATCTTTTTTTACTAATGCCTGAATAGGAACCCCCCCTTCCTCCCCTTATCCATAATAATACCCGCCACACAATCTCCTGAGCAGGAGCTGACCATCCAATGAAGATCCTAGCAATCCACGGGAGCCCTAGGTCGATCCGCAGCACCACGCGGAAGCTTGCGGGGTTTGCGCTCGAAGGCGCAGCAGAATCCGGGGCAGAGACAGAGATGATTGACCTTGCGGATTACCATGTCACCCCCTGCACTGCCTGCGAGGTGTGCTCGTTGAATGGTATCTGCGTCAATGATGATGATGTTCCCTCCCTCCTGATCCGGATGCAGGAAGCAGACGGCATCATCTTTGGCTCACCGGTCTACATCGATAACATCACCGGCCAGATGAAGGTATTCTTCGACAGGCTCGCCGACGCCATCCACTACCAGGTACTTGCAGGAAAGTTCGGGTGCTCCGTTGCAACCACGTATGAATCCGGAGGGGATGATGTTGTTGCGTACCTGAACCATGTGCTCAATTACCTTGGGGTTATATCTGTGGGGGGAATCAGTGTTGCCACAGGTGGGAAAATGGAAACTGTTGATGCAACGGAACCCGCCGCAAAAGCACTCGGTAAAAAACTTGCAGGAGCTGTCATGAACGGATTCTCCGATCCGGCACAGGAAGCGATTCTTGCTGACAACCGGGCATATTTCCAGACAATCGTTAAAGAGAACCGCGATTTCCGCCCCGAAGCGTATGAGCGATGGGTGCGGATGGGATGGATCAAATGAATGGCAACACAGACGGCAGCAGCGGGCATATTCATAACCCTCGTGAAATGGAGAAAAATTTTTTCCCGGAAAAAAATCACATAAAAAAACGGGCCTGAAGAAATTTGAACCCTTGACCTGCGGATTACCGTGACCAGAATAATACCTATCACTACCGTGTCCGCGAACAGCTTAGCGATCTCATGCCCGGTGCGGTATTCCCCTGCACTGTCTCCCAATTTCATCCTTTCCAAAAAAAAGCTGGTTTATTGGCGTGCCACTGTTTTAGAACAGGTAGGAAAGGATCTGCTAAAAGTATTTAACTATGGAATTGAAGTCCTGCTATAATGACAAGCGGGGGACTCAACCATTACTGCACGCTGCTTGTTATGACCGGATGCATGGGTTGTGACAGGAGCAACCGGAACATTTCAAACCTGTTCAGCGCTTCTAAAAATTCATCCCGTGGAACAAAGCAGGTGACTGTGTACGAAGGGCAGATCAGAGAAACCCCTAAAAACAGAAAAAAATGATTCCCTCCACGCACTCACGGTCCCGGAAGTCTACCTGACTGTT
The DNA here is from genome assembly GCA_003141335.1 of Methanoregula sp. GTDB lineage: Archaea > Halobacteriota > Methanomicrobia > Methanomicrobiales > Methanospirillaceae > Methanoregula. The sequence continues at coordinate 1,748 of PLLR01000059.1, read as the reverse complement.
TCAACGGGTTTGTTCGGGCTGACCCAGGCAGAAGCTGAGATGCGCCTCGGGCGGTTTGGACGCAATGTCATCCGCGAGGTTGAGGGAAAACCCCTCATAGTAAAATTTTTCGCAAATTTCACGCACCTGATGGCGATCCTGCTCTGGGTGGGCGGTGCAGTCGGCTTCATCGCCCAGATGCCCCAGCTTGGCATCGCTATCTGGATGGTCAATATCATCAACGGCGTCTTCTCGTTCTGGCAGGAGTACCGTGCCGAAAAGGCAACCGAAGCCTTAAGAAAACTCCTGCCTTCGTATGCACGCGTGCTGCGTGACGGTGAGGATCGGCGTATCCTCGCAGAAGAACTTGTTGTGGGGGACGTGATGCTGCTGTCCGAAGGCGACCGCATCTCAGCGGACGGCCGCCTTGTAGAGGTCTCCGAACTGCGGATTGACCAGTCGACCCTCACCGGCGAATCGCATGCGGTACGAAAGACAAGCGACGGTATCCCGCAGTCTGACCTTGCCTATGCGGAAATGCCCAACCTGGTGTTCGCTGGCACAAGTGTCACATCCGGTACAGGAAAGGCGGTCATTTTTGCCACCGGGATGGCAACCGAATTTGGAAAGATTGCCAACCTGACCCAGCTGGTTCAGGAAGAGCTCAGCCCGCTGCAGAGGGAAATGACATATGCGACAAAGATGGTGACCATCATTGCCTGCAGTATCGGCATTATTTTTTTCCTGCTTGCCGCAGTGCTGGTCGGGGTGAGCCTTGCCGAGAGCTTCATTTTTGCCATGGGGATGGTCGTCGCGTTTGTGCCGGAGGGGATGCTGCCGCTGGTAACCCTGTCGCTTGCACGGAGCACGCAGCGGATGGCACGGCGCAACGCGCTTATCAAGCGGCTGTCAGCGGTTGAAACCCTTGGCTGCACGACCGTGATCTGCACGGACAAGACCGGGACACTTACCCAGAACGAGATGACCGTCCGGGACCTGTGGCTCCTTAACCGCGGGTTGACTGTGACCGGCGTCGGGTACAGACCTGAAGGCCGGATCATGGAGGGCGGAGAGCCGGTTCCGGTGGATGGTGATCTCCGGCTGCTGCTGATTGCCGGAGGACTCTGCAACAATTCACGGGTGATCCCGCCGGATATAAAATCCCCCCACTGGACCGTTCTTGGCGACCGCACCGAGGCAGCCATGAAGGTTGCGGCACTTAAGGCGGGTATTGATCTGGAGGCAGAAGTCCGCTGTACGCCCCGTCTCCGTGAGCTGCCGTTTGATTCGATCCGGAAGCGGATGTGCACCATCCACCAGCTGCAGTCGTCCCGGGTGGCGTACGTCAAGGGGGCGCCCAAGGAGACTCTCGGGCTGTGTTCCCATGTCAGGTGGAACCAAAAAAACCATACCATGGATGAGAATTTCCGCTCGGAGATCATGGCAGCACAGGACACGTACGCTCGGAACGGGCTCCGGGTACTTGCGGTTGCGCTTCGTCAACTGCCTGATGATGGGACTGACTACCGGCCTGAAGTGATCGAATGCGACCTGACCTTCCTTGGGCTGGAAGCAATGATGGATCCCCCGCGGGACGAGGTTGCGCTGGCAGTCGGGAAGTGCCACCGCGCCGGTATCCGCATTATTATGATCACGGGTGACTACGGGCTGACTGCGGAGAGCATCGCCCGGCGCATCGGCATTATCAGGCAGCCACAACCCCGCATTATCAGCGGTGCTGATTTCGATGCAATGGATGACGAAACGCT
>PLLR01000012.1 GCA_003141335.1 Methanoregula sp. | reverse complement strand
GATGAAATCTCCAATGATCCCAACATGCCGATTCACGCCCGGACCAGGATCTGGGAGCTCGTATCGCAACTGGAGACCATTCCTCTTGACTGACACGATCACATTTTAAACCTTTTTTCATGTTAAAAATTAGAAGAAGTGAACAAAAAACCAAAAATCTGCCAAAAGTGCTGTTTTGATTCCGCGTCATCATAGCCTGCCAGAAATGATCGGTATTTTCCCGGATTTCTGGTTTATGACGGGTGTAAAAGCGAGAGCTGGAAAAATCCACGGAATTACAACATCCCTATGGTCATTGTAATGTTGGTAACCTGACCATGAGGGCACAAAAGATCATCATCCTGTGGGAGGGAAAATAATCTCACCGGTGGTTGTCAGTTTTGGAGAACCGGTATACCCCTTTCGGCACATACATCTCGAAGCGGGCACCATGCTGGAATTCTCCCGATTCTTTTATGGTAATATTCGTAATTGAAAGGATCTCCCGGGAAAGAAACAATCCAAGACCGGTATTTTTACCAAATCCTCTCTGGAAAATCGTTTCCTTGTCGTGTAACGGAATGCCGATGCCATCATCATCAATCCGGATCAAAAGACCATCGGGTGATTCAAACGATGAAAGCCTGACAACCGATACCCGGTTACCATGCTCTACAGCATTCTGCACAATGTTGTAAAATACCCGTTCCAGCAGGGGATCTGCAAATATCTCCACTCCATCCGCATCAGACAGGAACCGTATTTTTTTTATGTCAATGTGGGTGCAGGCTCTAAAGAACGTGTCACTCACATTCTGCCAGTCTGGTGCAATGACACCGAGATCCTGGTACAGTTTGGTAAAATCAATGTTTGCCGCGATCATCTTTACTGCAGATTTCAGCTTGGCAAGGTACATTGAGTATTGGGGTTCGGGGGGGTGATCAGTGAACAGTTCAAGGTACCCGCCCAGCACCGTAAGTTTATTTCTTATGTCGTGTCTGGTGATCTCTGCAAGCAGGTTGAGTTTTTTATTGGCGAGTTGCAGGGCATCATGTGCTTTTTTAATATCTGATATATTATGGAAGATCCCCATCATACACCGTCGTCCACCCAGGTCGAGTATTGTTGCACTGACAATTACCGGGATGTGGTTCCCATTCTGGTCAACAACAGTCTCCTCTTGTAATCCCCTTCCCTCAAGGGCATGCTTTTTGAAATACGCCCTGTATTTTTCCTCCTCCTCTTTTGGGTGAAGCGCACTTTCATGCATACCCTGGATTTCTGCAAGTGTCCTGCCAATTAATTCCTGTGCTTTTTTATTTGCATCAAGCAGCATCCCGGTTTTGGCGTCCGCAATAAAAATTGCATCATTTGCATAGTCCATAAGGCCTTTGTTCTTTTCATATACAGACTTCAGTTCATCNNCGTCTTTTTTCCGGTTGGTATCCTGCACAGTAAGATATTTTCTCTCCCGTATCCGTGACCAGAGAGGACCTAAATGGTTCTCAATAAAGTGGGGGTTAATATCCCTGATAGTAAGGCAGGTAAATTCCTCCCTTGTATAGCCAAGCATTGTACATATCGTATCATTGAAAAAAGTGATCCCACCCATAAGATTGATCCAGAGAATGCCCTCGGCAGCATTGCTCACGGTAAATTTCATCATCCGAAGCTCCTCCTCTGCCTGTTTTCTTCGGATTGCCTGGCGTATCTTGTGACTCAGTTCGCTGAACTGGGCACGGGGGGCCCCGCCTTTCTGGAGGTAAAAGTCTGCGCCATTATTGATGGCCTCAATAACAACTTCTTCTCGTCCCTTGCCCGTGAAGAGGATGAAGGGGATATCTTTGAAATCCATCCTGACCTGTTTGAGGAATTCGATGCCGTCCATTACCGGCATCTGGTAATCAGAAATAATGGCATCAAACGTTCGCTCTGACATGATCTGCAAAGCGCTCTTTGCAGAAGTAACCGTGGCAACAGAGAATTCCCCTTCCCGCTCAAGAAAAAGTTTGCAGAGATCGAGAAGGTCCGGCTCGTCATCTACATAAAGAAGGGAAATCATTAATTTTTATTATTGTTTCAGTAAGGATTTAATTTTTTGTTCAATAATCTTTTTTTTAGACAGAACCGGCCTCTATGCCAGCAAAAGTTTTTAATGAGATGATATTTTTTTGCTACGGTCTTTTTTGGCACAGGCAAGAATTCCTTTTATTTATCTAACATGCCATAAAAAAATGGTTCTTTGATCCTTCATCGATAATGTGTCTTATGTCTGATAAATACTTCCGGAATAGCCTGAGGAAGATATCAGTAAAAGATACGATGGCGATTACCCCATCTGCCCGATAGACATTCCTGCTACAAAAGCATTAACAAGCGGGATGAAACCGTAACTTTTCCTGCGGATAACTCTTTTCGTATCGGGCATCCGGTGCGAAATACCAATATTTTTTTGGACTTAAAAAAGGGGTAAAGCCCGCGGGGAATGGTCGCCAATCCCCAGGTTTTCATGAGGGCTGTGTTGATCCGGTTCGGAACCCCTCCAAAGGAATAATAATCTCAAACCGTGACCCTTTTTTTACCTCACCTGTCTCCCGGATGGTCATGCCCGTCACTTCGAGGATCTTCTGAGCCAGTAACAGCCCGGGTGTCTTTTCATTCCCTGATCTTCGTTCAAAGAGATGTATCCTTTCCTGCGGGGATATTCCAACCCCGTTATCAGATACGGTAATAATGAGTGTTGCAGTGTGATGGTAAGATACGGTGATGCGGGTTACTGTTTCACCGTATTTGTACGCATAATTAAACAGATGGTAAAAGACCTTTTCAAAGAGCGGGTCTGCAAAGACAAAAACGTTGTCCTCCGGGAGGTCAAGGGTAATTGTATCGTTCTGCAATTCTAAAAATGCCCGGTATATGACGGTTGGTAACGGTTGCCATGAGGGAGCATCTGCACCGAGATTTTCATATTCACTTGTAAAGATAATCTGCCGCTGTATAGTTCTTGTTGCTGTTTGAGCACGAGTCAGATTCTGCAGCAATCCGGGTTCCTGCACCCCATCAGCTGCAAGCTCCAGAGAGCCGCTGACAACCATCAGCTGATTCAGGATATCATGTCGTATCATGCCAGAAAACATAGTGAGATTCTTTCTGGCAAGAATCCGTGCACTTTCTGCCCTTTTTAAGAGTTTGATACTGTGCGACAGCTCGGCAAACCGTGATTCGGGATCATTTCCCTTCTTAATATAATAATCGGCTCCGTTGTTCAGGGCTTCAATGACGATCTCTTCCCTGCTTGTACCGGTAAAAATTATGAAGGGAAGCCGGGGGGATTTTTCACGGACGATCCTGAGTAACCGTATACCATCAATTTCCGGCAGGTCATAGTCAGCAATAATCGCATCAAACGAGACAGTATTTATCTGTTCCAGTGCTTCCCCTGCGGATAGGGCAGTATCTACACGGATATCCTTTTCACGCTCTAAAAAGCGCTTACCCGAGTCAAGAAGAACCGGATTATTGTCAACGTAGAGGACCACTATCACAGTAACTCACTTCAGCAGATCAACACATTACTGTGTTTACATTCGGCAGTTATGTAATAAATATACCGGTCATTATTGTCGATG
>PLLR01000094.1 GCA_003141335.1 Methanoregula sp. | reverse complement strand
ATCGGGTCACGGGTCATGATGTCCCGGACCTGCATTGCTTCACGATCTATCGAAGCCATACGGTTTACATCTGCCAGTGTCACCATGCCGATTAACGTATCCCGCTCGACTACCGGAAATCCGAGATGCTTGCTGGAGTACATCATGGTGATCACCTGGCTTACGGGAAGTGTCGGTGACACCGATATCACCGGGCTGCTCATCATGTCGCCCACTGTCACGTCCTGCAACAGGTAACTGTACTTCACTGCGGTTGACTCCATGCTCGCACCGATATAGATAAAGAGCGCGATCAGGATCAGGAACGGGGAGAAGAAGAAGAGTCCGATAAGTCCAAAGACGATTGCAAAGCCTTTGCCTATGTCAGCCGCAATCTTTGTTGCACGGTGAAGTGGCATCCTTTTTGCCAGCCACGCCCGCAGCACCCTGCCCCCGTCCATCGGGAATGCGGGCAGGAGGTTGAATGCAAAGAGGATGATGTTGAGCACGCCCAGATACCCAAAAATAAAGATCAATACGCCTGCTACTGCAGGGTTCGTGGTGACAGCGGGGACTGTATACACAATCCCACTGCAGACCAGACCGACGACCAGGCTGGCGATAGGTCCGACCAGCGCCATGGGCAGTTCGGCTTTCGGGTCCGGTACCCCTTCCTCCATGGTTGCGATACCGCCAAAGATCATGAGCGTGATGCTGTTGATCCGGATCCCTTTTTTGCGGGCGACCAGCGAATGGGCAAGTTCGTGAACAAGAACTCCTGCAAAAAGGCCAAGAGCAACAATGGTGCCAAGCAGATAGGGGATGTAGCCGGTGGTGATGAGGGTCGTGTCAACAGGGACTAAGAAGATCTCATTGAGCATGTCGGTGGTGAGGGTGATCTGGCTTCCGATGATCCAGGCAAAAAGGGGAATGACAAGAATAAATGAATAATGGATCAGGATCGGAATCCCAAACAAGCGCCCGATCCGAAAAGACCCTTCCATAACAAAGGATTATCTTTTTAACTCTTAAGTATATACTTTCATCTGATAACGATGGAAACCCAGATTACGGATTTGTTCGGCCTTCACATCTATACAGACAAGGGCATGTTTATCGGCGAAGTCGAAGATGTTCTCATCGATGTGGAACAGAAGAAGATAGATTCAATTGTGGTGGGGAAGGTCAATGAAGAGCTCTTTGAGCTGAAAAATTTCAAAGGTCTTAAGATCCCGTACCGTATCATCAGCGCGATTGACGATATCGTCCTGATTCGTCACCTGCCGGGAGCCTTCGCGGGCGCCAGTGTGGAAGAGTAAGGAAGGTTTCGGGTTTTAAGGCGGAAGAATCCCCATATTTTCTTTGCTCCCGCATGGTTGTCGTATGGAAAACCGGGAAATATTTTCAACTATTACCACTATCCCCCCTGTTTTTGTCAGGCTTGACGGGCGAGCCTTTCACCGCCTTGCAGAAAATCTTAACCTGAAAAAACCGTTTGATGACCGGTTCAGCGATGCGATGGTACAGGTCTGCGTAGTGCTCATTGCCGACAGCGGGCTCTGTCCTGAGCTTGCGTTCACGTTCTCAGATGAGATCAGTCTCTATTTTACCAAACTCCCTTTCAGTGGCCGGGTGGAGAAGCTTGATTCAGTAGCAGCATCCTTTGCAGCAAGCGCTCTCACAAACGCTCTTGGCGGCACAATCCTGCTGTCGTTCGATGCACGGGTCATACCAGCGACGCCGGAATATGCCATGGAATATTTAGCCAACCGGCAGAACGAGGCATGGCGCAATCATCTGAATGGCTACTGCCAGCAGGTGCTTATCGACGAAGGGATGAGCGCAAAAAAAGCCGCAGGACATCTCAAGGGATTGCCGGCAAAAGATCTCCACGAGATGATGCATGTGCGGGGTGTGAACCTTGCCATGACCCCTGCATGGCAGCGCCGGGGAATACTTGTCTATAAAAAGATCACCGAAAAGGAAGGGTACAACCCGATAACTCAGGAGCACGTGCTGGCTGAGAGGAGTGCAGTTACGGTTGAGCGGGACCTTCCCCTGTTTACGAGCCCGGACGGGCAGTCATTCTTAAAAAAATTACTGTGTGGCACGTGAGATGCCGACAGTTATACCGACGGTCTCAGTTGCCCCCTCAATTTCCCATTCCTTTATTAAGTCATGAGTTCTCAATGTGTCACCCGGTTTAAGGAATGAAAACAGGATTCCTTCGCCAGGTACTATGGCTAAAACCTCCCCTGCAATAGCCTGTCTGCTGTCATTATCCAGAAGATTATAGACTCTTTGGTCATTGACCATCACTTCTACCGAGATACACTCGCTGACGACCAGATCAAGTTGTTTGCGCATTTCCTGGATACGGCGAATGACCTCGCGCTCATACCCCTCCTTCTTGAGATCGTCATCGAGTCTTACATCCACATACACCGTTGCGTCCTGCATCGGGGCGGAGAATACCTCTGCGGGAAGTTTTTCGGTGAATGTCACATGCCGGGTGTCGATCTCGTATACGGTACCGGCATCTTTGAGAGTTACAGTCCGTCCCGCGTCGATCTCTGCTTTGAGGATATTACCCTCAGCCCCTTCAATCAGCGCTTTGACTCTGGGAGAATTTTTACCAAAGCCAGGCCCGAGTGCTTTCATCACCGGCTCGGCATGCCAGCCGATCCGCTCCCATCTTCCCATAACAGCGGAAACCTTTCGGGCGTTAGCCCGGTCCATGCAGACTGTATTCAACCGTTCGATTGCATCTTTCACCGGTTCTGAGTTCGTCACCACGACCACTTCTGATACCGGCCAGCGGAGTTTTCGCTTGCCAGCCTGCCGGGCATTTGCACATGCATCGTCAAACGATCGGACAATATCAACGGCATGTTCGAGAGACGCGTCCACGAGCGCAGGTTCGCCTTTGTTCCAATCGAGCAGGTGCACGCTTGCAGGATCGTTTGCACAACGCAGGTTGCCGTAGATCTTTTCGGTGATGTGCGGGCAGAACGGTGCGAGCAGCCCGATGAGCCTGCGCATCACGTAGTAGATCGTCTCGTAAGCAAACCGCTTGCTCTCGGATTCCCCTTCAAGCCACATCCGTTCGCGGACGAGCTGGACGTACCAGCGCGAGAGATCTTCTAAGATAAAGTTTACCAGTTCACGGGTTGCCCGGTGGAGCTGGCATTCCTTCACCGCGATATCAACGGTCACAGCAACAGAATTCACGCGGGATATGATGAAACGGTCCTCGTCCGGCATATGACTGAGGTGCGCCCTGATGTACGCACCATCCCAGATGCCATTTCTGTTCGACGGCTCGAATTTGTCAAGGATCATGTAGGGCAGGGGGAACCGGTAAACGTTCCAGAGGATGTTGGCCGCACGGTTGATCGTGCCGACACCCTCCCAGTTGAACTTCAGATCGTCCCACGGAGCGGAGGAGGAAAGGATGTAGAGCCTGAGCACATCGACGCCCACTTTGGCGATGACTTCTTCCGGTGTCACCACGTTGCCGAGGCTTTTTGACATCTTCTTGCCCTCGGCGTCGAGCGCAAAGCCGTGCATGCAGACGCTCTTGTAGGGTGCCCTGCCAAACGCAATGATGCTTGCGCCCAGCTGCGAATAGAACCAGCCCCGGGTCTGGTCCTGTCCCTCGGTGATGAAATCGGCGGGCCAGAGGTTTTCGAAGTCCTGTGTTTTGCCCGGGAACCCGAGCGTTGCCCAGGATGCAACTGCAGAGTCGAACCAGACATCAAAGATATCTTCGACCCGCTTCATCGTGCCGCCGCAGCTGCACGGGATGGTCACTTCATCGACAAACGGCCGGTGCGGGTCTTTGAGCGGTTTGCCGCTGGCCTCTTCCAGTTCCCCAATCGTGCTGATGACCCGGTACTGGTCACACTTCGGACATACCCAGACTGGGATCGGGATTCCCCAGTAGCGCTGGCGCGAGATGCACCAGTCGCGGGCATCCTTGATCCAGTCGTAGAACCGTGCACTCCCTGCCCAGTCAGGATACCAGGTGACCTTTGCCACTTCAGCAAGCATCAGGTCCCGCATCTCGGAGATCTTTAAGAACCACTGTGAGGTGGCCCGGAAGATGATTGGCGTCTTGCAGCGCCAGCAGTGGCCGTAGCGGTGAGTGACGATCTCCTTTGCAAACAAGTGATCGCCGAGCGCCACCAGCACGTTCTCGTTGGAATCCCGCACGAACTGGCCGGCAAATATCCCGGCCTCTTCCTTGAATTTCCCGGCACCATCCACGGGGCAGACAATGGCAAGTCCTTCCTTTGTGCCGAGCACGAAGTCGTCCCAGCCATGGCCGGGCGCGATGTGCACCATGCCGGTGTTTTCGAGTGCAACAAAATCTGCTGCAAGGACTTTGTGCACGATCTCGCGCTGGAGCGGCACGCAGGAGGCGAGCGGGGATTCATACTCCCATCCTACGAGATCGGCACCCTTCTTTGTCTCAAGGATGGCATAGTCCTTGCAGCGTCCCTTCTTGAGTACCGCTTTCACGAGCGGCTCGGCAATCCATAAGAGCGTCTCCTTGTCGTCTTTTTTTGCGAGCACTTTTGCATACTCGAAATCCTTTGCAACCGCAACTGCAACGTTGGCTGGCAGCGTCCATGGTGTCGTCGTCCAGATCACAAGGGATTCGTTGGTCCTGCCTTTGAGGGGGAACTTGACAAAGACGGAGGGGTCGTTTTCGTCTGCGTATTCCACTTCAGCATCTGCTATCGCCGTCTCGCACCGTGGACACCAGTTCACGACACGGTGCCCGCGTTCGAGCATCCCTTTCTCCTGCGCACGGGCAAGTGTCCACCACGCCGCCGCAATATATTCAGGCTTTACGGTCTGGTACGCGTTTTTGAAATCGAGCCAGACACCGAGGCTGGTGAACTGGTCATCCATCAGGAGCTTGTTCTTGATCGCAAACTCCCGGCACTGCTCGATGAACTTCTGGATACCGTACTTCTCGATATCTTTTTTGGATGTAAATCCGAGCTCCTGTTCCACCTTGACTTCAATCGGCAACCCGTGCATGTCGTAACCTGCACGGTCAATAACATTCCTGCCGTTCATGCGGTGGTAGCGCAGGATGCTGTCTTTCAGGATCTTGTTCCATGCGGTGCCGAGATGAATGGTCCCCGTGGTATAGGGAGGACCGTCGACAAAGAAGAACGGTTTACCCCCAATGCGATGCTGTTTTACGGTTGCGTATGTGTCGTTGATGCGCCAGTGTTCCTGCACCTCACGCTCGATCTCTTTTGCATTGAAGTTTGCAGCGACTTCCTTCACAAAACCCCTCTCGTATTGTTATCGGACGCAAATTGCGTGCGTGAAGGAATGTTGGCTTCCCTGCACAAAGTAGTTTTTCTCCCACAACGGTATGCCAGACCTCGTTCGGCACGCCAAAACCTAAAAAAGAGTGAATATTCAGGATCGTAATCCATATATGCGTCAATTTTGCATTGAACATCATGAGATCCCATGCATACCTATGTATTTTTGCAGTACTGGTGATCCTGCTTGCCTGTACCGCTGGTTGCACCGCTCCACAAAAAACCGGTACCGGCACACAGGCACCTGCTAACCCCGTCATGACCGTCAAGTCGCAGACTCTTGCCTCTACGCAAGCTGCCAGAACCGCAGGAATCGACACAACCATAAACATCCATTTCAATGACTTCGACTGTCTTGACGTCACGAAGGAACTTGGTGTAGAGTACCTCTACCCTGATCAGAAGTATACTGTCTGGGCGACATCTCCGGGGAGTGGTACGGCGAATGTGAATGTGCTGTTTGTTGATGTCGGAGACAAAGAAAAGATCCAGACTGTCCCACCGGTATGGGATGCGGTAAAGAAGACGTGGGTCTACGAGGGTCTTGTTCCTATCGTCCAGTTTAATGACATCACCACACCCCAGGAAAAGACCATCACTATAAAAAAGCAGGGCAAGTATTACTTGTGCGCTGATGATCGGAAGGAGAGCGGCGTTAATGATGCCGTGCTCCGTGTCCCGGTAAAACTGACCCGGCTATGATGCAGGTTACCGGAGAAACTCTGCTCTTTTTTTAACCGGGTTGTATCTTTTTAGTCAGGGTGATATACATGTGGCCGTCCTCCTGTTGATCGCATAAGTTTTATTTACTGTTTGTTGTGGCGTGGTCGGCGGCACGTGCGGGATATCGCGGGACGCAATCGAGGAGATAACAGAGCTCCGGCTGATGGTGATCAACCGGAACGGTGGGGTGGAGTAAGACCGGACGTGCCGGATCATCACCATCTAATACTCCCGTCGTGAATTCACCGTAAGGCAGCTTCACAAAATTTTATCTCCCCATGTTTCTAAGGCAGACATTGCGTGAACACTATACGCAACCAGTATACCTACATCCCTTTTTAGGATATCAGGACTTCTCGATTTTGCCTATAACCTCTGGGACTATGTGACCAAATATTACCCGCAGATGGTATCTTCAGCGAGTACCAAACGGGAGTGAATATGAAAAAAACCGTAACCTGCACGGTATGGACAGATGAAACCCTGTGCCATCGATGAGGGCCCATAAAGGAAAAGCATTTTTAACCACAGGCTATTTTCACAGACCGCATATAGAGGAGCATGGGACAGATTGCAGTGATCGGTGCTGCTGATGCAACACCGGAAGAATACGATATGGGGCAGGAAGTTGGCCGCCTTGTTGCCAAAAACCACGAAACGCTGGTCTGCGGCGGACTCTATGGGGTTATGGAAGCGGCGTGTAAAGGTGCAAAGGAAAATAACGGGCTGACCCTCGGTATCGTGCCGGATACCGGTAATGGGAACCAGTACCTTGATATCGTCATCCGCACGGGACTTGGGCATGCACGAAACGTACTTGTTGCCCAGTCTGCCGATGCGGTCATCGCAATCGGGGGGAGTTACGGGACACTCTCGGAGATTGCAATCGCATTAAAGATGAAACAACCGGTTTTTGGCCTGAAATCGTGGGATATCAGGGAAGTGGTACAGTGCGCAACTCCTGAGGAAGCAGTCTTCATGGCAGTACGCGCCGCACACCAGTCTCCTCTGTATCGTATCCCCCGAGCCGGTCAAGGATCTCCCTGAAAGCGGGCGATACAATCGTATCACAGAGTGCTGAGACCCTTGGATCATCAAGATGTCCGCTACGCAGGGCAATCTCGTAGCGCTCGGAAGCCACCGGTATGAACCGGAGCCCGAGTGCCTTTGCTGCACTATAGACGCACAATCCCGCATCCGCCTCACCGGATTTCACCGCAAGTGCCACGGCAAGGTGTGTGGTCACTTCACGCTCATAGCCCCGTATCACTGCAGGACTGATTCCCCGCAGTTTGAGCTCGTGGTCAAGCAGCATCCGTGTCCCGGAACCCCGCTGCCGGTTGATGAATTGGTGAGCAGGAATTTCGTCAAACCCAATGCCGGTCTTTGAGACGATCCCCTGCTGGCGTTCTGCAACGCAGAGTAAAACGAGGTCTTCGCCGGGCAGGTATTTTTTCAGGTACGGGATATTGTAATCCCCATTCTCTGCAAGCAGGTGCACTGGCGCCGCATGGCACTCGTTCTTCTTCAGTGCAAGGATCCCTCCCATGCTTCCTACGTGGGTGGAGTGAAGTTCGATCTCCTTTTGCTGGAGAAGGTCAGCGAGATAATCCACGAGAGGATCGTGGCTCCCGGTAATGAGAAGGGCCCGCTCTGCTTCAGTGCGGGAAACGGTCAGTGTTGCTGTCACGCTTTTACCAGCCTCGTAGCCTTCGATGCCTGCCGGAATTTTCAGGTATGCGTTTGAGCGCACCGCACTCATCTGCACCCCGGCACCTCGTGACAAGGGTGAGAGCACCCAGCGGTCACCCACGTTTCCGAGTGAACACAGAATGAATTCGTCACTGCCGATATCCTTGGAGACCGAAACGGTAAACCGGGCGTCAACGGTTCCCAATGCGGGAATAGGAAGGCCGAACCTGTGGAGAAGCGGTGTCACGATCTCTCGCAGTACCGTCAATGCTGAAAGGGGGTACCCCGGCATGCCGATGATCGGTTTATCAGCGATCCGCCCGATGATTGCCGGTTTACCGGGTTTGATCGCAACCCCGTGGATCAGGACCTCGCCCAGTTCTGCGATCACCTCTGCAGTGTAGTCTTTTGTCCCGGCTGATGATCCTGCAGAGATGATTACGAGATCATTTTCGGCAACAGCGCGCTGCACCGTTTTCCTGATCTGTGCCGGGTCGTCTTTCACCATGGGGTAGCGTATGCAGCGTGCGCCGAGCGTACCCAGCATCGCTTCGGCCATCACGGTGTTGCTCTCCACTACCTGCCCCGGTGCCGGGTGGTCCCCGTGAGGGACAAGCTCACTTCCTGTCGGGATCAACCCAACCCGTACGGTGAGCACCGTTACCTCAGTGATGCCATATGCGGCGAGAGCCCCGGGATCAGACGGGCGGATCAGGTGGCGGGACGGCAGCGCCATCTCAGACTCGCCGATGTCTTCTCCCGCCGGGCGGACATGCTGCCAGGGGGGTGCTGCTTTCCGGATGGTAAACCGCTCGTGATCGATATGCACATCCTCAATCATGATCACGGCATCGTACCGGGATGGCACAACATTTCCGGTGTTCACCCTCACCGCCTGTTCCAGCGTGACCGGGTGCTGCTCGCTTGCCCCCCGGGTCTCTTTGCTGACAACCGCGATGCCGTCCATTGCCGCAAGGTGCACTTCGGGTACCGAGTACCGGGCAAAGATGGGTTCTGCGGTCACCCGTCCGACTGATTTGAGTAATGGTACCCGCTCGCGTGACGGGGTGCAGGTGAACCCGGTGTAAAGGAGAGAGAGAGTTTCATTAAGGGACGTCACGGTGAGATAACGTTTTACCACACCATCACCTCAACCTGTGTTCCGGTCTCCAGCCCCTCGCTTTCAGCAGGCACCCGTATTACACCGGTGCTTCTCACCAGCGTATTCAGAAGCCCGGATTTTCCGAACAGGGGGGTTGCGACCCCGTTCCGTACTGCAACCCGCACATAATCCTCCCTGCCCTTTGACGATGAAACATTCTGCCCGAGGGTGGCCTGAAGGATTCGTATGCTGCTGCCTTTCTCACCGGTCATTGCGGTGAGCAGGTGACGGACAATTGCGATGAGCACGATGAATGCAGAAGCAGGGTGACCGGGAAGCCCGATCACCGGTACAGTCCCGCACCTCCCGATAATGGTGGGTTTGCCCGGGGAAATTGCGATCCCGTGGATCAGGACCTCGCCCAGCTCCTGCATGATCGCGGCGACCATGTCGCGGTCGTCTTTGGAACTGCCCCCGGAGATCATGACGGCATCGCATTCTGCGGTTGCATGGCTTATAGCAGAACGAAGTGCCTCCCGGTCATCCCGGACGATCCCGTAGAGTACCGGTCTGCATCCCTGCTCACGTACAAACGAGGCGACCACGTACGAGTTGACATCCCGCACCTGCCCGGGCATCGGTTTTTGACTCACCTGGACCAGTTCATTCCCGGTGGAGATGATGCCAACCCTCGGTATCTTAACGACCGGCACGTCTATGCATCCTGCAGCGGCAAGCACGCCGATATCCTGTGATGAAAGCCGTCGCCCCTTGTTACAAACAACTTCACCGGACGAGAAATCCTCGTTAAAAAGGAGTACGTTTTCCCCATGTGCCGCAGGTTTTTTCACTAAAACTTCCTCCCCGAGCTGTTCGGCATGTTCTATCATCACCACGGCATCAGCACCTTCCGGGAGGATCCCTCCGGTAGGAACGTAGATGCAATCGCCCGATTTTATATAGTGATTTGAAGACGCCCCCATCGCAACCCTGCCCCGAAGGTTGAGTATCGAAGGGATGGCATCGCCCGAACCCGTGGTGTCGGCAGCACGCACTGCATACCCATCTACGACAGAGCGGGTGAAGCCGGGGATGTCGACATCAGCATGTACATCCCGTGCGAGAATGCGGTGGAGCGCTTCACTGAGCGGCACCGATTCATCCCCGCATTTTATCGCGAGATTCCTGATTCCCGCGATTGCCTCTGGTACAGAAACGAGCTGTAAAAAAAGACTCATTTGAAGCAGCCCAACTGACAGCCGCGGATCTTTACCTTGTGTGAGTTACAGTACTCGCTGATGTCCATTTTGGGGATCTTGTGTTTTTGTGCGAGGGCAAATGCCTGCGGACAGGTGATTTCCTTCTCTATACCAGCGTCTTTGAACATTTTTGCAATCTTATCTGCGTCCATGGTAACACTATGCTGTGTACTTCATCATAGTGTTTACCTTTCATTCACCACGAGACTCTTAACTGTGGTGAACCACTAATCTAATCTCAATGAAGGTCGCGCTTATTAACTCCCGGCAGGACAAGGCAGGAGTGAATATCCGGCACCATATCGAACAACTTCTCACCGATGATCCCTCAGGTGGGTATGGGGAACGGGATCGCACGTACGAGTTTATTGAGGTTGAGGAGCGGCTGATCCATGCAGAACATATCGATGCACAGATCGATGCAGATCTGCTTATGTTTCTCTCCCGGCACTACAGTGTCAATCCCGTCCCGGTCCTGACCGTGCATGTAACCGGCAATTTCGGAGCTGCGGACGTGGGAGGAACGCCCCGCACTCTTGCTCCTGCAGCCCCCGTGATGATGCAGGCAACGCTCCGGGCGCTCAGAAAGCACTGTCCGAAAGGGTATCGTGTCTCCTACGAAGTCACCCACCACGGACCGACCGGACTTTCCCTCCCTTCATTCTTTGTCGAAATCGGGAGTACCGACAAGGAATGGACCGACCAGGTTGCTGCAAGAGCTGTTGCAGAGAGTGTATTATCGGCATCTCCGGCAAATCCCGTCCCCCTCATAGGATTTGGCGGTACCCATTACGCTACACGGGAGACGGAAATTGCCTTAACCTCCCGCGGGGCATTCGGGCATATTGCCCATACACGGGAGATTGCAGTGCTGGACGAGGAGATGATCCGGGTAATGATGGCAAAGAGCGGGGCTGTTGCCGCATATATCGACCGGAAAGCGCTGGATTACAAAGATCTCAGCACGCTTTCAGAAATGCTCAACCGGCTCTCGATTATCAGGCTCTCGGAAAGCGAGATTATGGCTATGGGACACCTCTCGTGGGATACATACCGGGCTGTGCGGGAGATGGCAGAGCAGGTCTCTTCTGGTGCCCGGTGCTACCCGCATGATCTGCAGGGAGAGGGAACGCTTTGCAGGGTCCGGGTAAATCCGGATTTAATGAATGAAACAATAAAATCCGATGAGGCGGGCCTGATACAATCTCTTGATAATCTGCCGGTTGTTCACCTGTCCACGCGTGATAATCGCCTGCTTCCCGAATTTATTACGTTTGAGAATCATTCGTCACAAATAATAAATGATTTAAATACATTGTGCGTAAAAATCATACGTAGTAAAGAGATCACTGCAACGGAGAAAGAAACCCTGATCATACATAAGGTAAGGTTCGACCCCCATAAAGCGCGCGAATTAGGGGTACCTCCCGGACCTTCCTGCAAGCACCTGGTAGCGGGTCAGGAAGTCGTTATAAATGGCAGGGTAATCACTCCCGACATGGTGTCTTCCTGCAGTGAAATTAAGATTCACATCCCGGGGTTGGAGAAGTTTGCATGAGGTCAATTGTTGAAGAGGCACTTACAAAGGCGAGAGACGAAACAGTGTCAGTCTCGCAGAATAACGAAGACCTTGACCAGATCCTGGCCGAGCTCAAGACAGAGATCACGGTTATTGGTTGTGGCGGGGGCGGATCGAATACGATCTCCCGTATGATGGAGGAAGGCATCCACGGGGCAAAACTTATCGCCATCAATACGGATGCCCAGCACCTGATCCGTACCCAGGCAGATCAACGCATCCTTGTCGGCAGGCAGCGAACCCGGGGTCTCGGTGCCGGGTCCATCCCCCAGATCGGTGAAGAGGCGGCGCTTGAAAACGAGCAGGATATCCGTGCGGCTGTTTCTGGTTCCGATATGGTTTTTATCACGGTTGGTCTTGGAGGAGGTACCGGTACGGGTGTTGCCCCGGTGGTTGCAAAGGCTGCCCGGGATGAAGGGGCGCTTACCATTGCGATTGTCACGCTGCCGTTTGCTGCGGAAGGTGCTATCCGCATGGAGAATGCAGAGGCAGGGCTTGAGCGCCTCCGGGATGTGGCAGACACGGTTATTGTTGTGCCCAATGACCGGCTGCTCGAAATCGTACCCAAGCTCCCGCTCTACGCAGCGTTCAAGGTTGCTGATGAAGTTCTCATGCGTGCAGTCAAGGGCATTACCGAACTGATCACCATGCCCGGGCTGGTCAACCTGGACTTTGCCGATGTGCGCACGGTCATGGAGCGAGGTGGAGTCGCCATGATTGGGATGGGCGAGAGTGACAGCGAGGATAAAGCGGCAGACTCGGTCAAAAAGGCGATCCGTTCCCCGCTTCTCGATGTGGATATCAGCGGTGCAACCGCTGCACTCGTCAATGTGGTTGGCGGTCCGGACATGACCATGGAAGAAGCCGAAGGTGTGGTGCAGGAAGTCTACAACCGGGTTGATCCGAACGCCCGGATCATCTGGGGTGCGCAGATCGACCCCGCCATGCAGAACAAGATGCGAACCCTGCTTGTGGTCACGGGCGTACGGTCGCCACAAATATATGGTCGTAATGAGAAGCTTACCCCCAAAGTACAGAAACAGTTTGAGATCGATTTTCTCAAGTGAGCAGATATGGAAATTTCAAAACCTGACTTCAAAGTCGATGTACTCCACGAGGAGTTATTCCGCAAATATATGCGGGTGTTAAAACTCGCACGCACTCCCACCCCGGAAGAGTTTACCAAGATCGCGATCGTCGCGGCTGCCGGCATTCTTCTGATCGGGATGATTGGATTTGTCATCTACGAGTTCTTCATATTATTGCTGCAGTGATGGATGAGCATGAAACCACAGACTCCTCCCACACCCGGCCCCGTACCGCAGATTCCTGCCGTCCCCGAGGTCTTTATCAACCGGATCTTTGCGATTAAAACGACCTCCAAGCAGGAGCGGACAGTTGCCGACAACATCCTCAAGGCGATCGATACCAAGGCGACCGACGTTAAAGTGACCGCGATCATCGTACCTAATGAACTGCAGGGCTACGTGCTCGTAGAAACCCCGGAGAAGCTGAACAGGATTGAGCAGCTCGTGGAGCTGATTGCCCACGCGCGCTCAGTAATAAAAGGGGAAACGAACCTTGCCGAAGTCGGGCACTTTCTCATTCCAAAACCGGTTGTCGCCGGTATTGATGAAGGTACGATTGTCGAGCTGATTGCCGGACCCTTCAAAGGCGAGAAAGCAGTGGTCAAACGCGTTGACTCCGTAAAAGAAGAGATCACGGTTGAGCTCTACGAGAGTGTGGTACCAATCCCGATTACCATCCGTGGTGACAACGTCCGCGTGGTAGAGAAGTTCTCGGACCGGTAAGGTTTCCGGTTCGATTTTTCTTTTTTTTTGGAAGTGCCAGACCCCCTACGAGTGTGGGCTAACACTCCACTGCGTCTTCATCTCCCTTTTGTTCTCTTTTGAACTCCGGCCTTCATGGTTATTGCGGTTCGGATCCTGATCTGGTGGCAGGAACATTCTTTGTAGGGGGTCGTACCCTCTCACTTGTAATCCATGCCCGACTCTCCTGACCCCAAAGTGATTTTCCGCTGACATGCGTCTGACCGGGGACTGACGGTGGCATCCTACGACGTGGAATGGAAGTATCCGAAAACCCCCTTTTGTTCCCGCCCGACCCTGCTACTCCCCGCGGGCTTCCGGGATCGCCCCGCCAAACACCGCTATGTGCGGATTTTTGCTGGGTGAATTTCTGCATTAAGCCGAACAGCATAGTCAGGCCGTTTTCCGGATTATCCTCCTTCCAATAGGTGCTATTTGCTGTCATTTTCAGTCGCGATATGGCCCTATATAGTCAAACGGGGGCAGAATCAGACGAATCTCAAAACAATAGTGCTGGTTTTTGACGAATTAGTGCTATTTAGCCGGACCGGAGGGGTAAACGGAGGCCGAAATGGGGCCAGATTTTCACTAAGGGAGTTTGACCATCTCCATCAGATGTCGCTCGGCCGCCTCGTCAGGACCTCGCGGGGCGAGGGAGGTTGAATGGGAGAAACAATAGAAATCTCTATCCAGAAATCTGACCCTTGTTGGTATCGGTTCGCAACTTGGACTTAGGTCATTATCGTAAAAGCAATTCGGCTTTTTTGTTGTCAGGGATAATAACTTTCTTGTTAATCAGCACCCCCAAAACTGTTTTCGTTCAGTTTCTCTATCTTGTCCTGGATATACTGGGAAAAATAGCCTTTATACCGAACCTGTAATTCGGGAAGCATCCAGTCCTGTTCCGTTATCGTTTTCCGGCAACAGTGAGAACCACACGCACAATCCATTTCAAAGATCATATCACTTTGCACTGACACTGAAACGGTCATGCCATAATCAAAGGTGATCTCCTCCCCGGCTCTGATATCCCGCATGGCAACCAGAAAAACCTGGCCTCTAAAACCACTGTTGGGGTCACAGCTGTGATTGAAAAAGTCCGTATCTTCCGGAATTGTACTGGCAGGACCCAGGACAAACCGCTCTTCGAGCTGCATGGTATATCTCTGCATATTCTCTGGGATCTGATACATCTCATCGATCAGCATTATCTTCCCCCCGAATATTGCCAGCCTCTCATCTTTTCTGATATCCGCTTTGGCAAATATCCCCCAGCCCTGCGTATCTGAATTTCTGTTCTCAAGATTGGGATTCAACCAGCTGTTGGTATTCATGAACACGCTCTTTTTAGGTACGTGGAAAAGTGTAAGAGATCAATGTTTTTTATCTGTTGCGGTGAAACCGGCTTTGTCCGCCGGATAGCGGGATACACCGAGTCAGGTCAGCAGACCCTTTGAAGCAGTAACGAGATCGGGGACATTCTGCCACTGGCGACCCGTCCGGCCCCCTGATTTCCGGCCCAAGTCTGCATGCCGGTTGGTGCTGGTTTATGACGAGATATGTACCTGTGGGGGGGTCGGAGGGGTCATGACCCAATCACTGGTGACTGCATGACCCCTAATACCCCCACGACCCCCCGGGTTCGTGACCCTCCGTACGCACTGGTTTGCAGGCACCCCGTCATTATAGCCCGACGTGAAATGCCTGTGTCCGCAAGGGGGTAGAAAGGGTCATGGGGGTGTCTGCCGTTCCGCAAGGAAGGGCAGATTGGAGAAGGTTGTGAAACAACCTCCGACTTCACGCCCAGATCGCGGGCGACCCCCCTCCGACGTGAAACAGGAGGATCCCAAAATCCCCTTCATTCCCGCTTGACCCTGCTACCTCCAGTTGGTCGCGGGATCGCCCCGCAAATCGCGTCTATGAGCGGATTTTCACTGGGTGAATTTCTGCGGTAAGCCTTAGAGCATAGTCAGGCCGTTTTCTGGATTATCCTCAAACCAATAGGTGCTATTAGCGGTCATTTCCAGTCGCGATATGGCCATCAATAGCCAAACGGGGGTTAAATCAGGCAAATCCCAAAACAATAGTGCTGGTTTTTGGCGAATTAGTGCTAAATAGCCGGACCGGAGGGGTAAACGGAGGCTGAAATGGGGCCAGAATAGGTGAAAGATAAGGACGATCTCCAAGACACAATCGCGTGGTGACCCCATGGAGGTTGCCCACTCACTGATGGGGGTCGCTCGGCTGCTTCGTCGGGGCCTCGCTGGGCGAGGGGGGGGGTTATCGCGATTATTCTGATATAGGGTATCTTAATCCAATGCAATGAGAAATAAATCAATAATTATGATTGAAGATACTCATTTTTTGGTAACTTCGTCAATTCTATTTATTTTTCTAGTGTTTGTGTTAGTAATCTTAATTCAACCCTTCAACACAAATCCACGAAATCGTATCGAAAGAATATTTCTTGAGTTGAAATCTAAAGGACTTGTTAAAAAATCTAGAATTATTGATTTTTGTATCAGTGATCAAGCATTTTCATCTAGCCTAATCACACGCAAAATTTATTGTGATTGTACTTTTAGAATGCCAATAGATCCTGATTGTGTACGGTTTTGTCTCCTTCATGAAGAAGGTCATTTACGGTACTTTCAATATCGACTTTTGTTGATCTTAATTTATATGATTGAAATTGGCGTGGTTTTTTCCTTCCCCCAACTGAAGAATTTTTCCAGCTTAAATGTCGTGCTTTTATTGGCTTTCGCGATCGTTTTATTTTTCGGAATTATTTGTTTAATCTTCATTCCATTTCGGTTATGTTATCCCCTTTTTCGGAAAGATGAATTTATTTCCGATCTGTATGGAGCGATAGGATTAAAAAGAAAATATTGGGTTGATGAACCATCAAAAATAATCCATAACGCATTGATTATTTATCAATCCGATGAATATGAAGGAACCAAGAAATCTGGGAATAGTGAAAAAATTTCTGATTTCATTACTAGATTCTTGAGTAGATATTATCCTACAATTGATGAGAGAACATTATTCATTGTTACAAACGTTGATCAAAAGAGTTTTTAGCTCTTCATTTTAGGGGAACACCTTTTAGGTGATCCCAATCCCTCTGCCCATCCAAGATCACCTTTATGTCCATTCACATCAATATTTACAGACCCAAGCTGAGTGCCCTTTATCAAAGGGACGGCATGGTGCAAAGACTATGGCAGAAGTGGTCGAGGTTTTAGTACCCGGCGGAAAGGCTACAGCAGGTCCACCCCTTGGACCGTCGCTTGGACCACTCGGTATCAACGTGAAGGCAGTTGTCGAGGAGATCAATAAAAAGACCGCCACATTCAACGGAATGCAGGTCCCGGTCAGGATTGAAGTCGACGCAAAGAAGAACTTCACCGTCACGGTGGGTATACCGCCCACTACGGCGCTCATTAAAAAAGAGGCTAATATCGAGAAAGGTTCCGCAGAGCCCAACGTCAAAGTGGTAGGGAATCTACCATTTGAGGCCGCTGTCAGAATTGCCAACATGAAACTCGAAGGCATGCTCGCCTACGAGCTGAAGACCGCGGTAAAAGAGGTCGTCGGAACGTGTGTGAGTATGGGAGTGAACGTTGATGGCAAGCGCCCGAAAGAAGTGCTCGCTGACATCGCTGAAGGCAAGTATGACAGTGTTCTCGTGAAATAACATGAGAAAACCATAGGAGATCGAAAGGTCGCAAACTATGGAGGTATCTGATGGTTGATAGGACCAAAATTTTACAAGCCGTGAAAACGGCGATTGAAAAGGCGCCAGAGCGTAAATTCTCTGAGAGCATCGATATTACCATCAATCTCAAGAATATCGATATGGCGCAGCCGAAAAATCGTATTGATGAAACGATTCTTCTTCCCCACGGAATCGGTGAGAAAATCGGGATCTGTGTAATCGGGAAGGGAGATATTGTCACCCAGGCAAAGGATGCCAAGGTTGATCTGATTATCGGTCCTGAAGAAGTTGAGCGGCTTGGCGGTGCACCCCGTGAAGCACGGAGAGTTGCCAGTACATACCGGTACTTCCTTGCTGAGATGGCGGTCATGCCACAGGTTGGAAGGTTCTTAGGTCCCCGGCTCGGTCCGCGGGGCAGGATGCCTATGCCGATTGCCGGAGGAGTGGATATCCGCCCGATTGTTGAGCGTCTGCGCAACTCGGTGAAGATCAGAACAAAAGACAAGACGGTCTTCTCTACAAAGGTTGGTTCAACTTCTATGAAGCCTGAACAGGTTGCTGAGAATATCGAAGCGATCGTCAAGAGGATTGAGTCTGTTCTCGAACAGGGTCCGCTGAATGTCCGTTCTGTCTTTGTAAAGACGACCATGGGTCCTGCAGTGAGGTTGGAATAATGGCGTTGTATACACACCACCTACCCTCCTGGAAGCAGGACGAGGTCGCTGATATCAAGAAGAACGCAAAAAAGTTCACGTTGATTGGGCTTGTCGACATGTACGGTATCCCGGCACAGCAGGTGCAGCAGATCCGCAGGAACCTCCGCGGTAAAGCTGTCATCAAGGTGACCAGGAACACGCTCATCAAGCACGCGTTTGAAGAGATTGGCGGCGATATGACAGGACTCACAAAATATGTGTCCGGCCACTCGGCTCTTATCTTCACTAACGACAACCCGTTCAAGCTCTTCAAGCAGCTGGAAAAGACCAAGACAAAGATGGCGGCAAAGGCCGGCGAAAAAGCGCCGGAGGATATTGTCATCGAAAAGGGTCCGACCAGTTTCAAACCGGGTCCAATCGTAGGCGAGCTCCAGCAGGCAGGTATTCCCGCAGCGATTGAAGGCGGGAAGGTCAAGATCCGCGAGACCAAGACGGTCGTGAAGAAAGGCGGCATCATCTCGGCAAAGCTTGCGAGCATCCTGGCAAAGCTCGATATCAAGCCTATGGATGTCGGACTTGCACTGCAGGTTGCCTACCATGACGGCGATATCTTTGAGCCATCCGTGCTTGCCGTTGACGAGACCGTCATCCTCGGACAGATCCAGCTCGCGGGCCTTCAGGCGTTCAACCTGTCGGTTAATGCAGCAATCCCAACGAAGGACACGATGAGTGCGATCCTTACAAAAGCAGTCAGGGATGCACGCGGTCTTGCAGTTGAGGCAGCGATCTACGAGAAAGATGTTGTTGATGCGATTATTGGTAAAGCGTACAGAGAAAGCCAGGCAGTCAAAAGCCTGGTAAAATAATTTTTCAGATATTGAGGTGAACAAGATGGAGTATATCTATGCAGCACTTCTCCTGCACAAGGCAGGCAAGAAGGTCGACGAGAATGGCGTCAAGGCAGTCCTTACCGCCGCAGGTGTAAAAGCAGACGAATCCCGTGTAAAGGCACTCATTGCAGCGCTCGATGGCGTTAACATCGAGGATGCAATCAGCAAGGCCGCCGTAGTACCGGTTGCAGCAGCAGCACCCGCAGCAGCGGGCCATGCAGCCCCCGCAGCAAAGGAAGAAGCACCAGAAGAGCACAAGAAGGAAGACGAAGAGAGCGGCATGGCAGGGCTCGGTGCCCTGTTCGGATAATTCTCTTTTTTCCTATTCTTATGGTATAGATCGTTCCTTGTTTTATTTCCCACCAACGTGGGTTGTTTTTGGTGTACGATAAGAGTAACAATTCAGCGCAAAATATAATACCAATGGCAGGGAACAGACATCCAGAGGTGGTAAAACATTTTTGGCTGGCTCTTGGCACTCGGCATACTGTTCATCATTATTGCTGTAATTTTTATGATTCTTGGATTTATCGGCAGGATAGCATGGGCGATTGGGAAGTGGCTTATCATTATCTTTCTTATCCTCGGAATTATTTTCCTGATCTTATGAAAACCAATCACTGCCATTTCTTCCAATAAAACACTTGTATTGATAGGGCAAACCAGGGAAGCACTAAAGTAAGGGATGTGCAGAAAGGGGCCTGTCGCTTCTCTCCCTTGCTGCTGATGTTCAATACTCGTTTGATCGCAGCTGTTTTCCTCAAGAGGTTTATGACATCACGGGGATCCTATGTTATACCGGAACACCCACGTAGATATTGTGTTTGGTTGAAACGATCTTCACCCGCACCTGCCCGGACTTTTTTGTGCAGTTGAACACAGACACCACCCGGTTGCGGGCGACCCCGAGCATCTCCCCGTGTATCCACCCCGGTGCCCGGATTTCGACGGTCACTTTCTCACCTTTGGAAAAGACCAGGGGGATGAATGGGCGTCTTACCATACCAAAGTCCCTGACTGAATCAAGCTGGAGTTTTATGCCGGATTCCTTCTCCCAGGGCCGTATGCTCCTGTTGAAAAACTGCCACCAGCTTTGGACTTTTACCCCTTTGGGTGACCTGCCGTACCGGTAGTGCTCAAATTTCTGGATACCCGTTGGCGGGAACCGTTTGCCGGCGCCAATCTCCTGAGCAAACCGTATCAGCTTAGGAATCTCTGCATCATTGATCCCTGGTACGTAAACCGGTGCGATCAGCAGGTCAATGTTGCTCCGGGCGACAGCTTTTGCTGTTTCAATGAGAATATCGATATCAAACCATTCAACGCCGGAAAGCATCTTTGCGATTGCCGGGTCGAGAGCGTGAAGGGAAAGGTTGATCCGGTCAAGTCCCGCGGATTCGAGTGCTGCAATCTTTGCTGCATCAAGCAGCGTGCCGTTGGTCTGGAGCGAAATGACACTCACTTCATCGATCTGCCGGAGTGCTGCGATGAGCTCGGGGAGATACGGGTACATAACCGGTTCGCCCGGTGAATCAATATGGCATTCAACGCCTTTTCCCTTGAACTCTGCGATCTCTTTGACCGCTTCTAAGAGATACTCCATCTCAACTTCGTAGCTGGTGGCACGCGTTGTTGATTCAGGCCCGGCATCGACAGAGCAGAATGGGCAGTTTAAGTTGCATCCGCAACTCGGGCGCACCTGGAGGAGGTTGGTACCCCGGTCTATGATGCCAAAGTAGAGCGAACCGATGAGAGGGATTTCTGATTTGCGGGTAATTTTAACGTGGGTCATGAAAAACCAGGAAAACCGGACTGGCTCTTTTCAATCCGTTTTGAGACGGTAGCCCTTCCACTTACCCTTCTTTAGCAGGGGTTGTGGATTTTCCATCCGGGCAAAAATGAATTCGAACGCCGAAAGCTCAACAAAGTGTTGTGAGGTTTTATTACAGTACTGCACGAAGGTATCATACATTTCAGCACAGGGAATACATGCCGATGGATCTGCGATGAGCATCTCTTTATGGAACTGCCAGATCCCATCAAATTCCCTTTCATCATCGACCTGTGGCCTGACAATCTCCCGTTCGATGCTTTCTGCGGCCTCCTGGTTTTTGGTTAAACGTTCGAGATCGCAATAATAATCCTGCACGGTTATAAGACCTTGTCGGAGGTCGTTGAGCTCCAGTTCAAGGTTTTTGATCTTTTTTTCCTGGTTGGTAATCTGTTCAGAGGGGTCCATCGCGGGTGATTTCCTGTTTATGTTTCAGCATGATAAATTGCTCGACTTTGCAGGTATTGGCATGTGATCCCAAGGGTCATTACCCCTGTTCCAGCAGTTTGCCCGCATACACGCACTGCCCAAACGAGACACACCCGTCCCCAAGAGGGTATTGTGCGTTGATGACGCATTCTCCGTTGTGTTCAGCAATCTCTCTACGGATTGTTTCCCGGATTGCATGGTTGTAGGCAACGCCCCCGCTCAGGGCGATTTTTTTTATTCCTTCCCGCTCAGCCGCGTGAATGGCGAGGTGTGCAATACCCCGGGCAAGATTGTACTGGAATGAAGCGGCAATATCGTGGATAACCCGCATATCCCCGTCCTGTGCAGCCCGCATCCGTTCAAACGCTGTATGTATGAGTGAACGGCTTGAAAGAACTTCACACCCTTGGTGTGTTGTAAAAGTGAGATCCCATACTTCAGGGTGCCCGCCCACTGCCGCGGATTCAAGTTTCATTGCAGGTTCACCATCGTACGTGCGCTCCCGGCAGATCCCAAGCAGGGCAGCAGCGGCATCGAGTACCCTCCCGGTGCTGGTGGTACTGGTGACATTGAAGTGGCGCGCGACCTGTTTTTCGAGCACGCCCAGCTCAACACCAGTCCAGCCGCTTGTACTAAGAAGTGAAAGGATTTTTTTATCCGGAAAAATCCCGTAGAGCATCCGTTCGGGGAACCGTGTCGCGAGGTCTCCTCCGGGCATGGTTACCGGTTCAAGGTGGGCGACGCGTTTGAGATCCGGGACCTGCCCGGAAAAGATCTCGCCCCCCCAGACCGTTCCGTCATCACCATAACCCACACCATCGATTGCGATGCCGATGCAGGGTCCGGTGGTTGCCGCTGCGATGTGCGCACGGTGGTGCTGTACGGGAATGAGTTCAAGCCCGTGATCTGACGCGATCTCGCGGGCAAACCGGGTGGAGAGGAACTGGGGGTGAAGGTCATGAGCAATCACATTGAACTTCGCCCCGAGGAGTCGCTGCTGGTTCCTCACTGTTTCCTGCAAATATTCAAGTGTCGCCGGATTGCGCACGTTTCCTACATGAGGGGAGGTGATCGCAAAGCCGTTTTTGTAGATTGTTGCATTTGCGTTCAGCTCCGGGCCTACCCCGAGGATGCAGTGTTTCCCCAGATCTATTGCCGTCCGCTTCGGGGCAATCCCCCTCGAGAGCCGGATGATGTAACCGTCCCGCATCACCGAGTCATCGCACCTGTTCACGATCGTACGGTTGTGCGTGAGGAAGAAGTCCACATCCCGGTTCAGCTTTGACATTGCCTGATCAATGTCCGTGATCATCGGGTAGCCGGGCATATTGGCGCTGGTCATAACGAGTAGCGGGTGTTTCAGGTGGTGGAAAAGAATATGGTGAAGCCCGGTGTATGGCAGCATGCAGCCTATTGTATGGAGATTACTGATTGCAGCATGAGCAGTTGGATCGCGTTTTTTCAGGACCACGATCGGGTGGACGGGACTTTCCAGGGTCTGTCTCTCTTGTTGGGAGATGGTTGCCAACCGGTCAATATGATCGGGGCGCACCATAATGGCAAACGGCTGCTCGATTCTTCCGAGCCGGTGTTTTAGTTCATCAGCAGACTCTTCAATGCACGCCAGGTGAAATCCCCCCACACCGCGTATCGCAAAGATTCTTCCCGCATCAAGCAGTCCGGCTGCCTCCCGGATTGGATCCTGGCCTTCAACCTTGTTTCCGCGTGTATCGGACAGTACGAGTTCCGGGCCGCAGGTGTTGCAGGCAATCGTCTGCGCATGGTGGCGCCGGCACCCGGGATCACCATATTCCTGCGCGCAGGCCGGGCAGGGGGGGAATTCTGCCATCGATGTCCGCTCACGGTCATACGGGATTTCGTTGATGATGCTGTACCGGGGCCCGCAGTTTACGCAGGAAGTTGCCCAGTAATCCCGGTATCTCCCGCGTTTGTCGAAGATATCGCCGATACAGTCATCACAGATCGCAATATCCGGGGGGATCATGCCGGTCATCGAACCGGTCCCGCTCGGGAGGATAAAGAAACCATCAGGGATTTCCTGCACCGTGCTGGTGACATTGACCGAATCGATCCGGGAGAGCGGGGGACCGCGGGAGACTGCTGCTAAAAACGTTTCAAACTGTTCTCCGCGGGCAAAAATCTCCACTTCACTGCCGAGATTTTTCACGGTGCCCGCAATTCCCCGATCGCAGGCTTGTGCATAGACAAACGGGCGAAACCCGACACCCTGGACAATTCCGCGAACTGTGATTTTACCCGTTTTTTGCATGGTTGTGCCGCAAAATTTTATTGATTCATGGAACCATATAAGTATAGGGTTTTTGCAGTGCCGGGCCATATTCGAATCGTAAACGATCCCGTAGAGCTTGTTCCTCTCCTGATGACGTTCAACGACCCATCTTTTAAAAAGGTCTACGAACTTTTGAACAAATCATGGATGACTGAAGACGAGATCCGGGCACACGTCAATAATGATAGTATTCCACTGTGTCTCCAGATATTAAAGAAGGGAAACCTTATGGAGGAACAGTGGCGGATGCCAAAGCCCGGTGCAAATCCGGAAAAAGAGTTCCGTGCAACCTACAACAAGTTCCGCGCGAACTTCCAGTGCAACCTTTCGGATCTCTCCGATATCCTGTATATATCGCTCTCCAATGACGAGAACCTCCGCGAAATCGTGGAGAAGATTGAAGGAGAACTCTTAAAGGGCAACAGTTCCATCAACGACCTTTCCCGAAAATTCAGTATCAGTCCCATCTTTATCAAAGGACTTGCCAAACGGATTACCCACATGGATGTCAAGGGACAGGGACTGGTGCTGCTTGACACTGGGCGCTAAGGATCCCCTCTATTCTATTTTGCGCAGCAAACGCGAGGTCTCGCGATTGCAGATTCTCGTTGAGATCGCTGAGCACCAGCCGGCAGTCCGCCAGCAGGAGATCGCAGAAAAACTCGGTGTCACCCCACAGGCAATATCAGAGTATATCCGTGAACTTGTGGAAGAAGGGAAGGTCTCTGCGAGCGGCAGGGGTAATTACGAGGTGACGAAAGCTGGTATCGAGTGGGTGCTGGAAAATGCTGAGTCACTTGAATCCTATGCCCGGCACATCCGGCGCGATATCATCCAGCAGGTTTCAGTCTGGACGGCCATTGCGGCAGAAGACTTAAACGAAGGTGATGAAGTCGGCGTGTACATGAACGCCGGATTTCTCTATGCAGGAAAAAAACCTCTGGCAGCAACCGGTACCGTAATTGCGGATGCGAAAAAGAATGAGGATGTGGGTGTTGCACGCTTAAACGGGATCATCGAACACAAGGAAGGGATGATTCATGTCTGCAAGGTACCGCGGATCCAGCACGGGGGTTCCAAAAAGATCAGGCGGGACAAACTGCTGGAGGTCACTAAAACGGCCGGCATCGTGGCTGCGGTAGGGCTTGAGGCATATATCGCCCTGGTCAAAGCGGGGAAAAAACCTGATATGTTCTTTGGTGCACGGGAAGGCGTCATTGAGGCAGCATTCCATGGGATTGACTGTGCGATTGTCATTGTTGACGAGGAGTTCACGGACTTTTTAAAGAGGCTGGAGAGTGTGGAACTCGTGTACGTGATCCATGACCTGATCTCACCATGAAGATTCTTGTCCAGCCCCAGAAAACCGGCACCTACAAACTTCTTTTTTATGATGACAGGCATGTGGTGGCTGCCGGTTTTGTCGACCTGACGGAAACGCCGCGTGGATCCCGCCCGACAAAGTACCGCCTCAGGTGGGGCGGGAAGAAGGATTACCGTCACACACCTTCAAAGGAACTGATCACCCAGCTCCGCGAGGCTGATGTGCGCCTTGTCAAATCCGATTCAGCGTTTGAAACATTTCTTTCGGATTTTCAGATCAAGGTTGGCCCGGTTGACGCCTGCCGGATGTGCCTGCTCGACGAGCGGTTCACCCCGTTGAACCAGGAAAATTCTGTCAGGTTTGGCAAAGGCGAGAAGATCTGTCTTGACTGCGGGAAGCGTGAGCTGCGCCGTGAAGTATCCCACATCGGCAGGCTGGGAATGGAGGGTTTTTCTCACCTGGAAAACCTGCTCATCACGTTCCGCGATCTTGACCGGGTGTTAGCAACGCTCCAGCCGGATAAAAATTCAATGACTGCGGCGCTCTATGACCGTCTTGAACCCCACCCGGTGATGACGACTGCAGCGATCGATGAGCTGCCCCTGCCCCGGCAGTTTATCGAAGCGAGTGGCGTTTCCCAGCTCATGCCGGTCCAGCAGCTTGCGGTGGAAGCCGGGCTGCTGCACGGCAAGGACCTGCTGGTTGTTGCTGCGACAGCGAGTGGGAAGACCTTCATTGGCGAGATGGCGGGAATCAAGAATTATCTTGAAGGGCGGGGACGGATGCTTTTCCTCGTACCGCTGGTAGCACTCGCAAACCAGAAATACGAACGGTTCACGGAGCGGTACGGGAAGTTTGCAAAGGCCGGGCTTCTTACCGGGGTGAGCCGGCTCAACCTTCCCGAGACCCGGAAAATCGGGGACCGGAACCCGCAGTCGCCAATCATTGTGGGGACCTATGAAGGAGTAGACAACATGATCCGCTGCGGGCAGAAGATGGCAAACATTGCTACCGTGGTGATCGACGAGGTCCAGATGCTTGAGGATGCTGATCGCGGGCACCGGCTCGATGGCATGATCGCACGGTTAAAGTATCTCGCCCCGCAGGCACAGTTCCTGTACCTGTCCGCTACCATCGGCTCCCCAAAGACGCTGGCAAAAAAACTGAACAGCAGTCTTGTCCAGTACGCTGAGCGTCCGGTAGGGCTGGAGCGCTATCTCCTCTTCATAGAGCGGAAACAAAAAATTCCGACCATCAAGCAGATGACGACGGAAGAGTACAAGCGAACCTCGTCAAAGGGATTCCGGGGGCAGACGATCATCTTCACCAACGCACGGGCGAGGTGTCACACGATTGCCGACGCACTGGGAATGAGGGCTGCGGCATACCATGCCGGTCTTACGTCACAGGAGCGGCGGGATGTCGAGACAAAGTTTCTTGGCGGGAAACTGATGGCCGTGGTCACGACTGCAGCGCTCGGTGCCGGTGTGGATTTCCCGGCATCGCAGGTGATCTTTGACGCGCTTGCCATGGGCAGGGACTGGCTCTCGGTGCAGGAGTTCAACCAGATGGCGGGCAGGGCGGGAAGACCCGATTTCCACGACCTTGGGCGCGTGGTGCTTCTTGCCGAGCCGGGAGGCAGTTATTCCCGGGAAAACCCGTTTACGGAAGAACAGGTTGCCATGCGGCTGCTCAAAGGTGAAATGGAGGAAGTCGCTCCTGAGCATGATTTCGAGAAGAGCTCGGAGGAGTACGTGGCAAATGCCGTTGCGTGTAATGGCGAGGAAGATGATCTCAACCGGATCAACGGTATGATGGTCGGCAGCGTGGAACCGGTGCTGCCCGAGCTGATCGCCCACCGGTTTGTCGAAAAACAGGGAAGCAGGCTTGTCATGTCACCGCTTGCAAAGGTGATGGCAGAGCATTTTATCGGCATGGAGAGGCTCCTTGAGATCCTCCGCCTCACAAAATTCATGGATGATCCGGTGGATGTGATCGCGGAGCTGGAAAGCGAGGACGTTCACAAGGAGAAGAAGGCGATTTCTGAGAAAAAAAGCCCGAAAGGAAAAAGCCAGCGGCGGCGATAATTCAGTCTGTTGCCATCGTATTGCTGGCGACATGACTTTTTTAAAACGGTATTCAGGGTCTATCTGGTGTGATGTGATCCGGGGACAGTGATTCTACCTTGCCTGACACTTCGCTCATCGCGAGGGTAACACTGTACTTTTTCGGGGGCTTATCGCAGTTTTTGGGAGCGACGAGTGTATGGGATAAAAACGCCCGTATGTGTTCAGAATGTATTCAGCATTTCTCAGGAGTTTTTTATTCACGGTTGATAGTCTATTATTTAAGAAAAAATCCTTCAAGGGTCTATTGGATATTTTTTTGCTGGTGCCACTACCTACTTTCTGCGCGATCTGTTTATTTATATACTAAAGTATGGAAGTAAACTTCCATTGAAATTCAATCAGCTGACGATACATCGGGATCGGGCTTTGCCTTTGTTCATCTTTCACGATGGTGAGGTTTTCAAAGGGATTAAATATCGGCAACCAGCACGCTGGTACAGTGAACACTCCTTCAGGGGAATCGCGAGTGCATCACGGGTGAGGCGGTCAATGAATGACAACTGAACCGGTTCATACCATGATTAGAAAACAGGTAAAACCAGCACTCGTGCTCTTTTTCTTACTCACATTTCTTGTAGGTATCATCTACCCGCTCCTTATAACAGGTATCGCACAACTGGTCTTTCCCGTACAATCGAATGGGAACTTAATCGAACATAACGGGAATATTGTCGGTTCTGTTCAGATTGGCCAACCCTTCGCTTCACCGAAATACTTCTGGAACCGGCTCTCGGCAACAAGTCCTGTACCCTATAATTCCGGTATATCATCCGGCTCGAACCTTGGCCCCACGAACCCGGCACTTTTGGATGCGGTCAAAGCCCGGGTCGATGCCCTTCATGCTGCAGATCCGGACAACACCCGGCCGATTCCGGTCGATCTTGTCACCGCCTCGGGGAGCGGCCTTGATCCCGATATCAGTATTGCTGCAGCGAATTACCAGGTTTCCCGCGTAGCCCGCGAGAGGAACCTGAGCGAGAGCGACGTGATGGCACTCGTAGAGCAGCAGACCGAACACCGACAGTTCGGTCTTTTTGGCGAACCCCGGGTAAATGTCCTTAAACTCAACCTCGCACTGGACGACCTGAGTTCACACCGTATCACGGTAACGCCATCGACCGGGTGGCAGGAAGTTCCCTCACCGCCGGTTTTCGGCCTGAGAATGACGGACTGGCTCCAGCTGATACTTTTCTTCGTTGTTCTTGCCTGCCTTATCGTCCCGGTCGGCGGGTTCATCGCAAAGGTGTACACCGGTGAGCGGACATTCCTCTCCCCCGTCCTCGATCCGGTCGAACGGTGGATCCTCTCGGCCTCGGGGGTGAACAGCGGCGAAGAGATGGACTGGAAGATGTTTGCCGTCGCGATGATGGTCTTCTCCGTGATCGGGATCGCTGCTGTCTTCCTGCTCCAGAGCATCCAGCAGTTCCTGCCGCTCAATCCCGCCGGTGTAGGCGCAGTCCCATGGGACCTCTCGCTCAATACCGCGGTCAGTTTCGCGACGAACACCAACTGGCAGGCATATGCCGGTGAGACTGGCGCCAGTTACTTAACCCAGATGATAGGTCTTGCCGTCCAGAACTTCATGTCGGCAGCCGTGGGAATGGCAGTCCTCATCGCGTTCATCCACGGCTTCTCGCGCAGGTCGGCGACGACGATCGGGAATTTCTGGGTGCTCCTCATCCGCAGCGTCATGATCCTGCTCCCCCTCTGCGTTATCATCGCACTCGTGCTTGTATCGCAGGGGACCGTCCAGACGTTCAGCGGCCCCGCCACCGTCCCTCTCCTCAACCCGGTCAGGGACAGCACCGGAGCGCTCGTCACCACCCAGTCTATCCCCCTCGGGCCGGCCGCATCGCAGATCGCCATCAAGCTTCTTGGCACAAACGGGGGAGGTTTCTTCAATGCCAACTCGGCCCACCCGTTCGAGAACCCCACACCGTTTGCGAACTTCCTCGAGGTTCTGGCGATCCTCATCATCCCCACCGCGCTCTGCTATACCTTCGGGAAGATGATCGGGTCGGCGAGAAAGGGTATCGCCATCCTGATTGCAATGACCCTCATCTTCGTGCCCCTCGTCGGCCTCACCATCTGGTCGGAGGTGAACGGCAACCCTGCATTCACTCCCCTCGGCATCGACCAGAACCCCGGGTATTCCCAGCCAGGCGGGAATATGGAGGGGAAAGAGGTTCGGTTCGGCGTCGTGCAGTCAGCGTTCTTCTCTGTTGTCACCACCGTGACGTCCTGCGGCGCCGTCAACTCGATGCATGATTCGTTCATGCCGCTCGGCGGGTTCGTGCAGATGTTCGATATCCAGCTCGGCGAGGTTGTCTTCGGGGGTGTCGGCTCCGGACTGTACTGCATGCTCATCTTCGTCATCCTCGCGATGTTCATCGCCGGGCTGATGGTCGGGCGGACACCCGAGCTCTACGGCAAGAAGATCGAACCGTACGAGATGACCCTCACCACGATCCACATCCTCATCCCGATTTTCCTGATCCTCGGCCTCACGACCGTTGCAGTCCTCACCGAACCTGGAAGATCGGCGGTCCTCAACCCCGGGCCGCACGGTTTCTCGGAGATCCTGTACGCGTTCAGCTCCGCTTCCCAGAATAACGGAAGCGCGTTTGGCGGGCTCGCGGCTAACAGTGTGTTCTACAATCTCACGACGGCATTTGCCATGTTTGTCGGGCGCTATGCTGTCGCCATCATCACGCTTGCGCTCGCAGGATCGTTTGTCGTAAAGAAGATCGTACCGGTTACCGACGGGACACTCCGCGATCACCGGCCGCTCTTCATCGTCTGGCTCGTCTTTGTCGTGATCGTTGTCGGTGCGCTCAGTTTCCTTCCCGCACTCTCGTTAGGTCCGGTCGTCGAATATCTCACCATGATCGCAGGAGGGGTTATTCATGGCTGAACATACCGGCAGCAGGACCTCGTCGGAAAAACAGTACGCCCTCTACAGGCGTGCGCTCATCGATGCATTCCTGAAACTCGACCCGCGGACCCTGTACCGCAACGTAGTCATGTTCACCGTGGAGATCGGCAGCGTGATAACCACCCTCCTCTGGGTGCAGGCACTGGGCGGGCACGGCGAGGCACCGGCCGGGTTCATCGGCGCGATAGCTGCATGGCTCTGGTTCACGGTCCTCTTTGCCAATTTCGCAGAGGCCCTTGCCGAGGGGCGGGGAAAAGCGCAGGCCGAGTCCCTGCGGAAGATGCGGCAGGACACCGAGGCAAAGAAACTCTACCTCGGGTACGAGATCGAGAAGGGGAGGAAGCCTGTCGCCTCTGATTATCTTTTNNGCGATCACCGGAGAGAGTGCACCGGTGATCCGCGAGTCCGGCGGCGACCGGAGCGCTGTCACCGGTGGCACGGTCATCCTCTCGGACTGGCTCATCATCCGGGCAAGTGCCAACCCGGGAGAAGGTTTCCTCGACCACATGATCAGCCTCATCGAAGGCGCAAAACGGCAGAAGACCCCCAACGAGATTGCCCTCAATATCCTCCTCGTCGGGCTGACCGCGGTCTTCATCGTGGTCTGTGCCTCGCTCTACGCGTTCTCGCTCTACAGCGTGAAAGCCGCAGGTGCCGGGATCCCGGTTACGATCACGGTACTGATCGCCCTCTTCGTCTGCCTCGCCCCGACCACCATAGGCGGACTGCTTAGCGCGATCGGCATAGCCGGCATGGACCGGCTGATCCGGCGCAATGTCATCACAACCTCGGGCAGGGCCATCGAAGCAGCGGGAGATGTCGACGTCCTCCTCCTCGACAAGACGGGGACGATCACGCTCGGTAACCGGCAGGCTGTTGAACTGATCCCGGTCGATGATACAGACATCATGGATCTCGCAAAGATTGCACAACTCGCATCGCTTGCCGATGAGACTCCTGAAGGCCGCAGTATTGTTGTACTGGTCAAAGAGAAGTACGGGTTGCGAGGCAGGACGGTGGGGGCTTCCGGGGCTTCACCTGAACTGCGGTTCATACCGTTTTCCAGCCAGACCAGGATGAGCGGCGTTGACTGCGGCAATATGCGTATCAGGAAAGGTTCAGCAGATGTTATATTTAGGCATATTACCGAAAGCGGCAATGCGATATCCGACCCTCTCAGGCAGGCAGTGAATACCATCGCCGGTGCTGGGGGGACTCCGCTGGTCGTGACGAAAAACGGAAAGGCACTCGGGGTTGTCCACTTAAAAGATATCGTTAAAGGCGGGATCAAGGAGCGGTTTGCCCAGCTGCGCCGGATGGGTATCAAGACGATCATGATCACCGGCGACAACCGGCTCACCGCCGCAACCATCGCCGCCGAGGCCGGTGTTGACGATTTCCTCGCTGAAGCGACACCGGAGAGCAAGCTCAAACTGATCCGGGAGTACCAGGCAGGAGGGCGGATGGTTGCGATGACCGGCGACGGCACTAACGATGCCCCCGCGCTTGCCCAGGCGGATGTCGCCGTAGCGATGAACACCGGGACCCAGCCGGCCCGCGAGGCGGCGAACATGATCGATCTCGAGAGCAACCCCACAAAACTGATCGAGATCGTGGAGATCGGAAAGCAGCTCCTGATGACCCGGGGAGCACTCACCACATTCTCCATCACAAACGACCTTGCAAAATATTTCTTTATCATCCCCGCTGCATTCGTCTCTACGTATCCGGCGCTCGCTGCCCTGAACATCCTCGGTCTCCATAACCCAATCCTCTCGGCAGTCATCTTCAATGCACTCATCATCATCGCGCTCATCCCCCTCGCACTTCACGGTGTGACCTACCGCCCGATGACTGCGGAAGAAGCATTCAGGAACAACATTATCCTCTACGGAATCGGTGGTCTTATCGCTCCGTTCATCGGAATAAAGATTATTGATATGCTGCTCGTAATCATGGGAGTGTAAACGGTTTTTTATGGTTGTCTATCCTGAATATCGCCCGGATCCCGATACTCTTCTTGCCCATATACAGGGTGAAGAGAGGCAGAAGCACCGGGGCAAACTCAAAATTTTCCTTGGTTACATTGCCGGCGTGGGGAAAACGTATGAGATGCTCCAGGCAGCTCACCTCAGGAAGAATGAGGGAGTTGACGTAAAAATCGGGTATATTGAGACGCATGGCAGGCCCGAGACAGAAGCACTGGTTGAAGGGCTTCCTGTCACCCCAAGAAAGATGGTAGAGTACCGGAATGTGACGATCCCGGAAATGGATCTCGATGCAGTCATTGCAGCCCGCCCGCAACTCGTCCTTGTCGATGAACTGGCCCATACCAATGCGCCGGGGTCGCGCCACACGAAGCGGTACCAGGATGTCGAGGAGATCCTCGACGCCGGCATTGACGTGTACACAACCCTGAACATCCAGCATGTCGACAGCCTCAATGACGTGGTTGCCCAGATCACCGGGGTGATCGTCCGCGAAACCATCCCCGACCGCGTCATCGATGAGGCGACCGAGATCGAGCTTGTCGACCTCGCACCCCCGGAACTCCTCCAGCGGCTTAGGGAAGGAAAAGTGTATGTCCCCGATATGGCTGCACGGGCTATCGAGCAGTTCTTCAATGAGGGCAACCTGTATGCGCTCCGGGAAATTGCCCTCCGGCGTGCGGCCGACCGGGTCGATGACCAGGTGCTCGCATGGATGCAGACCCGTGCGATTCCCGGGCCGTGGGCCGCAGGGGAGAGCCTGCTGGTCTGCGTAGGCGCGGGACCGCTGTCGGAGCGGCTGGTCAGGACCGCACGGAGGCAGGCGGACCGGTTGAATTCCCCATGGAGTGCGATATATGTTGAAACACCGTCGCATCACCGCCTCTCAAAGGAGGCAAAAGAGCAGGTATCCCGAACGCTCCAGCTTGCAGAAAAGCTAGGTGCCACAACTGCTACCGTATTTGGGCTCTCTATTGCGAGCACCGTAATAGAGTACGCACGTAAGCATAATGTTACGCGGATTATTATTGGTAAGACCCTGCGTCCCCGCTGGCAGGAATTTGTCTTTGGTTCGGTGGTTGATCAGCTCATCCACAGCAGCGGTACAATCGACGTGTATGTCATCAGCAGTGAAGAAAAAACACTCCAGAAACCTATACCAATGGAACCCCTGCTCCCGGCATCCCTCCCACAGGACTATGTCGCCAGCCTGGTCCTCGTCGTTTTTATCACCATAACCGGCTGGCTGATCAAGTCGTTCATCTCTCCTGCTAATCTCGTCATGCTGTACCTGCTTGCAGTTGTGATTATTGCATTCAAGCGGGGATTGAAACCGGCTATCTTTACTGCAGTTATCGGGGTAATTGCTTTCGATTTCTTCTTCATCCCGCCTCATTTGACCTTCAGGGTCTCGGATACGGAGTATCTCATCACATTTGCCGGTATGATCATCGTTGGCGCTTTAATCAGCCTGCTTGTCGCACGTGCACGTGAACATGCAAATGCAGCCCAGATCCGGGAGAAGGAGACCGGAACCCTGTACGCGCTTTCGCAGGATCTCGTGGTTGCGGTGGATGTCAATTCGATTGTCGCTGCGGTTGCAAAGCACATCAGCGGGATTTTCCAGTGGGAGAGTGTGTTCTTTCTGCCGGAAGGAAACGAGCTGGTCATGCGTGAGGCAAGTCCCGGCCTGCGTCTTGATGCTGATGATATTGCGGTTGCGACGTGGGCATACCAGCATGGGACCATTGCCGGTTACGACACCGATACGCTCCATGGATCACGACTCAGGTACATTCCCCTCCAGAGTACACACGGGGTACTCGGGATAATGGGAGTGAAACCGGCGGAACCCGATGGTGTCATCACCCATGAACAGGACAGAATACTCATGGCCTTTGCCAACCAGACCGCTCTGGCGCTGGAGCGGGTGAATCTTGTGAGGACCTCCCGGGATAAGTGAGAGGAGAAGTCCACAACGCGAGTATCCCCCTCAAATGATAACCCGGTACGCGAATACATGGTGCAGCAGGGTGCAGCACGGAGATCAAACTCGACAGGAGATGCCCCTGCACCACGGATTTTTATAAAAAAAACTCCCTTGCGGAGCCATGCCCTCACAGGGATAAATCACCATTGATGTAGGTAAGGAAACATCAACATTTTCCTTATAATCCATCTGAAATCGATATTCGCTCAAGACCGTATAAAAAAAACGTTCCTGCCAGCCCTTACGCTGGGTGAACACGGCAGACCCAGCGATCATAGAGGGGATCAGCAGGATTTTCTTTCACGCTGACCGACCTGTCCATTGCCGTTCCCCATTCCTTGACAAGCATCGCCTCCTTCTCAGTACCTGCCGTGATCAGGGTTTCATGGGTAATCGAGCATAATTCACCGATGATCCGTTCCCACATATCCTGGTTGAAACTGTTGAACTCCCCGGCCATGATCGCGACACCTTTTGGTACTGGTTCAATGTACCGGGACGCGATGCTCGCATCGATCCACATCGTCTCTTTTAGGAGCAGTCGCTGTTCGGTAAGGCCCCGGGAGAGGAGGGACTCATCATTGTCATACGAAAGGGGAGAAAATCCAAGGTCACGCAGTACTGCCGACCCGACACCGGACCCGCAGCAACAGTCGATGCAGGTCTCACCCTGGCCTTTTCCCCAGACGCTGGTGATGAAATTTTTTAAGATTCCATGCCGTT
The DNA here is from genome assembly GCA_003141335.1 of Methanoregula sp. Lineage (GTDB taxonomy): Archaea > Halobacteriota > Methanomicrobia > Methanomicrobiales > Methanospirillaceae > Methanoregula. Next base: position 12,217 of record PLLR01000094.1, on the reverse strand, counting down.
TGGGATTAAGATCGTCAATCGAAGGGGGAACCTGGGCAACCAGGGCAGTGCTGAAGTACTCGCGTACTGCCCCTGCCCAGACTGCCCGGTCCTCCTGGAAAATCTCACCGTTCACGTTCTCGAAGAGTTCGATGAGGGCAACTGAAGGGTTCCTGCACAGGAATGAACCGGCAATCCAGCCATCCGATCCATGGAATGCCAGCGCAACCGGCTCCTGGTGCTCATCAAGGAGGAGGCGCCCCTCGTCACTCGTTGTCGAGACAAGCATTGCGTTGAACCTGCTGTCCGTGAGTGCGGCAAAATCAGGTTCGATGAACCTGACCGCATCGACCCCAAGGATCTCTGCGGTTTTCATGAACCCCGCACTATCTGCATGCCATGCGGGGCTTCAATGGTCCCGTCTATCTTTGCGTCTTCATGGAGCACAATGGATTTAGCGATAACGTCACCGAGGATGTGAGCTCCCTTCTTCACATAGACCGTACTGCCGCTCTCTACATCCCCGTGAACGGTAACGCCGTCAACAACCGTGATACGGTTTTTTGCCCGCAGACTCCCGAAGATGACTGAGTTCTGCTGGACGTCAATGGAACCCGCCCGGATATTGCCATGGAGCCGGCAGCCTTTCCCGATCTTCATGGTGGACGGGACAGCAAAGAGTTTCAGGTTCAGCTTCGAGCGGGCGGGTATCATAAGCGGGATCTCCCTCTTTTCCTCCTCTTCAGAGAACAGGTCATCAATGATCCGGTCCAGCTCTTTTTCATTCTCTATCCTCAACAGGGTCATTAAGTAGATGATGATGAACATGAACACCGGCATCGGGTTTCTTATTTCCACGTCACCTTTTGCCTCGAATCCCTCTTTGATCTCGACTTTTTCCCCGATGTCCAGAGCCCCGGAAACGATCAGTCTGCCGGCAATATGCACTCCTTCACCAATATAGGCATCCTGTTTGGCGATCACATCGCCCCCGACCTCGCACCAGTTTCCGATCCGCACGTCCCCGCTTGCCCAGACATACTCGCGGATCTTTGAAGATTCCCCGACATAGACATCGGCTCCCCTGAGTCCGTATTCGATCTGGCAGAATTCACCAACCACAATGTTCCGGTCAGTCTTGATACTGTGCTCCTGCATTTCCGTCCCGTCAGGGAGCAGGCAGTGCTTGTGCCAGTTTTTTACCGATCTCTCCTTCATCTGACCCCCGAAGTTCTCATCATGCCCCGAATTTATGTGCCTTGTTTATCAGGTCGAGTGCTGTTGCAAGGAGTGCGGCCCCGGTAATCCGGGTGAGTCCTCCCCGTGCACAGGAATATTCATCGAACCTCGTCACATCATCCACCCGGACGCCATCACCATGGATGAGTACCGGCACGGGATCCGCGCTGTGATCCCTGATGGTACAGGGAGTTGAATGATCGGCGCAGATGATGATGATGCATTCAGGAAGATCCAGCAGGGGGGCAAGGGCCATATCGGTTTTTGTAATAAAATTACGCTTCTGCTCTGCAAGCCCGTCATGCCCGGACTCGTCTCCACCTTTGATGTTGACCAGTACAAAATCCCGTGTGTTCAATTCGTGTATTGCCGCAGCAATCTTTCCGGGGATATTGCTGTCCTGTGAGCCGGTGATTCCCTGCACGGGAACACGGGAAAGTCCGACTGCGTTGCCGATGCCGTTAATCAGGCTTGCAGCCGAGATCACGCTGCCGGAGATCCCGTATTTTTTTGTGAACGGCTCGAAATGACCCATTTCACCGGCTCCCCGCAGCAAGACGATATTTGCCGGGTTTAACCCGCTTTTTACGCGTTTCTGGTTGATGGCATGATCAAAGAGGATCCTGCTGGACTGACGGACAAACTCGTTACAGATGGCAGCTGTCTTTTCATCACCCGCTGTCTGTTTGATCGGTTGTACGGTAAGCGGAACTATCCCGTCCTTTTTGGGGTCATTGGAAGAGACGCAGTGTCCGATGCCCACTCCTTTCAGGGCCAGCGACGCCCGGTGACCTGCCCCGGAGCGGAACGTAAATTCGACACCAAATTTTGAAAGATCGACCCCCTCCTGGATTGCTGCGCTCAAATCTGTGGTATCATGGATCCTTCCTGCACGGCGATCGGTAATGATCCCGTCCTTTGCGATGGTTGCATAGTTGCACCGGAACCCGATCATCCCCGGTTCCATGTGGATGCCCGTACCCTCACATTCGAGAGGACCTCTCCCGGTGTAATATTTGTAGGGGTCGTAACCGAGAAGGGCAAGATGTGCTGTATCTGAACCCGGGCGGACTCCTGCGGCAATCGTATCCATAATCCCGCAGATCCCTTCCCTGGCGAGCCGGTCAAGAACCGGCTTCTTTGCCGCGGCAAGGGGAGTGAGTCCTCCGAGCTCAGGGCAGGGGCGATCAGAGATGCCGTCAAGTACGACAAAGAGGATCTTTTTGGCGGTCATTCGTATGGAATGGTTGGATGTGGGGACTAATTATGTTTCTTGGTGGGATGACAAAAAACCGGGGGATTATCCAAAAATACCCTCCTATTAACGTTAAAAACCTGTTCCCGGGTGTCACGTTTTTTGCATCGCGGCGGAACAAGGAACACCGTTTCGGTAATAAGGGGTATTTAAAATGCAGGCATACCGGTTTTCTCCCCTTCTCCCTGTATCGGGATAACCATGAGATACCCACAGTATAGTAAAAAAAAAAGAAAATCCGTTTGGTATTATGCGGTGGAGATCCGGGCTGCTACCGGCTCGACCTTGGATTTTATGATCTCGACCCTGCGGGTCGGGTAAATGGTCTTGATCGCTTTGAAGAGATCCCGGGAGATCTCACCTGATACAATCCCGTTGACGAGTGTGGTCAGGTCCCATGCCGCTGCCTGGGCAGTGACCGAGTCCGTGATTGCTTTCCTGATTGCGTGCTCCTGCGTAATGTTTGCACGGGCAAACGTATAGCAGCTGATGGTCAGACGCACTTTCTTGCCGTCTTTTGTCAGGAGCGGAACCTGGCAGTCCACGCGGGAGCTCCGGCGTTTGACGAGCGAACGGAGGTAGTCCCTTGTTACTTCGTGGCCGACAAATTCAGTGTATGCTGCATCGCCGGTCACGGTTGCGATCTTAAAGCTCATCTTCATGTGCTGTTTTGCGTAATCGTTGGTGATCTCGCCAAGCGTTGCCTGCATGATCCTGCCGACTACACTATCAGCATCATTTGCAATGGTGTCACCGATGTACGCCTTGCCGAGGTTGTCGGGAACGTGCACCTTGAACCAGCTTTTGGCTTTCCAGCCTTCTACTCTTCTTCCAACCTGTTTTTTCTTTGCCATGGTATCACCTGGAGGAGTTCCTCCGTGTTATTTTTTTAACGACCGTCTTTTCCCCGGAGCTTCTGCATGGGGGTTTTTCGATCGCTGTTACCTGATAGATCTGCGGATACTTGCGAAAAAGACGAACATGCGTCCTCCGCAATTGCCAGATTCATGAGATAGTCGTCCACCGATGCGATGACCGACCGGAGTTGTGTTCCCTCAATCATCGTAATCACATGATCACCCTCAGCGGTTGTGGTCATGCTCCTGAGGTTGTCCGGCGATAATGCCGAGGCAACACACCCTGCATTCCCATGCACCGTAGTGATCCTGCCCTTGATCTTCATCATGAGGCAAGCGCCTCCTGCCAGCCTTTGGTAAACATCCCCACCTTATCGCAGGGAATGGTTGCCCCGGCCCTGCTGATGTGTCCGCCGCCGTTGCCACCGCATGCAGCTGCAAGCTTGTTGACCAGCGGTCCGAGCTCGGTAGTGACTCCAGCAGGACAGCGTGCCGAGATTTTGCAGGAGTCCCCCGCGTTTGCATACACGAGCACCGGGTGGATGTGTTCCCGGTCCCGTGCAAGGATGTCTGCGACATCGCTTGTCAGGGTGACGTCATGCACTTCGTAGACACTGACCTGACCTTCAGGGGCAGGTAATCCCTTGATCGCATCGATCACGTTCATGCGGTGCTGCCGGGTAATCTCCCATGCCTGATCGAGATAATGGGAGGATCGCATGCAGAGTGTTGCCCCGAGATCGCCATGACCGGTTTTCCCGCAGGCATCAATCACCGCAGTGAGTGCATGGGCGTCTTCAATCACCTCGCGCTGGAGATGGTAGGTATCACCGTAGATCATCTCGAGGCTTGCACGTGTCGTGTTCGGGGCGGCTTCCAGTATTACCCGCGAGAGCAGGGTGTCGATCCGGCTCACGTTTTCACCTTTTGCCTGGTCATGTGCCTGGTCGATGAGATCCGCGATGAGCTGTTCTGTGCCGCTGATCCCATCAAGGTACGGGCTTGTTGCCATGTACCACCGTTCGGCCATGTCCCTGCCGGGAAGCGTGATCCCGCGGTCCGGAACAATGATGCCGTCCGTGATGCCATCATTGAAGATCTCGAGGTTTTTGCCCGCTATCTCCTGGCCGTCACCGATGATGCCCGGTATCACGAGTCCTGCAAGATCGCGGTTGTCTCCCATCTTCCTGGCGACAATATACGCCATCCCCGCTGCTGACAGTTCACGATCGCCGTCAATTGCTGCCAGCCTCGGGTTTGCGTGGAACTCTCCTTCAAACTTCGGGAGGTGGTGATCGACAACGATGGTGTCTGCGGGGATGTCTGTCATTCCCGCCCCGAGATCGCAGAGCAGGTAAGCAACGTCGCCATTCAGGTTTGCAGCAGTGATTTCCTGCCGGATCCTTAAGCGGAACCGGATACCCGCCCGGTCCATTGCGTGGCAGAGGATCGAGCCGGCGGCTATACCGTCTGCATCATGGTGTGCGTAGACCTCGACAAACTCCTGGCGCCGGATCTGTTCTGCAACCGTTTCTGCTATGGATTCAAGGGGCATGGGTACCTGGGACGATGATTGTTAATTATCTGGACAACAGAATTTCTGTGGTCTCTGGCTTGTAGACGAACTCTTGGGGCAGCTTCTTTGTTCCCCGGTAGTACTTCACGAGACGCCGGATCTTTGACTCGGTCAGGTTCAGCTGCCGCTTGTTGTGCAGGTCTTTTTTGTTCTCGCTCAGGTGCTTGCGCAGCCCAAGTGCTTTTATCATGAGATCGCGGAGATCTTCGGGGATCTCGGATGCAACCTTGTTCTCTTTTAAGATATCCCCGATACGCTTGCCGAGGGCAAGTTTCACGTCAGGGACGCCATAGCGGTCCCGCAGGACCAGACCAATCTTGCTGCTCGATGCGCCTTCCTTGCGGAGATCCAGGATCACTTTGGTGATACCCTTTGTGTCCGTGTTGGACCACGCGGGTGCCTGTTTCCGGTAGGGGCGGACAGAGCATGATTTGCCTTTTCTTCGAGCATGCATTCGTGCCATTATGTAGCCTCCTCAATGAACTCTATGTAAGTCCAGAAAAGTCGAGTATTTTTACTGACTCCCTGTAATCCCAAAGCCTTGCCTGAGGCCGTGCGGTGAAGCACGTCGGACTTACATCTGTCAGCACAATTCTAAAAGTGCTTGACTGTATTTGGGTGGAGGAATAATAAGGGTTGCGATGAGGGTGGAGGGGGGGGGATGCGGGTGCTGCCGAAACTGATAAGCGGGGAGATCCAAGTACGAACGAACACCGCTCACGACCTTACAATGTAGAGTGTTCATCCTAACTACCAAAATCTCCCAAACTGTTTCTCATTAGTAGTTCATCAGGAGAGCACGTCCTTTACAATCCGCCGGAATCCCAAATACTAATAAATACTAAAATCCACAAGATTAGTATTTAGGGCCGGCTCCATGACGCAACTTCCCGAAAAACCACCTTCCAACTGGACGAAACATCTCACCGGGGGACAGGTGAATTATGTTGCCGATGCACAGTTCGCCAAGGATGTGGCGGAGTATAACCGCCGCTACCTCTTCTGGGACGAGCTGAAGTACCGGGTGCCGGATGCAGATCAGCGGAAGATGGCATGGGCTGTCATGAAGTTGTACCGCTCGATGCGGCAGGAGCATGTTCCCTGTCCCCCCCTCAAACTCACCTACTCGATCATCCCTGAGATTGTGAAAAGCCTCCACGCAATCGACAGCTACCTCACCGGGCATATCCGCATCCACAATAAAACTATCCGGCTCGAACAGTCCTGGATCATCAACTCGTTCATGGAAGAAGCGATCGCCTCAAGCATTCTCGAAGGCGCGGCAACGACACGGAAAGCGGCAAAGGAGATGCTCCGGAAAGGCAGGAAGCCGAAGAACAGTTCCGAGCAGATGGTTGTCAACAATTACGAGGCGATGAACTATATCCTCGAACACAAGGACGACCCGCTTACTCCTGCCCTCATCCTTGAAATCCACCGGCTGGTAACAAAAGGAACGATCGACAGAGACTCTGTCGGGCAGTTCCGGACAAACAATGATATTGTCGTCGCAAATCCTGTCACCGGCGTGGTCTTTCATACGCCCCCCGAATATCAGGAAATAGAACATTCAATCGCCGAACTCTGCAATTTCACCAACCGCGTTGAACAGGATTCCGGTAAGGGAAATGCAGATTACATCCACCCGGCCATCAAAGGGATCATCCTGCACTTCCTGATCGGGTATATCCACCCGTTCAATGACGGGAACGGAAGGACTGCACGCAGCCTGTTTTACTGGTATGTCCTCTCACGGGGTTACTGGTTGTTTGAGTACATGCCTATCTCGCGGATCATTCTCCGGTCGAAAAAGAAGTACTCGCTCGCGTATCTCTATACCGAATACGATGAGATGGACCTCACCTATTTCATCCTTTATAACCTGTCCTGCGTTGATGAAGCAAAAAAAGACCTCCTGAAATATCTGGAGGAGAAGCAGACCGAACAGAATACAACAAAAGCCATCATTAAAAAGATCCGTGACATCAACCAGCGGGAAGGGGATATTCTCCGGTACATGATGGAGCACAGCGACGATTATTTCACGATCCGGGAGATCATGCAGACATACGACACGGTATACGAGACCGCACGGACGGATCTGCTACACCTCGCAGATCTCGGCTACCTGATCAAAGAGAAACGGGGCCGGGAGTTTATTTTCATCTTCAACGAAAAGAGCGATTTATGGAAACAGAACTCCACGATCAAAGCAACCAATAAACCACGGTCAGGCCGGGAGGACTCCTGATGACCACTGCCCGCCTTGTCGAATCCCACGTTGACGAGCACACTCCCGCTGGCTCTGCGAACCTAGTTATTCATGAACATGGGTAAATCGACGAGCAATGGTATTGCGCATTTTGGAGGATTCATCACCGGGTTAATCGTATTTTTAGTATACGATACACGAACCGAACAGAGAAAATATTTCCCTTTGACGCTGGGAATTGCCATCGGCACGTAAATTCCCCGGTATGGAAATTACCTGGTTACCCTGATACATACGGTGAAAGGGGCATAGCAGGAAATGTTCAAAACACGGGTTCTTTTCCCTAATCGGTAGTTATGGTTGATCAAACATGAGATTTGCCATCCAATAGGGTCTATTAGGGTAATTTTTCGAGCGATAATATGCCGTATTTTGGAGAAAAAACCGCAGAATGGGGGTAGTCCAAAACCGTGTGCTGTAATTCGCAATTTTTTGTGACCTGATCCAGATCATACCTCCAAAAAGAGCCAATCAGGGCCCATATCAGGCACCGTTAGGATCCGGTAATCTCGTGTCGGTTGCACTGATCACCACCCCAAACCCCTGCCGATCCGGAGTTCACTACACCCCAAATCCGGGCATAATCCAGCCCCCGATTCCAGGATACGCCCAATTCGGGTTCCGTTTAGGGGTCTGCAAGGCCCTGTTCGATCGAAAACTCCTGGAGTATTTGCCCTGACAGGGGGTCCGGAAGAACGTCTGACAAAAGTGAATCCGGGCATGTAAAGAGCAGATCCAGATGAACGGGACAGGATCTATTTGAAGCCCGAAACAGCCCCCGTTTGCCAATCGGACGATCCAGTTTTTGGGTTCCAGTGGAAGTGCGTCAACACCGATGGAAAATATCGCTATACTTGAGTTATTTGAGGAAATACGCGTTTTAATCAGGAAAAAACATGTCAATTTAGCGGGCTTACAATGCCCACCTGTTTTCAGATGGGGTTTAGCAGGGTCAAAACGATTGCAGGGCCGCTGGTGCCAGAAGTCCGGGGGATGCATGTCCATTCAATGGCAATGACAAAAAATCTGCTGTTGTACATCTGGCACGAGGCTGGTTTTTGCTTGACAGTGCAGTGCCCCCCGGGTTACATGAACACCCCCTTGTCTTTTTTACCCATGAAAAGAAAAGGAGTGTAAGAATGAATAAAATACCTCTGGAAACGATTGACGATGAATCAGCCATCAGGTTCCGGGACTGTTTCTCTGTACGATATATCCAGTCTGCTGCAGTATTGTGCAGGCTGGGGTACCGGATCGAGAAGGATTTTTTAGAATCCGGAGAAATTTCCGAAGAAGCACGCATCAGGCACGAGGCATTCATTCTCAACTCGATCCTCTCATCCGTTGCATTCCTTGAATCGACCATCAATGAGCTCTACTCTGATGCTGCGGATAATGCGTACTTTTTTTATGATGAAAAGAACGAGGCGCTCTTAAAAACCATAGGCGAGAAATGGAAAAACGAAAAGAACTTTGATCGTGCCCCCATGGTAAACAAGTACCAGAAAATTCTCATGATCGCAGAAAAACCCCTGTTTGATGAAGACAATCCTGTTTTTTCAAATATCCGCATCTTAATTGAAATCCGAAATTACCTGATGCATTACAAACGCGAATGGATTGTTGTGCAACACGGCGAAACGCCGGGTGACAACGAAGAAACACTGGGAGAAAAACTGGAGAAGATGCTCAGGCATAAATTTGTGGAAAATCCGCTGGCTCATAAAAACCGCCCGTTTTTTCCGGATAAATGCTTTGGCCATGGGTGTGCAGAATGGGCGGTAGTAAACAGCCTCTCATGCACGGATGAATTTTTTGAAAAACTTGAACTGCCCGCTCCCTATGACTGGATAAAAAATGAGTTATTGACGAGATAAAACAATTCAACAGAGTCTTTTCTTCAAGATATATCGGTTTATTATCCACTTAAAAAATGATAAAAATAAATCTTGCATGAAGAATGTTTTTATGATTAATATAATAATTCCAAGGAGAAATATTACCATTGTAAATAAATCTTGCAAATTACCGTGATAGAGAAACATCCCAATCCAAAATAAAAGAAAAATCCAATCACTATCTATCCCGATATTTCGATACGATTTGCGTGACATAAATTTTGATTGTAATCTTTTTTTAAATATCAAATAGTGGATGTTGTGAAAGTGAATTTTTCAACGCTACACATACGTCAATACTTAGTGATGCCTTACGCGCAAAACGCCTCGTCGGGTTTTGCGCTACAATGGAGGTTATCAAACCTTATGAAAAATTCAGGCATATAAAACGGACAGGTATTACGGGGTCATTGCAAAGCCCAAGAGTGGACCAGGGAGGAGATAGGCATGTCCCCCCATAAAAAAATCGTAACTATCTCACTTCTTCTTCGATCTCTTCTTTTTCGGCTGGTCTTTCGCCATGGACAAGAGATCGATGATATAACTGCCCTCTTTACCTACGCTTACGATTCGCTCGTTGCTTTGCGCCATCTTTTCGAGATTGAGCTCGTAGGTACCAGGAGAGACGATCCGGATCGTCTCCACCCGGTCATACATCTCCACTTCTTTTTTGGTCCTGGACTCTACGACATGGAGGACTTCCTCATGAGACTCCTCAGCGATCTCCTCGATGGACTTCTCTTCCAAAACATCCTTATTGATCTCGGTATCTTTGACGTAGAGGAACTTTTTGCCACCGCAACTCGCGCAACCTTTAAGAATCTCCGTTGAACCGTCCTTGTATTCCCTTCCGCATTTCGTGCATTTGTGTGGCATCTAATTCACCCGAAGCATTCAAGCATGGTCTCGTACAGGTTCTCAACATTCCGTCCTTCAAGACTGGAGATGGCAACAACCGGGTGCTGGGGGAACGCACTCCGTATCCGTGCAGGGGTAGCACCAGGAAGATCGATCTTGTTTGCGACAATAATCACCGGGAGTTTGCGGCTCTCAATGATACCGATCATCATGATGTTGACCTGCATAAACGGATCCAAAGTTGAATCCAGCATGTAGATGACCCCGTCAATATCCTCGCGCAGCCAGTGCATGGCCTCGGCAACTCCCTCTGTTGCTTCCCGGGCGCGGATGATTGCTTCATCCTTGTCCATGCCGAACTCTAAAAATTCATGGTAGTCAATCTTGGTGGTGACACCCGGTGTATCGACAATATCCATCATTATTGTGCTGCCATTTGCACCGGAGATGATGATATCTTCTTTTTTCCGTGCCCTCCGGGTTTCATGGGGGATCTCGCTCACCGGGCCGACTGCATCCCCGGTCCAGTCCCGGGCAATGCGGTTTGCAAGCGTTGTCTTGCCAGCATTGGGTGGACCGTAGATACCAATACGGGTCCGCTTCTTCTTAAAAAACCTGTTGAGGAAATTGGAAAATTTCTTCTTTACCTTACCATAAGTCTGATAAAATATCCTCATGGGAATCCTCCATGGCTGCGCGTTGTACAAAGGTACAAAATATTCACCTAAACTCGTTAGTAATGTATAGAAATCGCTCTTTATTATGTTTCTTATAATCTACATTCCGCAGATCCTCACATCACTGATAACAATTTTGACAATCCGGCCCCAGAATCCCAATAATTTTTACAACAGACTCATCAACATGTGAAACCTGCCGATGTATTTTACCGTCAATATCAGCCGACACAACCGTGACGCCGGCAAACTTCATAAAGATCCATTTCAGGGAAGGATTCTGGGTAGGTTTCCTGACTTGGTTAGGAATAAATAATCCCTGCTCTTTCATGTGTTTTCTAATCAGCCATTCCAGGACAGAGTACACCAGCAGGGTAAGCACCATCACCATAGAGAGCGCTTCAATCCGCTCCGGCTTTTTTAAGTACACTTCAGAAATCCGAAAACTCCGGTCTTTCAGGAACCGGAACATTCTTTCGACATGGCTCTGCTGTTTGTAGAAATCGAGCATTGATTCCGGTTCGAGTGAACGATCATTGGTTGCAAGAATAAATCTGCCGGGTTTTTCTTTCTCGGCCCGGATCTGCTCTTCGTTTCTGGTAATACTTGCGACGATCGTGTATACCGTTTTCAGATTCTCATCAATTCTCGGTCGGCCACGTTTTGCATTGGCTTTCCGTGACGATGTTGAAATACTGAAGTCCTGAAAGATATACCCCGTGTTTGCAGCAATCCAGTGCTCAGCAGCCTGCCTGGCATCCGGTTCACAGGCAAACTCACCCGCTTTTAGTTTTTTCAAAGATTTACGGGTCTTAATATCCAGTTTTTTCAGATTCCGCCATAATGGGATGTGGTCTCATAGAAGGAATATCGTGGATCGTTGCTGCTTGGTTCCAACGAAATTTCTGCATTAAGCAGTTGATTTACTTCACCGATGGTTGCAGGTACGTGGGTTATCCACTGGGTATCCGGACTCAGGTTCCGGATATTTTCTCCGGTATATATCGCACTGTCCGCAATAACATATGCATCAGGAATGCAGATCCCTGCTCTCATCCGTTCAATCGATTCAATGATACTCTTCTTGTCGGATTTGTTACCCGAATAGGTCTTCGCAAAGAGCGGGATACCGTGCTGGTGGGTGATCAGGCTCACAATAAATTGTTTGAGATCCGGCCGGTTATCCTTCGTATGGCCATATGTGATCTCTATCGCCCGACTGCCATCGATGTGTTCATAGTCTCCATGGACGCTTACGCTGGTTGTATCTGCATGGAGGAACCGGGTGGCAAACGGTACTTTCTCCATTACGTTGAGGACGATCTTGAGAAAGAGCTCGGTCGGATCATTGTCATAGATCTTATCCAGGATCCGTCCTAATACGTCATCGTTGATGTCATCCGGAACAACTCCTGCTCCCAGCAGTCGCTCGGTGTCAGGATTCTTGAAAAATTCCGGGAATATATACAACCGTCTCTCGTTGAACCCAAGTGTATTGATGAGCATCGCCTTCACGATGACCGAGTGCGACAACTTGTGCTGTCCTTGTTTGGGAAGGGTCTTGTCAATTATATTCCCAATTCCAAGTTCATCGTAGATCCCGGCT
>PLLR01000038.1 GCA_003141335.1 Methanoregula sp. | reverse complement strand
ACAGGTAGAACTGCTCCCGGGCCTGCTCGATGAACATTTCACTACCGGTAATGGTACTGCACCCTTTTGCCCGTGCCGCTTCTATCAACGGCGTGATTGGGGGTGTGTACACGAGATCGAATACCGTCATGTCCTTATGCAGCTGGTCCTCCCGCAGGGGGTTGCGGGTATCCGGCTGCATCCCAAGCGGTGTCGCGTTCACGACAAGATCCGGCTTGATCCGCTCAAAATCTTCCCAGTTNNTCCATTGCGAGATCGGTAAGTGCATAGGCTGCCCCGGCAGCTACACCCCCGGCTCCAAGGAGCACGGCTTTTGCACCTTTCATCGAAACGAGGGGTTTACGTACGCCGAGCCAGTCCGTGTTGTACCCGGTTGCTGTACCGCACGAAAACACCACGGTATTCACGGCGCCAATCTGCTGTGCTGCGTGTTCATCGATCTCGTCTACGTATTCTATCACGTCCTTTTTGAACGGGATGGTAACGGACAGGCCTTTTGCATCGATGGCTCGCGCAACATCCATGATCTCGTCCAGTTCAGGGTCCTCAAACCAGGTGTAATGATAATCAAGATGATAGCGGTCAATGAGTGCATTGAAGAGTTTTGGGCTCAGGCTGTGGGCGCATGGGTAACCGGCAACTCCCATGATCCGGGTCGTGGGGTTACGGTTTGTCCCGACAAGAATATCCTCAAGTTTTTTTAAGGGGATCGGTGGGATTCGGCCGGTTTTGAAAAATGCCCACGCGGTTTTCCGCTGTTTTTCCCCATAAACCCCATTCTTCAGGAGAGCAAGAATCCTCTCACCGGCAAGAGCCGGGGATGTCTCGCTCGTATCCATACAGAAATCTGCAGATGCATAATAATTCTGCCGGCGACGGTCCATCATTGCGGCAATCTCTTCATGCAGGGGGAGACTGGTAAGCGGCGGCCTTGGTTTTTGTAATAACCGCTGTTCGATAGTATCAATATCTGCAAACAGGAGCACAAGGGTGCTGTCACGGCGGAGATGTTTCATGTTTTCCGGATCAGTAACAACACCGCCCCCCGTGCTGACGATGACATCTGCCGGGGGCAGTGATGCGACAACTTCACGCTCAATACTCCGGAACCGTTCCTCCCCGTCATAATGGAAGATGTCGGGTAGGGACCGTCCGGTTTTTGTTTCAACCAGATCGTCGGTGTCAATAAAGGGAACATTCAGCCGCGAGGATAAGATTTTGCCTATTTCGGTTTTCCCGGTCCCGCGAAAGCCGGTCAATACAATCCTTCTCATCTCTTACATCCCCCTGATGGTATCCCAGAATCCCGGGAACGATTTGTTCACGCACTCCGCGTTCGTGATCGTAATCTCCCCGATCCCAAGACCCAGCACCGCAAAGCTCATCGCGGTGCGGTGGTCGTTGTCCGGGTCGATAACACCCCCGTGAAGGGGCGAGGGGCAGATCGTTATCCGGTCATCTCCGATCTGTACATCTCCCCCAAGGGCCTTCAATCGTTCTGCTGTACTGGAGATACGGTCGCTCTCTTTGAACTTTAAATGGCTGATTCCCCTGATCGTTGTCGGTGTTTTTGCCATCGCGGCGACCATGCAGAGTGTCTGGACGGTATCGGGTGATGAAGACATATCAACAGTGATGCCATGGAGTTCTCCTGTCCTCTCCACGGTCACCGCGTTTCCTGAATACGTAACCGTACACCCCATTGACCCGAGCACGTCAGGAAATCTTCGGTCACCCTGGACGGAACCCGGCACGAGATTTTTCACGGTCATGCTGCCGCCACAGATTGCAGCAATGGCAAAAAAATACGAGGATGACGAATAATCCCCTTCAATGGCATAGGTCCTGCCCGCATAGTGCTTGGCATTATTCACAAAAAAGCGGGCATATCCCTCTCTCATGACCCCTGCACCAAATGCCTGCATGACATCAAGGGTAATATCGAGATACGACCGTGATGCAGGAGGTGACGGGATAATCACCTCAACGTCAGTCTCTGCATAGGGTGCAGCAATCAGAATCGAGGAGATGAACTGGCTGCTGATCGTGCCGTCAATGACTACCCTTCCGCCCTGCAGGTAACCGCTCACGGCCAAGGGAGGATAGCCCTCGTTTTTTAAGAAATGTATGGATCCTCCAAGGGAATGAAGGGCTTGTGCGAGGGGTCCGAGGGGGCGTTCCTGCATCCGCCGGCTCCCCGTTAATATCACGGGATGCCTGCAGAGCAGGGCAAGCGGGGTCATCAGGCGAAGACTGGTTCCTGAGTTGTCGAGATCGAGGACGGTGTTCTCACTATCAGGGAATTTTCCATTGCACCCGCTGACAATAACCCGGTCCGGGTGCACATCTATCGGTATTCCCAGCACTCTGAGAGCGTTTATGGTGAGCAGGGTATCTTCTGCATACAGGGGATGAAGAATAGTGGTCCGGCCGGTCCCGAGCGCTCCCATGATGAGGGCCCGGTGCGTGTAACTCTTTGACGGGGGTGCGGTGACCACCAGGTCCCCCGTTCCCCTGCGTTGTGGGGTGACGATCATGGCGGGACCCCGATGTTCCGGTAGCAGCCCAGTTCCTTTACGGTAGTAAGGATTCTGAGTTCATCCAGTGCCTTGCAGGTATCCGGTGACCAGGCATAGTCGAGAAAGAATACATAATTCCCCATGCCTCTTTTTGACGGGCGCGATTCGATCCGGGTGAGATTGATTGTGCGCCGTGCAAAGACCTCCAGCAGGTCGTGCAGGAGACCAGCGCGATCCGTGCTGGGATCAATGATAATACTGCATTTTTGTGCACCGCTGTTTTGGGATTGTGTACGGGAGATACGCACAAACCGCGTAGTGTTGGAACTGTTATTCTCAATATCCGGTACGATGATGGGCATTTTGTAGAGTGATGCTGCGGATGCAGAAAGAATCGCACCCGCGTTGGGGGTTTTTCTTGCTTCAAGGGCACTGGATGCATTGCTGCTGGTATGGATTACCGGAATGTCCCATTCTAAAAGGCGCTCGCTGCACTGTTCGTGAGTCTGGGGATGTGCATAGACGACCCGCATCCGGGAAAGCGGGACATGAGATGCGAGATGATGGCGGATGGGCATGTACATCTCTGCGGTGATGAACAGGGAGAACCGCAACAACCCGTCAAGAGTCTCGCCTACACCACCGGCTTCTGAGTTCTCAAGGGGTACGATGCCGTCACCTTCACCTTTGGCAACTGCAGAAAATATGCCGTGGATGGTGGAGGCAAAACGGATGGATGTGCAACCCATCTTCAGGGCAAGTTCGTGGGAGAAGGTCCCTTCAGGCCCAAGGGTGATGGTGGTCATCGGTTCACCATGGATTCGATCAGGACATCGGTTGTTTTCATCCCTTCATCACAATAATGGCCAAGATGCCTGCTGTTACGCAGGAAAAAATCCCTGAACCGTGCAGGATCTTTCGAATCCACAATATCGCAGAGATCTCCTGCCGATGATGTACATACGGAAAGCACTTCGGGCACATAGGGGTTCTGCTGGAGGATATCAGCATAGAGTTCCGGGTCCTGTGAGAGTAATCTTCCGACAAGCGAGAGTTCGATCTGGTAGACCGGGCTGGTAAACGCCAGTGTTGTTTCGATATCCAACCCGAGCCGCCGCACGGAATCTGCCATGCAGAGAGTAATAAAATGGGTAAGACCCTGCACGACTGCCATCATCCGGTCGTGTTGTTCGGGAGTGGCAAGGGTACACTCAGCCCCTTCATGATAAAAAAGGGAAAGGAGCGACCGGAGTGTTTCTTCCGGTGCCCGTGCGGGACAGACGATGATGGTCTGGTGACGGAGTGATGGTACTGTTGGCCCAAACAGGGGGTGCAACCCGATCACACTCGCCTTTGATTGCAGCATGGCGGCTACCGGCAGTGTTTTGAGCGAGGTAAAATCACAGAGGAGCTGGTCTTTTTTAAGAAACGGGGAGATCTCTTCAATGACCCGGACGGTATCATGAATTGGCACGGATACTATGACAATATCGCATTGTTCTGCAAGCTGGATATTTGTCAGTGGGGTTGACCGCCCGGAGACCAGCACTTCATACCCTGCCCGCTCAAAGACCGGCCCAAAGAGCCTGCCCATCTTACCGGTCCCTCCGATAATACCTGCCTTCATGATATCACTTCTCACGGATGGTCTCCTGTACAGCCATCCCAAAATGCCTGCCGCCTTCAAGCGCACATCCCATGACTTCATCGCCAACGGCAAGTCTGGCCACTGATATCGCGGTACCATCTTTTTTCACCAGCCGGATGGTCTCGGCATTCTGGAGAACCAGGCTGACCCTGTCTTTTCCTGCCTCAGCTTCAACAAGGAGCAGCGGGCGACGTTCGATCTTTGTGCGCCCGATGATCACCGGGTATGTGGTACCTTTTTCATTGACCACAAGTACCTGCCCGCCAATGGTAAGATCTGACAGGTATGCCGTTTTTCCATCCGGCAGGAGTATATACGCGTGAACAGCTCCTGCATTTACCCGGAACGGGCGGGGTGCAACATACGGGTTTGTTAAGGTCTCCGCATGGACAAGCAGCATGGCAGACGAAGTGTTGCCCACCAGCATGCCTTCACCATCGGACAGCATCGAGCAGGTATCCACACAGACCCGGTCACCCATGCCCACCGGGTGGATTCTGGTGACTGTAAAGGGGATAAGACCGATCGTTCCGGTCGATGCTTTCAGGAGAGATGCCACCGCCCTGACCGTTGCCGGGTCTTCTGTTTTTAACAGGATCCCAAAAACGCCCTTTTCCAGCACATGGAGGGCCATCTCTGCTTCCTGCACGGTATTTACCCGTGCGATAATCCGGTCAGACTGTGCGACAAGATTTTCGAGCGGGATGACAGTCCAGTCACTTGTTGTGACGATGACATACTGTTTTTTTCCCAGTACGGCTGCCTTGTTCTCACTCTCTTTATCGGTGATAGTGCATTCGATGACGTCCCGGCCGGTCCTGATATCCCCATCCGGTGCGATGGTTGTGATTCTTCCCAGCTTTTTAATATCTTCAGCCCGGTCTACAACAACTGCATCCGCCCCGCTTTCAATCGCCGTTGTAGCGATCTCCTTATTGAACGGGCGGATTTCCACCCAGAACTGTTTCATTCCCGATGCCCCAGCGCTTTCGCCGGATCCATCTTTTCGTGCACTACTTTGCAGAGTGCTTTGACAAAACTCCGCGTGTCATCCCGCTGGAATGCATTTCTCCCGACACAGACTCCCGCTCCGCCAACCTCTACAGAATCCCGGATGATTCTCAGAGATTCGAGGTCCCCGGTCTTTTCACCACCGGCAATGAATACCGGTACCGAACAGGCTTTTACAATTTTTCTGAATGCTTCAGGACTGCCCGGGTAATTGGTCTTGATGAGATCAGCCCCGAGTTCTTCAGCAACACGGACACAATGACCGATTGCCTGCGGGGAGAAGGGATCGATGCCTTTTCCCCGCGGGTAAATCATGACAAGGAGTGGCATTCCCCAACGGTTGCAGTCTTTTACGATAAGCCCGGCACTCTCCAGCATACGGGATTCGTTGGGCGCACCAAGATTGATATGGATGGAAACAGCATCCGCACCCAGTGCAACTGCTTCTTCAACCGTACACACTATCACCTTGTCGTTCGGGTCGGGATTCAGGGAAGTGCTCCCGGAGAGGTGGATGATGAGCCCGATATCGCGCCCGTGGCGACGGTGCCCGCGTTTGACCATCCCTTTGTGGAGCACGATTGCATTTGCACCCCCGTCACTTACCTCAGAGATGGTTTTTGTCATGTCCAGCAGGCCGTCAATCTGTCCCATGGAAAACCCGTGGTCCATCGGAACGATAACTGCCCGTCCCGTGTTACGGTCCATGATACGTTCGATACGTATGTCTTTTCCTATCATGATGTTCCCTCCAGTATCTCCAGTGCTTCATCTACACTCTTGTTCGCATGCACGATACACGCCGCTGCCCGGACAAACCGGGCAGGTGTGCGGTGCTGGAATGCATTTCTTCCGATTGAAATCCCGGCTGCTCCGCCAGCCATTGCACCTTCTATCAGTTCCAGTGTTGTGCGGTCATCCGTCTTTGAACCTCCGGCTACGACGACCGGTACCGGGCATCCCCGGGTCACTTCGCGGAAGCTTTCCGGGTCACCGGTATAGACGGTCTTGACGATGTCAGCACCCAGCTCTGCTGCGACTCGTGCCGCCAGCTTCACCTGCTCGAGATCATTTGAGGTAACGATGTTCTTCCCCCGCGGGTACATCATGGCGAGGAGCGGCATGCCCCATTCCATGCATTCCACGGAAACGGCACCAAGGTCTGCGAGCATCTTGGCTTCTGACTCGGCCCCGATGTTGACATGCATCGACACCGCATCGGCGCCCATCTTCAGGGCGTTCGTCACGGAATTGACGAGCACCTTCTCGTTTGGGTCCGGTGCGAGCATCGTGCTTGCGGACAGGTGCAGGATCAGCCCGATATCACGTCCACCCTGCCGATGGCCGTGGAGCGCAAGGCCCACGTGGCCGATCACCGCGTTCGCCCCCCCCTCGGCGACGAGATTCACGGCCTGTGCCATATCGATGAGCCCTGCAATAGGCCCGTTCGAGACCCCGTGATCCATCGGTACGATGATGGTTTTTTTCGTATTCCTGTTCATGATCCTTTCCAGACGAATTTCCTTTCCTCTCATAACAACAACAACCTCCCTCTGCATTCATTCAAAATTTTTTGTGCAAACCAGAGGGCTTGATCAATACCAGTAATAAAACCGGTAATAAAAGCTAAAAAAGCCAAAAACACGGGACCATACGGTCTTCGCATTCAAAGACTGTTCAGAAACGATTTCACTGATGCAGCGGGCGGGTGAGCTAGTGGAGATAAAGACATTCACGGGCAAAAAAACCCTCATGAATGCGGTGGCACTCGTCCTGCATGGTTATTTTGTATAGAAGTATTGGTATTTAATTGTGTGTGCTACAGTGTAGCACGATCGGGGGAGGGGTGTGAGGGGGGTTCGAATTGAATCTCCCGCATTCTTGTTTTGGGTTATAGTTATCTAGCGAAATGCCACCCATTAGATTTGATATCAGTATTTTAAAAAAGATTAAAGATTTGATAATAATGAAGTAATTTGTTGATTAATTTGATTCAAATCCGCGATTCGTTGATTTAAAATCAATTGTTTATCATCCAATATACTTTTCATACTTACTCTTGAAATAATTCCTGCTTTATTGTATTGATCAACATAATTGTTGTAATCATTGAAAGCCGAGTTGTATTTATTTATGGCATCATTCCGTTGTGTATTCAATTGCAAATAATTTTTTAATTGTTTTGGATTATAAAAACTCCATCCAACATAATATCGGGGATTATCAGTATTCTTGACAGAATAACCTCCCGTTGCCTCCAAGGCCAAATATGAATTTGGAGCAACTTCTGCAAGAACCCAAGCATGATTTGCATCTCCTATTTTCGTAATGTCTTTATCAATATTTCCAACATTAATTTTTGCGTTAATTCCTTGGGCTTTTAACATATCCCAAATATCACTTGCCATATCCCCACAAACATACAAATCGTTTAAAGAATATGTGTGAGTCTGATGATAGTTCGCGACAATTTCGTTGGCAATTCGAACGTTTCGTTCAGTTTGACTTTCAATAGGTAATACATTTGTGTTAGAATTTTGATTTTGTAGAACTGATGTTGGAGTAGTTAATCCAGAGCTCATAGTTAAATAAAATGCGAATGCACCTCCAATGAAAAGAATGAAAAGAACAGCATAAATAAGCATATCTCCTGTATCACTTGGTTTAAAAGGGATTTTCTCTTTATTAATCTGATCAGCAACATAATAGGCATCAACAATACCGATTAACCAGATTAAAAATATCAAAGGTTTGAAAAGGAATAAAAAAATTAATATCCCAAAACCTAAACCAACAGCCTTGTATGTGTCACCGTTATATATTTGACCCAAACCAGGTATAATTAAAGAACATCCAAATGCAGTAATAACATTTTTTTTAATTGGATAATCAATATTTCTCTTCTCGATTTTTTTATCCTCAATTTTTAAATCCTCAATTTTAATGTCTTTTTTATTTTCTTCTACAATTGATTTCTCATCCTTTTTTACAGAAAAAGAATCAAAATCCGCTCCACATTCTGGACAAAATTTTACTTTATCAGATATTTCGGTTCCACAATTTGGACAAAATTTAGGCATTATTTTTCAATTATGCTTTGTCAATATATAATTATCGGTTGAATTTTCGTCTGTTTCATTCTTGGTTTTGAATCAAATTTTTATTTTTACAGGATAAAAATTTGGGTTGTTAAAAAAGTGAAATTAATAGAGAATATTTGTTTTCGAAATCGTTGCAGGTGCCGTTTTGGAGAAAGGTAATGTTGCACTTAGAGACGGTCTCAACTCAATAGTCACTTTGGTATTTGGTTCTATATTAGATACCTTGAAATCAATTGCTACTTGATTGTTCGTATTCATTGAAGTTACGGGGGTAATACCATTTAATTTGGTGGTAAATACTGTATTACTGGCGGTATCACCCTGAATAAGGATCATCGGGGATGAGCTGGATTTGGTGAATATAATTTTCATTTTCGTCAAATCAATTGGTTGTGTGCCCGGGGCAAGACCTATGTAGAATGAGATCTCGTCAATACCTACTGCTGGTGTAGTAGCAAACCCATAGACGTTGCCTATCATCGAAATATATGCCGTAGGCAATGTCGATTGTGTTGTTTGTGTTACCTCCGTTGGTGATACACCTGTAGGAGAGGTGGTAACAACTATTTGTGTAGTAGTAACTATTGTTGGTGCAGAAGTAAGGGTTGGTGATGGACGTATATTTTCATTAAAACCAGCGGAAAAAGCAGCGAATATTGATATCGCTACTACCAGCAAAATAATAATTACTACGCCAATTATTCCATAAGTAACCAGTTGAGATATACTATATTTTTTCTCGATTTTTCTCTCTTCGACTTTTGTATTTTCAATTTTTATGTCTTTTTCAGTTTCTTTCACAATTGATTTTTCATTCTTTTTTACAGAATAAGTATCAATATCCGAACCACATTCTGGGCAAAATTTTGCCTTATTGGATATTTCTTTCCCACATTTAGGACAAAATGGCATACAGGTTGATCATTGATTTGGAAGAAAAAGCTTATGATTATATTTTTTAAATGAAGTACGGAGTTGAAGTACAGAGTCTTCTTCAATATATTTCCCACTGCTCCAACCTCTCTTTTACATGTTTATTGAGTGTGAACGGTTGCTCTCCTTCGGCGTTCTTTTTCATATAATGTAACGTGCCTTTTGAGAAACCTCGATTCTTTCATCCAGTGAATGGAATCACCGAAAATTTCACGAACCCGGCTAAATGTCCCCACAACCCCTTCACACCACTCCCGGTATCAGCATCTTCGTCTCTTTCATATACGCCCTATACTCATCCCCGAACTTCGCAACCAGCGCCTTCTCCTCGACATGGATCCGGTATCCGTACACAATGCAGGACGCCAGCAACAGGACGAGTACCGCTCCCCACGACAGGATGGCAAGTCCTATCCCGGTAAAGATCATAATTGCCCCCGTGTAGGAAGGGTGGCGGACGTACCGGTACGGACCTTTCCTGATAATGGTCTGCCCTTCCTGGATACTTACGAGCGCAGAGAAGAACCCGCCGAGTATCGCGACAGACCACTGCCGGAGAAAGATCCCCAGGACCATGAGCGCAATTCCGGGGTAAAATACCCAGTCGGGCAACATAGCAATTCCCGCCAGGGAAAATCCAAAAGCAAGGTAGATTACCGCGATGAGACCGACCAGCACAAGCAGCCCTGACCTCCGGTCCATCATCTCCAGTTTTGTCCCGGCGCGGTGACGGTGGAACCGGGGAAGGATCATGGACCCGATGATCTCGCTTGCGATCCATCCGAAGAACGCGATGGCAAACAGGACTGCCCCGGTATCAGAAGAGAACGAAACGGGCAGCCACGGACTCATCACCATTGAACAATCACCGGGATTCTGCCAGAAAATTTGGTATCAATCCGATATAGGGTTACTGAATCCGGATTTGACCGTATTCTCTTCCGTTTCCCATTTTTTGCGCATTCCAATTCCCACAATGCCAGCCCCGTTCCTTCCTAAAGCTTCGCAAATCTCCCGGTTTTCTCTTTTCCGGATTTATTCAGATACGCACAACTTCCCCAACATCCAAAAATACTATTGTCAAAGGGCCCCGCGACGCAGGAAACAAAAAAGGAGGTAACAATCTATGAGAGATT
>PLLR01000105.1 GCA_003141335.1 Methanoregula sp. | reverse complement strand
AGCGAGAAAGGAAAATACACGCTCCACGAATTCGTCATCGCGTCCTATCTTGTGGAACCGTACGCGATCTCCTACTGGAGCGCCCTCCACCACTACGGGCTCACCGAGCAGATCCCAAGCACCGTCTTTGTCCAGACTCCTGCACGCAAGAAGAAGAATTTGATGGAGATTTTCGGCGTGAATTACCAGATAGTGCGGGTGAAGGAAGACAAGTTCTTCGGTGTCCGGAAGGAGTGGATAGAGGAGAATCCGGTCAACATCACGGACAAAGAAAAAACAATCATTGACTGCCTTGACAAGCCCCACTACGCCGGCGGCATCATCGAAGTAGCAAAAGCCTTGAAAACCGGTTCGCTGAACTACAACCAGCTCAGCGCGTATGCGCTCAGGATCGCCAACTTTGCCGTGGTTCGGAGACTCGGGTTCCTGGGAGAGAAAATGGGAATCCCCCTGGACCTCCCGCTTCCCCGCTCTAAAAAATATCTGCTGCTGGACCCCACGATGCCTGCGAAGGGTGAGAATGATGCGAAGTGGAGGCTCATCATAAACGCGGACACCCTGCTCCCGGGGTCTTCTGAATGATCCCAGACCGTGAGATTAAGGAAAAGGCCCGGGAATCCGGGGTACCTCCGTCAACTATCGAACGGGACTATGTACAGAACTGGCTCCTAGCATACCTGAGTCCGATAACTATGGCGCAAAAAAGGCGGGACCGGTATCCGGAAAGTGTTCATCGAACACTACCGCTTTTCTGATGACCTTGATTTCACGCTCCTTGAGACGGCCGATAAAGAGATTCTGCAAGCCGCAGTTCGTGATGCAGCAGCCCGGGCGCGGGAAGAGAGTGGCATCCAGTTCGAAGAAGACGTTGGCATTATTGAGACAGTGAGTGGCTTCCGGGCTACGGCCAAGTTCAGGATCCTGCACAGCAGCACAACAACTCCGATAAATATCGACCTGGACCTTACCGATCCGGACAATGAACAGGTTATTCTTCCCGTTCAGGAGCGACCTGTCTTCCATCACTATTCAGACAGGCTCGATGCCTCAGTGACTTCGTATGCTCTTGAAGAGATCATGGCAGAGAAGATCCGCTCGCTCTTTCAGCGGACCCGATCCCGCGACCTGTATGACATCTGGCAACTGGCAGACCGGGTGAATCGGGAAGATGTGAAATCAATCCTTCTCAAAAAATGCGAATATAAAGGAGTTATCGTGGATCTCACCCTCCTGAACCAGAAGCGTGACCAGTTTGCGGCAGCATGGAACGTATCGTTGCGGCACCAGTTGCGGGAAATTCCCGACTTTAACGAAGCGTTTGAGAAAATGCTCAACGAATTAGAAGAGTATTCCCAGTCCTTAATTTGATCTCGGCATGATCTCGGCACGGTCAGAAGCAATATCGTGGTTTTTTCCGTGTGTCATCCTCGTTTTCTTATCCCCCCGCACCCGTAGTACCTCAACATCGGCAAATCCCATCCTCTCCAAATGACGCCTGGTTTCAGAATTACGCACATAGACATGTTCAGCCCGGTGAAGGGGCAGTTCCGGAGCAACAAGCTGTACAGAGTGAGTGCCCTTGAGGGCTGCCTGCATCCAGCGTCTGCATGTCCATGAGGGTTTGAAAATCATGCGCCGCTCGCAGGGGGTTACCGTTCGACCATTCGGATATGCATTGAGGGCGATGTGCCAGCTCATATAATCCATAAAGACCCCGTCAATCTGATCAAAAGAAAAAACTGCAAGGTTTGGGAACTCTCCTCTCTTCCGGTATTTTTTTCTGTATACGCCTTGTTCAAAGTCTCCCCCAGTCCACACTGTCCAGTTATCTGAATAACCTGTCATCAAAATCCCTCTGTCGCAAGGTCCGACTGCGTAAAAAATGGGGAAGAAACCGGTCTCCCTCTCTACCCATTCATAGCTGGATAAAAAATCGGGATAGGAAAAGTTCCGGTCCGGCCGAATCGTGCCATAAATTACCTGTTCAACCGGAATACAATGATGATAGAAAAGATCATTTATTTCTTTTTTTATAACTGGATCTATGCAATCACCACCATTGTAAGATGAATTCATCGGTTTTTGTATGACTCTTTATTGGTTGGATAAGACAGTGATCAGCGCGAAAGACTGTTTACTCAATAGTGATTACTCCACCAAATCAACCGTCGATCCACGTTTATCAGTGGATTGATCCCATTGATCAAGACGAGTCATCACATGTTTATTCAGGGTGAACGGTTGATCCCCCTCGGCGTTTTTCTTCATGTAATGCAACGTGCCTTTTTTAGAATCCGCGTCTCTTCCATTCAGTGTAGGGGCGGTGTGATCCGTTCGCAAGCGTTGTGGTATCGCCATTATTTTTGATGTCAGGAAAAAGCGGGAAAATAGATAAGAATTAAATCTGCGTTGGTACAGATTCCTTGACATGAAAAAAGCCTTCCTCGTCATCATTCCCCTCACACTCGTACTCTGCGTTCTTATCGGAGGGTGCATCCAGTCTTCATCTCCGTCTCCAGCCACGCCCACCCCAGTTGTCCCTGTCACCACATCCCAGCAAACACAACCTGCAATTCCGCTGGATCAGACATGTTCACTCGTACCCGGGCTGACGCAGATCATGCCGGAGTATGAATCCGTAAGTGTCACGGTCAACCGTAATCCGATAACAGAAAACCCCACTATTGCCATTATTTTCGATGGCGGAAAAGGGCTGGGGATGGTCCAACGGATGAATGTCACGGTCATCCGGTCGGATTGTGTCACGGAACAGGGAACCCGGGATAATCCCGTTATGGGCGAGACCGTGACACTTATGGGAACTACCCTGATCGATCGTGTTATCGTTGTCATGACGATGACATCAGGAGAGCAGTACACCATCATTGATGATGATTTTCCGTTCCTTCAGCAGGTGTAATAACACCCTCCCCTAAACATTTTTCCCATCCCTCTTACCCCCGTGTCAAAGCCCCGTTCCCCCATCACTCCCGAGCCCCCTCATCCCGCTCAAGTGTTCCTGCACCCGCCATCGCCATCAGAGGGAGTGTCGGTATGATCCGTTCGCAGCGTTGTGGCATCTCTGTGGTTTCTGAAGACGTGGGAAAGAAAATAAATGAAAAAAAAGAGATTGGACCCTCTGGCATGGCGTTGCTGATCCCGGGACATACCGGCGGACATCAACGTGTGCCCCGCTCTTAGCCATGCGCTCTGCTATGGTGTGGATTTCGTGAGCGACATGCCCCTCTACATAATCTTCGCCACAATTGGAGCAGAGACCTGTGCAGGAACATCTTTTACAACAAGGGTCAGCCCGTCGCGGTCGAACGTAACCGTTGTTCTCCCCTCTTTTGTTGCACCATTTTTACAGATGACACACTTCATGATTTCCTCCGCGTGAAATGATCAGACCGCACATCCGGGGTGGGATACTGGGGAAGAAGGAGTATTGAACCATTTTAATGTCTCCGGGTTTACCTCCCCACCAGCACCGGCAGCCGCTTTTTTACGGGCCGGAGCCTGCCTGAAAAATTTTATACATTAGCAATGTAAATAAATTGCATAAAGTATACATTGGTAATGTAAATGTTTACCGCATCACAGCTGGAAGAACTGGTGCTCAGCCAGAAAGAATCGTTCCTCGCCCGGGACACCGGCATCCCGCGGGAAGTCGACGCAAAACGGTACTGCAGGACAGGGCAGATCGTCGTGATCTCCGGTATTCGCAGGAGCGGTAAGTCCACGCTGCTGCGGCAATTCTCCGCGCTCTACAAAGAATTCCTGTACATCAATTTTGACGATGACCGGCTGCTGGATTTTTCCCTTGCGGACGTTCCTACCTTAATGCTCGTGTTTGAAAAGATCCTCCCGGGCATAAAAATCATCTTCATCGATGAGATCCAGAATGTTGCCGGTTGGGAGAGGTTCGTCCGGAGGATCCATGACGAAGGCTACAAGGTGTTCCTGACCGGTTCAAACGCAAAACTTCTCTCTGCGGAACTCGGGACACACCTCACCGGCCGGTACGCAAAGATCACGCTGTACCCGTTCTCTTTTAAGGAAGTGCTGAAGTTTCGTTCGATCAGCACCGACCGGATCACAACAAAGAAGAAAGCTGCAATCCTTGCGGAGTTCGACCGCTACCTCACCGGGGGCGGGTTTCCCGAGTACCTGAAATATGCGGATACAGAATACCTGAAGCGGACGTACGACGACATTCTGTTCCGGGACATCATCGGGCGGTCCGGGATCCGGGAAGTGAAAGCGTTCCGACAGCTTGCCCATTACCTGTTCACGAACCTGGCGAATACGGCGAGTTATAATGCCTTAAAAAAAGTACTGGGGTTCAAAAGCGTCGTGTCCGTGCGGGATTACGTGGGATTCCTTGAGGAAGCGTACCTCGTCTTCGAACTGTTCAAGTTTGACTATTCTTTAAAAAAACAGTACGTCAATGACAAGAAGATCTATTGCATCGACAACGGTATGCGCAACGCCGTCGCGTTCCGGTTCTCCGGGGACCAGGGACGCCTGCTTGAAAACCTCGTCTTCATCGAGTTGCTGCGGCGGGGAGATCCGGTGTATTTCTTTAAGAATGCCTCCGAATGCGATTTTGTCATCGAAAACCGGGGGAAGGTGATATCTGCGATCCAGGTCTGTTATGAGATGTCACCGGAGAACCGGGAATGGGAACTCGACGGACTGACCGAAGCGATGCACACGCTCAGGGCCGGTCAGGGAATGATCCTCACGTACCACCAGGAAGAGACCATTATCCGCGACGGACTTACGGTACAGGTTCTTCCTGTCTGGAAGTGGCTGCTGGATTAGCCAACCGGGTATAAAACATGGGTAAAGTGTTATTTTAGCCCCTCTGATATTTACCTGAAATTCCTTTGCGAAAAACATGCGTATCAATATTTTATGACGCTCCTTGTGGTCCCCCGGTCCCTTTCACCGGGTATTCCCCATTTCTTTTACCATTGTGTATGCAACATTGATGACAGAAAACAATCAACAGGTATTGTTAAGATAATCTCACCTCATGACGGGTACAGGTCCGGAAGAAATGCGGTGAACACACCGGAAACTCCTGATACCGGATCTGACAAAAATTATCATATCCTGTAAGGTGCCGCGTGGATGGCAGTCTGTTTATCCAGGGAATCATCATTGGTCTTACCCTTGCCGTACCGGTAGGCCCGATCTCGCTGTTGTGCATCCAGCGGACGATAGCAGATGGGCGACTCCACGGCATCATTTCCGGTCTTGGTGTTGCGACTGCTGATTCGTTCTATGCTGCGATCACCGTCCTTGGTCTTACCGTTATTTCCGGGTTGATCATCGCCCAGCACTCTCTTTTCCGTTTCCTTGCCGGCATCATCCTGATCCTCATCGGTATACGGGTTTTCATGTCGGTGCCTGCAGGTATCAGCGAGAAGAATGAGCATGAGACGTACCTGAAAGATTACCTGTCCATGGTTGCCATTGCGATTGCAAACCCGCTGACCCTTGTCTTCTTTATGGTAATTTTGCCCGGGTTCGGGGTTGTAATTCACGGGACTACATTTCTGCCTGCAGCGGAATTTGTTGCCGGGGTATTTTTTGGATCTACGGTATGGTGGGTCATCCTCTGCGGGTCTGTTGGCTCTGTGCGTTCCCGTATCAGTGTGAAAAACATTGGATTGATCAACCGGGTATCAGGATTGCTCATCTCCTGTTTTGGTGCAGGCATGCTCATCCTTCTCGGTATGACAACGGGACTGGTGGGGTGACGTCATTTCCTTGCATGCAATTCTCCCCACCAGGAGATTGTTCCCCCTGATGATCAACCGTCTTGGCATAACCGGTCGGTATCCCCACAATCTAAAAAAAGGTACTCGGATCCGGTCCATAACCGTACTCTCCCTCAGGAGAAATAAGCCTGAATCAGGCTCCGATTGCAGGAATATCGATCAGGAAAACCCCGCAAAATGCCCCGATTTGGCCATTTTCCGGAAATCCGATATTTGGGGCCTGTTCGACAAAAAACCCTTACAATGCCCCCGGATTTTGACCCCCATACATGAGTGAGTTTTGATCCTGAGCCTGCTTTAAGCCTTCCAAAGGTCGGATCGGCCACGAAAAAGGCCCTGGCAGCCCTCTGCATGGGGGGGTCAATAACGGGCGATTATTTGGGGTTATTTTTGCTAAAAAGCCTTGATTTATGGGTATTTTCGCACGACGGAGAGAGGGCAGCGGGATAGAACCGGGGGTTATCGCGATGGTGTTTGCTGGAGCGATTGCCCTGAAAGGAATTGGTACCTGCCGGATATTTTTCCGGAAAATAGTTTGGAAAATTAAAAAAAATTCCCGGGGAAATCAACGGTGAAATATTTTTTTCGTGAACTGTTTTTGTCCGGAAAAATGCCGGAGCATTGAGCAGGTGCACACTAAAAAAAAGGTAACCAGAGCTGATGGACATACTCTGGTATGGATCCCGGAAAATTGATGTAAGCCTGTTCCATGATCTCCCCCTCACCATCAGGTTCAGGGTCCTTAAGGAAGGCAAAACATTCATTGGACCGGCTGGGAATAAGTGTCCATAAAAAAACGCAATCATTATCTTTTATCCCCTGCTATTAAGGTATGAATAGTATATTTGTGATGTGAGGATATGTCCGCGATCAAAACCTATGCGGTATACAGGAATGGCACGCTTGTACTCGAGGTTCCGATAAACCTACCGGAACATGCCCGTGTCGAAGTTGTGATCAGGAAAAAATTTTCAGAGTTTGTAAAAAAATTCGGGGAACCGGAAGCAAAGGATGACATTGATCAAACTCTCCAGAAAAACCGGAAAAGAACAACCAATGCCTGATTTTTCTTCTTGTGTAATTGATACATCCGTGATAATAAAAGCACTATTCTCACCATCACACGAGCATGCAGGAACTACCTATTCAAGGGAAGTAAAGACACATCAGTTATGTGTGGCGCTGCTTGCAGCACTTGATGAACAGGAAATTGATGTTTCTATTCCCCGTTGTAGCCTCGTTGAGATTGCTGCAGTATCAACAAGACTTGCAGATCCCCGTTCTTCAATGGAGATCTGTGATGAGATTGAAACAATTTTCACACTTGTTCCGGAAGAACAGATCATTGAACGTGCAAAAAAAATTGCCCAGCAGGAAGGGTGCCCCGGTTTTGACACGTATTTTCTTGCTGTTGCTGAACAGGATTCGATACCTCTCTTTACCGATGACCTTGGGATGTACCGTATCTGCGAACGGAGAACTATCCGTTCCTGGCTGATGCGCAATTTTGATCCAGAGCCAGTATTTGCCACACGAAAATAAATCAGCTGTGCCAGGATATTTTTTTATGACACGTGGGGTACTCGGATAGTGTAAACAATTTGCTGTGAAATCAAAAAACACCAGCGACAATGTTCAAACATTTCCCCATTCAACACCAAAGTGTATCTACCTGCTGTTCATTCATCCTGATACTCACTGTACCGGAAAATACGGATCGTTGAAGGAGTTCCATGCGTGGCGTCTCCGACCAACAAAAGCCATTGAAGAAGCACAACGCTGTGCAGAGAAGATGGAATACCAGTGGGTAAAAAACACAGATCCAGCACTGCCGTTCGATGCGTTCATGTTCCGTCAGGCTGCCATTGTTGCACCATCAAAATCAAAAAGATCCGGCATGCGATCGATGAATATGCCTTTGTCGAGCACCTGTTTACCGAAGAAGTCGACGCGCCCACTCCCCCAGCCGTTGCTCCGCGAGCTCTGGATACGGACGCAAAAACGAGCGGGCATGGTGCCGGTTCTATATTCTGCCGGATACCACGGCAGAGATCGGGTTCAATTGGGGAGAGGGGTACATAAACCCCCACTTCCGGGAAGATGAATGGAGTACCTCTTTTCGGAAATCACTAAAAAACAGAGAACGATCCTTGATGCTCTTCATCTATGTGCTTAATTTAGGGGAAGTCAGGACAAAAGAGATTGTTTGTGGAGTTGTAAAAATTTTCATTGCTTTGATGCGAGGCCGTTTGGCTTCATGCGGGTTTTTTTATGAAAAACTTCCTTACATCAGGTATTCCCCGGACACTATGATGATCCAGGTAAATGACTTATCATGATACAGAACTCTCTCTCGCAGTCCAGAGACAATCAGCTAAAAAACCATGGATCCGGTCCATAACCGTACTCTCCCTCAGGAGAAATAAGCCTGAATCAGGCTCCGATTGCCGGGATATCGTTCCGGAAAACCCCGCAAAATGCCCCGATTTGGCCATTTTCCGGAAACCCGATATTTGGGGCCTGTTCGACAAAAACCCTTACAATGCCCCCGGATTTTGACCCCCCTACATGAGTAAGTTTTGATCCTGAGCCTGCTTTAGCCTTCCAAAGGTCGGATCGGCCACGAAAAAGGCCTTGGCAGCCCTCTGCATGGGGGTCAATAACGGGCGATTATTTGGGGTTATTTTTGCTAAAAAGCCTTGATTTATGGGTATTTTCGCACGACGGAGAGTGGAATGCCAATAGAAATAACACAATCAGGGTCTGTATCCAATTTTTCATGAAGAACCGGATGTTCGGATCCGTAAAAATCAGTAAGAAAATGACTCAATAATATCCGTATTTTTTATGAGCCTGCTCGATCGGCAGGATCTCCTGGACAATAACTAATTTTTCCTCTTTATCGATGTCATAAAACGCGGTATAACTTCGGGAAATATGAAGCCGGTAGATGACAACCCCGCCTCGCAAAACCAGTTTTTCTTTATCCCCATGATTCCCCGGGAACGGATCTTCTTCAAGCCGCTTCAGGGCAGTTTTGATTATCCGGCGTGTCTTCTCCGGCAGGCGATTGATCTCATCAGATAATTCACTCCAGATAATAAGTATAAACGTCAATCCTTGATCTCCGAGAGGGAAACGTAATCCGCTTTCTTCCGGCTACTCCACATCCTGACATCTTCTTCTAACCGGCGCTTCTTCCGATCCTCGATCAGCTCAGCCAGGAGATCCGTATAGGTCTGGCCTGCCGATCGCATCTCCGCAAGATCCTTCCATACTGGTTCTGTTACCGGTATCCGCTTCACCGCTGACATAATCGTATTGTAAGCATTGTAAGTATGAATACTTTTGGCAGGTCTCATATATCCTGCATTGCGTGCTCCCTCTCCCCATTAATATCCAGCGATATCTTCAGGATCCTGGCGATCTCAAAATCTGCCAGATAAAAGATGGTAGTGTACACGAAGTGCTGTAAAAAGGACAAATTTAAAAAATATCGGACTATCTCATCCCCGACGATAAAGAATGAGCGAAATCGACTTACCACTTACTATCTGCTCACCAGTCAATAAAATAATTATTTTTGTTCCTCAATATCACATTTCGTTCCTATCAACTCCTGCATAAATTCCGTTGTTAATCGTTCGGGGTCGCCTTTTAGTTCTTCGTGGTGTTTTTTTAATATTTCGCACGCAATTTCTCTCCCCGTTGGTGTATTTGGATCTGTCCCAT
>PLLR01000068.1:4153-14612 GCA_003141335.1 Methanoregula sp. | reverse complement strand
TACATTCCGGGTTTGTATAGCCTTCAATGGGTTGTCTTAGTTCTTATATCTTTCGGTCGGAACAAAGTGCGTAAGTCCTATATCAATTAAAAATTGAATATTTTTTATCGAAACCGGGACGATGATGCATCTGCATTATCCTTAGCAATAGAAGCATGTAAACAACAAATCGCCATATCAGAAAAAGCAAAACGGGAATTCCTGAAAGAATATAATGCGCCTCTCCCGATGCACGTAGGCTACAAACAACTTTGTATAATAATGGAAAAACAGAAAAACTTCGGCGAAGTGATTCGACTTGCAAACATCGCCAAGGCTCAAGGTTGGAAGGGGGATTGGGACAGAAGAATAGAAAAATGCGAGAAAAATAAAGCATTTCCATGATGCAAGAAATTAACCAAAAATATCTACAGGCTGCTATGAGAAATACTTTTTCAAAACATTTTGAATATCACAATGAAGTTTGTCGAAGCTAAATTCTTACTATCCTAAAAAATGCAGCGCCTTGAACATCAAGGCTGTATGCGCCGACCGTACTTCTAACATTTTTACATTTTTCACAGTCAACAGTGTGTTATTTTAAAAAAAATATGGGGGTACCCCCTACCCCCCACCTCCAAAAAAACCAGAAGGGGGAGGGGGGTACCTGATCCCGATGAGTGGAGGGTACCCCTCCGGGCACCGGAGGGGTGGGCACCCCCCTTTTTGCAGGAGAAATTGAAGTCATCGCAATGGAACTTCCGCCGGAGCCTTAAAACCGGCGAGGGGGGTACCCACCCCTCCCGTACTAAGAGGAGGGGGTATGGGGGGTAGCTCTAAAAAATCCGGAAGGGGGGAGGGGGGTACCTCCTGCTGATGAAGGGGGCCCACCCCCCCTTTCCCGGGATGGGTAGCAGAATTGTTCTCCGACGTGAACTCCAGGTGAAGCGGCGATTTTATGCATGCCGGTGAGGGGGTACCCCTTGTCACCAAGCTAAGGGGGGTGGGGTAGGGGGGTCCTAGTTGTGGTGAAAAATGACATCGTGTCCTTTTCCATGCGGGGAACCAAGCAGAAAAAATAAAAAAAGAAAAATAAAATCAAAAACAGACAATAAACAAAATCAGAACTTATTTTAGTTTCTCTGAAATGGTTTTAAGATTGAGGTTAATATGTTCTAAACTCTCGGACATCTTGTGAATATAATCATTTTCGGTCCCCAAGTCATCGAAAATTGAAAAATCGATGAAAATATCATGGGTATATTTTGCTCCAAACGAGCTTTCATAGGAAATAGATATATTTAATTTTGGGTAATCCTGCCCTTTATAGTCTAATAAAAAAAGTAGCAAAAATTTGAATTCTTGATTCGTCCCCATATAAGATATACCATTTTTTATTAAGGGTAAATCTTTTAGTAACTTATTTTCACTTTTTAAACCAAAATAAAAATTAGGGCTCACAGAAAATTTAACATTGTGAGCTGGTCCAGGACCATTATTTTTTATTGTGAGATCAATAAAATTGACCCATTGTCTTTCAGGAGATGTGTATACAATAATTTCGGGTTGGAGTTGTGATAATCGCATTCTTTTTGTTTCATTACTCAACACAAAAGTAAAATATGCAACGGCAATTGTAGCCAAAACGAGAGCAACAGTTGCAAAGGCAAGAATAATTGTTGAATTTTGTTCAGTGATTTGTGATAAAAACCAAAATGATTCATTTGCCATTAATATTTCAATAATGGTTTGAGTTTATCAAATTTCGTGTTTTCTAACATTTTGAGACCATCTCAAAATGGATACGATGTCACTTTACATCACACCTGGTCACCAGGGATAGCGGGTACCTCCCTGTCTGACACGAAGTGGAATGGACAGGTTCTATCATGAGACGACACAACGCGGGTACTTTGGGCATGAGGGGGTTCTCGACTATGAACGCCATCTCTACATGTTATCACGGTAAACCGTTACCTGGGCTTCACTCAAGGGATGATATAATCCGATCGAAGTCATCATCAGGATAAACGTAGAATCACTCACCATTGGGGAAGACTTTTCCTGGAAATGGATACGATGACACTCGCACCTCAGCCGGAAAAACCGGATCCGCAGCGGCCGTTACACATCCTTTCAGAGGACGAACTCTATTCCTATCTTGGCAGCAGCCCGGGAGGACTGACCTCGCAACAGGCACAAGCGGGTCTGGTCCGTTACGGGCATAACGACATCTCCCGCATCCGGAAACCCCCGGTGATATTCCAGTTTCTGAGCCATTTCAAAAACCTGCTCGTGATCATCCTGCTCTTCGCTGCGACAATATCGATGTTCGTGGGTGAACTGATCGATGCAGTCATTATCTTTTTCATCGTTTTTGTCAGTGTCACTCTGGATTTTTTCCAGGAATACAAGGCCGAACAGACAGCAGACCTGCTCAGGCAGAAAATCCTCACCCGGGCCACGGTGTACCGGGACGGGAAAGTGCAGGACCTGCCAATTACCGAGCTTGTCCCGGGAGACCTGATCACGCTCACCGCAGGGGATATTGTCCCTGCCGATGCCCGGGTACTGACGGCACGGAATTTTTACGTAAATCAGTCCGCACTCACCGGCGAACCGTTCCCGGTCGAAAAACACCCGGGGATTGCCGGTGCCGGGACCCCCGTCACTGCTGCGGACAACTACATCTTCCTGGGCACGGCCGTTGTCAGCGGGACGGCAACGGCGCTGGTCACGAAGACCGGCGCATCGACCGAGTTTGGCAAAGTGGCAAAAACCCTTGTCGAACGCCCCCCGGAAACGGAGTTCGAACGGGGACTGAAACAGTACAGTTACCTGATGTCGAAATTTGTGTTCTTTTTAGTCATCTTCGTGTTTTTCATCAATGCCCTGTTCCGGCACGGCATTCTGGACTCTCTGCTCTTCTCCGTCGCGCTCGCTGTCGGCATGACGCCGGAACTCCTGCCCATGATCCTCTCCTTAAACCTGTCCAAGGGATCCATCGCGATGTCAAAGAAGGGCGCAATCGTCCGGCACCCGGAATCGATCCAGAATTTCGGGAGCATGGACGTGCTCTGCACGGACAAGACCGGTACACTCACCAAAAACGAGATCGCGCTGGTGCAGCACCTGGACACGGAAGGAAACGACAGCGAGAACGTCCTGCTGTACTCGTTCATCAACAGCTCCTTTGACACCGGATTAAAAAGTCCCCTTGACGATGCGATCCTGAGGTTCCGCCACATCGATATCAACAGAGTCAGGAAAATCGACGAAATACCCTTTGATTTTATCCGCAAAAGGGTTTCGGTCATCGTTTCCGATGGGGACAGGCGCCTGATTGTATCCAAGGGTGCACCAGAGGAGATCTTCCGGATCTGTTCGTATGTTGACAAAAATGGTGTCATCGAACCGCTGACCAGTTCCGGCCGGGAGCAGGTCGAAGGCATCTACCTTACACAGAGTGCAGGTGGGTTCCGAACCCTTGCAGTCTGCTACCGTCCTGTGCCGGATGACGTAATGCAGTTTTCCGCCAGCGATGAAAAGGAGATGATCCTTTGCGGCTTTGTCACATTTATCGATCCCCCAAAGGAAACCGCACGCGACTCTGTCCGGCTGCTGGAACAGTCCGGGATCGAACTGAAGATCCTGACCGGAGATAACGAACTGGTCACAAAGAAGATCTGTGAAGAGATCGGCATTGAGGTCAGAGGAGTCCTTACCGGTGACGCTGTCGGACAAATGGACGAGCAGACGCTCTCCCGGGTGGTCGAGGACATAACAATCTTTTCCCGCATGACCCCGGTGCAAAAGAACCGGGTCATGATGGCCTTAAAAAAGAACGGCCATGTCGTTGGTTTCATGGGTGACGGGATCAACGACGCCCCGTCGATCCGGGAGGCGGATGTCGGCATATCGGTTGAAAATGCCGTGGATATTGCAAAGGAATCAGCAGACATTATCCTCTTAAAAAACGACCTGCGTATCCTCAATGACGGTGTTCTCGAGGGCAGGAGGACCTTTGGGAACACCATGAAATACATCCTGATGGGAACGAGCTCCAATTTCGGGAACATGTTTTCCGTAGCTGGTGCTTCCCTCTTCCTCCGGTTCCTCCCGATGCTCCCGATCCAGATCCTGTTAAACAACCTGCTCTATGACATATCGGAGTCGACCATCCCCACCGATAATGTTGATGAGTCCTATACCAGGACACCGAAAAAATGGGACATGGATTTCATCAGGAAATTCATCATGATATTTGGCCCGATCAGTTCGGTTTTCGATTTTATCACGTTCTTTATCCTGCTGTTCGTCTTTACGGCCGATGCAGCACTCTTCCAAACTGCATGGTTCGTCGAGTCGATCTGCACCCAGACACTGGTCATTTTCGTGATCAGGACGCGGGTCGTCCCGTTCTACCATAGCAAGCCAAGCCGGCTTCTTGTCGCAAGCACGGTTCTGATCGTCGCAGCCGCCTGCATCCTGCCCTTTACGATCGTCGGCAGCCTGTTCGGATTTATCCCGCTGCCAGCGTCGTTCTTTGTTGTGCTGGTCGGGCTTGTGATAGGCTACCTTGCCATTGTCGAACTGGTCAAACGGTGGTTCTACAAAAGATACGATTCCCCCATTGGCAGGAAATAAAATGATTTTTTTGCCCCATAACGGGGGAAAAATCAGATTCTCTCAGAGCTTCCCTAAAGAGACAGGATGGAGCCGCAAAGCGTCACGGTGTTTCCGGTTCCCGGATCAATCCGGACTTGATTTGCTCCAGAAACTTTATTGCAGGGATTTACTGATTCACCCATAATAACCGGAGGAATCATCGACCAGTTTTGTGATGTGCACTTTCTTTGTCATCATCCTCTGTTTCGGGCGGAGAAGCTGAATCGGGTGCGGAATGGGGACATAGGTACCGCAAAGATCGATGGGGGTTGCCGGGCATCCCTGCATCTCACTTGTGGTACGGCTCTCCCCGGAGGATACGAAACGCCCGGTAAACCTGTTCCACGAGAAGGAGCCGGGCCATGGGGTGGGTGAAGGTCATACGGGAGAGGGAGAGGCGCAGGTCACTCCGCGCCAGGACTGCTGGGGAGAGCCCCAGGTCTCCGCCGATCAAAAATGCCAGCTGGTTCTGCCCGGAAAGCTCCCATCTCCTGACTGTCCCGGCGAGTTCCTTGCTTGACCAGCT
Organism: Methanoregula sp.; assembly: GCA_003141335.1. Taxonomy (GTDB): domain Archaea; phylum Halobacteriota; class Methanomicrobia; order Methanomicrobiales; family Methanospirillaceae; genus Methanoregula. The sequence goes on along the minus strand of PLLR01000068.1, from coordinate 9,439 downwards.
CTGCCCTTGCATATCAAGGGCGATGATATTCGAACCTTCCGGGATCGCGGCAAGGATCCGCTCCCCTTCCTTCTCCTTTGCCGCCGTTTCTACGGATACTGAGGCTGATGCAGGCCGTTTCTCTTCCGTAAGTTCAATGATGTTCAGTTTCACGTACGGGCGCAGGCGTTTTTGATATTCTGCAATACCCTCCTGCAGGTACTTTTCCTTGATTTTACCGACAGCGATTATGTGAACCTGCATGGGTCTTCCCACGTGGAAACAGGTGGATTACCCTGCCACATGCCAAAAGAATATTATCCAAATATCTTTTTTGATTGTTCAAGCGCATCAACGGCAGGGAGCTTTTTCCCGGTCAGAAACTCTATACATGCTCCGCCACCCGTAGAGATGTGGGTGAAGTCCTGTTCAATGCCAAGTTTTTCTATGACGGCAGCAGTGTGCCCGCCACCTACGACGGAGAACTCTACTTTCGATGCCGCCCGGAGCAATTCATACGTACCTGTAGCAAAGTCAGCATCTTCAAAGACTCCGGCAGGTCCATTAAAGACGACAGTACCTGCCTTTTTAAGAACCTGAACAAGAGCCGCAACAGCGTCCATGCCAAGATCGAGCACGGGGGTATCTTCCGGAATCCTGTCAATGGGATATTCGACACGATGGTTGTCCTGCCTCACGGCAACGGATTCCGGCATAACCACACGGTCCCGGTAAAGGGAAAGGATCTCCTTTGCCTTTTCAATCTCCGGCTGGTATTTAAGTTGGGTAATCAGCTGGGTGGAGGGCTTCCCGATATTGTAGCCGGCAGCCATCAAAAAGACATTCGCAACAACACCAATCACCATAACCTGATCAGCAATGCCATTGGCAAGCACATACCGGGCGACATCAATAGAGTCATCCACTTTAGTGCCGCCAAGAACCATACAGACAGGGCGGGGTGCACCGGAAAATACTTTGGAGAGTGTTGTAACTTCCTTTTCCATAAGGAGTCCGCCCGCTGATCGCATGACAAGCGGGAGACCCACGATGGTTGGTTGCGAACGATGGGCGGCACCAAATGCATCGTTTACAAAAACATCAGCCATTGAAGACAACTTTTTTACCAGATGTGTCTTTTTTGCTTCTTCTGGTTTTAAGGTCAGGTTCTCTTCTGCATTGAACCGAACATTTTCCAGCATCAGCACATCCCCAACTTTCATGGCATGCACGGCTTCCCGTGCATGACGCCCGAATATGCTGTCAACGTACTTGACCGGTTTTCCCAGAAGGTGCTCGAGCTTCTCTGCGTGTGCTTCAAGCGTGGTGAAATCTTTTTTCCCGGGTCTGCTCTGGTGGGTGACAATCACAACGCGGCTGTCAGAAAGTGTGCGGATTGTCGGAAGGTGCTCACGGAATCGTTTATCATCGAGAATAAGGTTTGAGGTGGGATCAATGGGGGAGTTGAGATCGAGCCGGAGGAGGACGGTTTTTCCGTTACACCCCAACTCCCTGATGGTTCCAATCTGCATCCAGACCACCTTTCAGATTTATGATGTGCTCCGGGCTTTGATTCTTTTCATCCGGAAGAGCTCTTCTCGCTCCATCTCATCGAGGCGCATCTTGATGAAGTCCCGGGCTGCGGTAAGTTCAGGGATTACCTTGAACTCGAGGGCATTTACCCTTCTTTTTGTCTTTTCAATCTCGTCAAGCAGGCGTTTCATCGTGGTTTCGATCTCGGCGCTTTCTATGATTGATTCCACCAGCTCTTCGAACGCTGAAGCAGTCTCATCAATAACCGTTGAGGTTCCAAGAACGCCATAACCCCTGTCCACGAGGCTTTTCCTTACCTTGGAGGCTTCAATCTGGGGCACGATTACTCCCATAATATTTTTGCTTTTCAAGGTAATTTCCGGAACCTCTTTTACCGAGAATGCCGCTGATTTCACACCAATAGCACCTTCTACGGTGTTAGCAACTGCCATCATCTCGACGGCAATCTGATACTTATCTAAAAGCTCGCCTCTGCAATCCTTAGCAGTAGCAAGCACCTTGAAAAATTCAAGGATCAGTCCATCGCGCTTCATCTTAAGGATTTTATAGCCCCGCTCGGAGAGCTGGATCTTCCGTTTCAGGTTGATCAGTTCCGATCGGGTCGGCTTGATATCACGCAGCGCCATGGACAGTTACTCCTTCTTTGCACCAGTGCGGAATTTCGGGTGGTACTTTTGGATAAGTTCACGGTCGATACGGACGAGCTGTTCAACCGGCAGTGTCGAAAGGAGGTCCCAGCCAAGGTTTAATGTGTCTTCGATTGTCCGGTCCTCATCATAACCCTGGCGGACAAACCGGTTCTCAAAAATATCAGCAAATTCAAGGAGCAGGCGGTCACGCTCAGAGAGAGCATCCTTACCAACGATTGCCACCAGACCACGAAGATCATTGCCCTCCGCATAGCAGGCGTACATCTGGTCGGAAACCTTCTTGTGGTCCTCACGCGTGTGCCCCTTGCCGATACCGAGATTCATCAGCCGCGAGAGAGAGGGTAAGACGTTAACGGGGGGGTAAATACCCTTGCGGTGCAGATCACGGTTAACCACGATCTGCCCTTCGGTGATATACCCGGTCAGGTCCGGGATCGGGTGGGTAATATCATCACCGGGCATAGTCAGGATCGGAATCTGGGTAACCGAGCCCTTCAGCCCTTTAATAATCCCCGCACGCTCGTAGAGGCAGGCGAGATCCGTGTACATGTATCCCGGATAGCCACGGCGCCCGGGCACCTCTTCACGGGCAGCCCCGATCTGACGCAGCGCCTCACAATAGTTTGTCATATCCGTAAGGATGACAAGCACATGCATACCCAGTTCGAATGCAAGGTATTCAGCGGTGGTGAGTGCAAGCCGCGGTGTGATGATACGCTCTACGGCAGGGTCGTCTGCAAGGTTCAGGAAGACCACAGCACGCTCGAGAGCCCCTGTGCGCTCGAAGTCCTGCATGAAATAGTTCGCTTCTTCTTTGGTGATACCCATCGCAGCGAACACGACAGCAAAACCTTCTGTCGAGCCCGGCACTTTTGCCTGCCGGGCAATCTGGAGCGCCAGTTTATTGTGCGGAAGTCCTGCGCCCGAAAAGATCGGGAGCTTCTGACCACGGACAAGCGTGTTGGTACCATCGATCGTTGAGACACCCGTCTGGATGAAATCGGATGGATTTGCACGGGCATACGGGTTAATGGCAGCACCGGTGATGTCAAGACGTTTTTCCGGTACTATTTCCGGTCCCCCGTCAATCGGCTTACCGCCTCCTGACAGGATCCTGCCCAGCATCTCCCGTCCCACGGGCATCTTAATCGCTTCACCTGTGAACCGGACACCGGTGTCCCTACCTATACCAGCCGTTGTTTCAAATATCTGAACAACGACCAGCTCGTCACTGGTGTCGAGTACCTGGCCTCGCTTCATTGTACCGTCAGCAAGGACAAGGTTCACGAGTTCACCATAGCCAATCGGCTCGGTCTTTTCGACAAAGACAAGCGGACCGGCGATTTTACTGATCGTCCTGTATTCCTTCATGCTGCCGACCTCAGTACATTGAATTCAGCGTCCATTTCTTTCTCAATCTTTGTGAGCTCCGGTTTGTAGTCCTTGATGAACTTAATCTGGTTCAGCTCGTTCTTCGATTTGATCGTATTGATCTGGGATGGGCTGACACCCGCAATTTGCGCCGCATAGGCAAGATCTGAGAACAACTTGATCGCTTTCATCATGTCATACTGCTTCTTCATGTCGCAGAATGTGTCGACTGCATCATACGCGTTCTGCTGGAGGAATATCTCACGAATCATACGGGCAACCTCAATAGTCACCTGCTCTGATTCGGGTAATGCGTCAGAGCCAACAAGCTGCACAATTTCCTGAAGCTCAGATTCTTTCTGGAGTACTTCCATTGCCCATGACCGGATCTTGTTCCATTCCGGGGATACCTCGCGGTCATAATAATCATTGAGGTTTTCAAGATAAAGCGAATATGAGTTCAGCCAGTTGATTGCAGGGAAATGACGGCGTTGTGAGAGCTTTGCATCAAGCGCCCAGAATACTTTTACTATACGCAGGGTATTCTGGGTGACCGGCTCTGAAAAGTCCCCACCCGGGGGAGATACCGCACCGATTACCGAAACGGATCCACGGGCACCGTTCAGGGTTTTGACCAGTCCGGCACGTTCATAGAATTCAGAAAGACGTGCTGCAAGATATGCCGGATATCCTTCTTCACCCGGCATCTCTTCGAGACGGGATGAGATCTCACGCATCGCTTCTGCCCAGCGGGAAGTGGAATCTGCCATAAGTGAGACGTCATAGCCCATGTCACGGAAGTACTCAGCGATGGTGATACCAGTGTACACCGATGCTTCACGAGCGGCGACCGGCATGTTCGAGGTGTTTGCTATAAGCACCGTCCGCTCCATGAGCGGTTTGCCTGTCTTGGGGTCTTCCAGGTGCGGGAACTCCGTCAGAACCTCGGTCATCTCGTTGCCGCGTTCTCCGCAACCGATGTAGACTACGATCTCCGCGTCACTCCATTTTGCAAGCTGCTGCTGGGTAACCGTCTTGCCGCTCCCGAATGGTCCGGGAATTGCGGCAGTGCCTCCCTTTGCAATGGGGAAAAGACCGTCCAGAATCCTTTGGCCGGTGATCAGCGGGATTGTCGGGTTCATCTTCTCTTTTACCGGTCGTGGTACACGGACCGGCCAGCGCTGGATCATCGGGTACTCCCGACCATCCTCAAGAATGCAGATGATCTCATCTATGGTGAAATCCCCGCTTTTAATTACCTTGACAATGCCCGGTTTTGCATTCGGGGGCAACATAACCCTATGGACAATGTTGGTTTCCTGAACCTCACCGAGAATTGCACCTGCCTCCAGCTTGTCACCCGATTTTACGAGCGGTTTGAAGGTCCATTTTTTCTCATGGGAGAGCCCGGGTGCAGAAACACCACGCTCAATGAAATTGCCCATCTTGTCCACAAGAACAGCGAGCGGGCGCTGGATTCCATCGTAGATACTGGTCAGAAGGCCCGGGCCAAGCTCCACTGCCAGCGAAAGTCCGGTGTTTTCCACCGGTTCGCCGGGCTTGATACCGGATGTGTCCTCATAGACCTGAATAATGACGTTGTTGCCCTGGATCTTGATGACTTCTCCCATCAGCGCTTCTTTGCCGACCTTCACCACATCATACATGTGGGCGTCAAGATTGACTGCCGTAACGACAGGGCCGGCGATTCTTTTAAGAACCCCTTGTTTTG
>PLLR01000068.1:0-4142 GCA_003141335.1 Methanoregula sp. | reverse complement strand
GGAATTTTTTCCATATCGCTGCTGTTGAGGACGAGAATGCCAACCTGCCCGTCATGCAGCACGCTGGTGATATATTCATTGCGTTTTTCATCATTCTCGGCCGCATACGTTTTACGGATGCCTGCAAGATGAAACCCGAGAATGAACTCACTGTTGCCGATTACTGCAATCTCCATTCAGATCACCAGGTACTTCATTATTTTGTCTGCCGGAAGCCTGGATTCTTTGCCGCGGGCAATCGCACGCAGGTTGAAGACTTCGTACTTCTTCTTCTCGAGATACACGAGGATCGGGTGGATGGAAAACGGGTTTCTCTTGGACATCTTCTCCATCTGCTCCAGCTGCACACGGGTAAGGCGTGCCTCGATATCATGGGCGCTTTTATTTCCCTTCAGTTCATCAAGGAGAGAATGCAGGGTACCGTTGCGGATGTTTGCCCTGATCATGTCGATGAATTCATTGAGGTCCTTGATATTGTTCAGGCTGGTAAAGTTCAGGAGGGAAAGACTGCCACCAGGGATAAACATATCGCGGGCATCTTCCTCAAGATCATCCTCACGGAGCCGGAAAAGGGTCTTGACATTCTTAATGTCAATCTCGAGCTGGATGTAGGCAAGGAACGATGCCCCGCCTTTTACACCGGCTTTTGCATCCGCTATGATGTTGGCATAGAGGTGCTTGTAGAGCTCGTTTTCCATGTGGGAGAACGATCCGCTTTCCTTTGCTGCAGGATATTCACGGGCAAGAACCGGGTACATCCGGTGGGTCTTGAGCATTTCGATGATCCGGTCCGAACTCTCCTCTGATAGCATCCGGTCCAGGATAACCTTGTCAAGACTGCCGGCAGGAATAAGGATCTCCTTAATCTTGCCGGGCTTTTCGCCCTGCATCTTACCGCGGAGGATCGTCAGGACATTCTGGATATCCCAGCGGCGGAGGTACACCTGCGTGAACTGCTTTAAGTTCCCGGGAGTGATCTCCTGGATTTTCTGGTACTCCTTTGCCAGGTTCCAGCTTAAGGCGACTTCGATTAAGTCGATTCCTTTGAAGATAGTTCCGAGCTCGTCGATCTCCTGTTTGTATTCAGTTTCTCCAATGATGCGGGTGATCTCAGAGACGCTCATGTTGAGCATCCGCTGGTACTCCTCCCTAGGGAGGAGTTTTGCCTTCCTCATCCGCATCCTGGTACACACGTAGATATACGGTGCTGAAATATTCACACCCATACGTGGTCCCCCTTATCCAAACAGGATGTCTGATGCATCCTTCAACCCGGATTCCCAAACCTTCGCAAGGAATGTGCGGTAGCTGTAATCAATCTGCAACGCGCCCCCCTCACTTTCGATAAGGATACCCCCGTCGATACCGACGGGTTCCCCAACCGTGAATTTAGAGAACTCTGCGTGCTCTGAGATGACGGCCTTTACAGTGGCGACATCCCGGGCATTGCAGTAGATCTTCCCGGAGGGGATCTCCTTTTTAGCCTTGGTGAGGAGTTTCTTGATGGCTTCACGATGGAAGCTTTCAGGGAGTGCAACGATATCTTTGCGGGTGGCTTCGTACACCTGGTCGAGAAGTGCCTTCTGGGTGTTGAGGAACTCACGCTTGACAAGGAGGTTTGCAGCAGATACATCCTGGCTTATCAGGTGTGCTGCCTGCTTTTTGACATCCTCATCTGCTGCAAGTTTGATCGCTTCGGACCGCTTGGTTGCGGCAGCCACGATCTGGTTAGACTCTGCCTGCGACTCTGACCGGATCTTCTCCGCTTCGGATCTGCCTTTTGCCCTGATTTCTTCTACTACTGCTTCCAGTCCCATTGTTCTCTCCGTTTTATAAGAACAACAGAAGGAGACCAACGACAAGACCAAAAATGACGATGGTTTCCGGGATAACGGTGAAAAGCAGGCCAAGACCGAAGAAGTCCTTGTTCTCGGCGATTGCACCAACTGCTGCTGCTCCGATACCCATCTCGGCGACACCGGTACCGATCCCGGTGAGACCGACGGCGAGACCTGCACCGATTGCCTTCATTCCAGCCTGCTGTGCCTGAATCATTGCGAGATCTGTTGTTGCTACTACTAATTCTGCTGCCATAATTTAATCCTCCGTAAATCTGCGTTTCATCCCGAAGGGAATGTACTTCTTGCCTCCACCTTTGTAGAACTTGGTGAAGAATTCAACATAGTGCAAACGAATTGAGTGGAGCCCGCCACCCAGAAGAGTCAGTGCGATATTAAGGGTCTGTCCAAAGAGGAATATTCCCAGACCGACGAGAATCATCACAATACTCATGATCGTGAAGTTCTCCAGCGCCGGTCTGATAAACATCTCAATCGACATATAGTTCACGACCATTGCGATAGCGACCCCTGAGAGGCCGACCGCGACGAGACGAGTGTATGAGAGCACGTGGGAAACGATCGTGGGCAACTCGATCACTTCAAGGATGGATTCCCGTGCAATGAGGATGATACCCACAATGATGAGAACTCCTCCAATGATGAGCCCTACGTTCAGGACGGACACGACGACCGGAAGCCCGGTAAGGTTGGGCATCAGCGGGATTACGGCGCTCGACCAGATTGCAAGGATAATACCCCACATCACGGCAAGCCATCCGAAATTGGCCATGACTGCCAGGGTGCGGTGGTGGCCGTGATCCTGTTTTGCATGGTTGTATATGCCGAGCAGCCTGCCCAGCGTGATATGCAATATACCGATCCAGATAGACAGGACCATCAGTTCGGGGATGTTCGGACCGTGTCCCCCGGCCTCAGTCATGAGGTGCCGGGAGTACAGGACGGGGTTCCATCCGGGAATTGCGAATCCGAGAAATTCGCTGAAAACGATACCAAAGAAGATACTCGAGATGCTGGCATTCCGGAGAACGGTAAGCAACTGCTCTCCAGCCTCGCCTTTCAGGTACTTCCGGAGCCCCAAGGACATAGCAAGGAATATCAGCCCGTACCCGACATCCCCGACAATCAGTCCGAAGAACAGCGGAAAGACGATCGAGATCATTAGGGTCGGGTCGACTTCCGTGTACGTGGGCCGGGAGTAGACATCCATAAGCACCTGCGTGGGTTTTGAAAACGACGGGTTGTTATACTCGACGGGGACGCTGTCGTGTTCGAAGTCAATAGGTAACACGGTGACAAGGATTTTCCCGCCGGTCACTTTGACAAGCGCATCACTTAAAACGTCAACACGGTCTGCAGGAACCCACCCTTCTGCAAGAAATGTCTCGTTGGTCATCGCAAACCTGAGCGGGGCTTCGGCCTTGTCAACGTCGGCGCTCATCAGTTCTTCACTGGCTGCAAGGAATTCGATCTGCTCCTTTTTCATCGCTTCAAGGCGTTCCTGAATCAGAGCAACCTCCTTTTTGAAAGCTGCAATCTGCCCTGTGTAAAGGTTCAGAAGGTCCTGTGGCAACCCCTCACCTCCTGGAACCGGAACTGCAACAAAGTTTGCCTGGAGCAGACTCAGCTGTACCTTTCCACTATGCTCAGCAGGTGCAAAAACTGCAATAAAATTCCCTTCCTTTGCGGGTGAAAAATAGGTCTCATTCGGAACAATCAAATCAGGACTTTTTGAAACTCTGCCGGTAAATACAGCAATGTTCTGATAGCCGCTGTATATCTCAAGAGGAAGAGGAATCGCGGCAAACGGTTTGAGTTCGTTGATCTTCTGTTCAAGATCTTTTACCGCCTCTTCACATGTTGATTTTTTTGCCTGAATCTGTTCCACTTCACTTACAATCGCAGAAAGTTTTGTATCAATGGTTTCCCTGAGATGCTGGACCGGTACCCTCTTCTGGGGCACAACATCCTCCAATTTAACACCGAAGGCGTTTTCAATTGAGCGGATCCTGATCAACTTTGAGGCTGCCTCGCTGGCACCGGGAAGAGGCGTTCCTATCTTTACATCTTCATACCCCTGCACTGTCTGTTCTACGAATTCTTCGATATGGAATACATTCTGGCGGTATAATTCCTGAATAACCGGCTCCATTTGATTTTTGGATCCCGTAATAAACAGGTGGCTCATCTGCCTAGGCGTTAACATGCAGCTGCTCCTTAAACCTCGCTACCAGCAGCTGCACTGCTTTTGAAAGGTGCGGTGCCCCTTTTGCCATGATTGCC
>PLLR01000019.1 GCA_003141335.1 Methanoregula sp. | reverse complement strand
TCTGACGATCTCGTGAATAGAGCCCCTTCCCGTAATATGCCAAATAAAGCCCCGTCATGCGATCTTTCTAATCCGAGGCGTCTCACTCTCGGACCGGCGCCCTAGTTGCACTGCCACGCAGGAATACAAATTCTGGTGCAGCCCCACATCAAAACTTTTATAAAAACCATTAACCTGTCAGCGCACGTGAAAGAGCGTAGTGATATACTTGGAAAGACAGCCCGTTAAATCCCGGATTCTGCGCTCTGTGGGATATGATGACAGCACAAAAATCCTGGAGATAGAATTTCACACAGGACTTGTTTACCAGTATTCGGGTGTCCCTCCAAAAGTTTACAAGGATCTCATGCACTCGGGCGAAATTGGAAAATACTTTTCCGAGAAGGTCCGGCCCAAGTTCCCGGCAAAACAGGTTGTCGCATAAATCGCATCCCCACACCCAATGATATACAAATCGGAAAAAAGGGTACGAGTTTATCGGTGAACACAGAGGTGACTGATGACGAGCCCGTGTTTGATAAAGATATCACACCCCAGACAATAGCAATTGGTCGTTTTGATATCTGAGGGAATCTCTGATTTTCCCCGTGCGCAGAAGAGTGCAGTCGGCGGATAATCGGCAAGATTGTTCTTCTTGAATGTAGGACACATTTTACAAATGCACTTCTCCAGGTTCTCTTCCGTATCATCCACTCTATGAGTATTATCCATCGGTGTTTTCATGGTAATTTTCTCCAGAAAGTAATATCACACGAATATAATAATATCCTTCCCCGGCATTATCCCCCGCATTCATGCTGTGCCCCCAATGGTCATGAAGCTGGGAAACGTCGCCATATCAGGCAGACAAAAGACAAGATTCAAAAGTGATTAACAATTCGTTGGCAATATTGCCCGGTCTGTAAGTTGAGGCTGCCTCATGATGGCAGAAGGCCCCGGGAGAGTTCCGGCAAACCCCCACGCATAATCAATAAGAAAAAAGAAAAAAATCGTCTAGTGCCTGACGCAGAAGTATCCGCCGCGGAGATGGTACTTAGCGAAGAGTTCGCAGGCCGGGCAGAAGCAGCCTATCTCTCTCATTGACGGTGCCGAGGACGTTCCGCATCCGCAGAAGAGTTCGGTGGGCTGGTATTTTTCAAGTGAATGATGCTTGTAGTTCTGGCATATCGTGCAGTACTTCCTGCAGATCTTCCGGTTCTCTTCGGTATTTTCTACAACAGGTTTGCTGGAATTAAACATGCGGAATAAGGTCTGCGATGATTGATAATAGATCTTTTTATTCGGGTTTTCCGGTTTTCCTAAAAAAAATATCCGGGCCGCTCATGAAAGTCCTGCAATCCCCTAAACCCTAAATATCACTCACTTTCCCTACCTCCCCATGGCAAACATCGGGCACTTCATGATCCCGGACGACAATGTGATCGGGCAAAGCACTTCAATCTGCTTTTTACACGCCCATTTTCCCGGGCAGCTCCCTGGCCCAGGCCGCGATGGCTGCCCAGTCGCGGAAGTCCCCAACCGGGGAATTCACTTTCTTTATCATCCAATTCTGGAACCACGAAAGTTTTGCCGGATCCAGCCTGCCCGCAAAGACCATCTCCGCAACCGGCCGGAGCGGGTCGAGGGCGGCATGAAGCGCCTTTTTTGCCCATGCCATCCCTTCCGGATCCTTTGAGGCCGCTGCAAGGCAGACAACAAATCCGGCGACCGGCACCCTGGCGAGCTCCGTGGAGTGGCGCTTTGCGAATTTCCCCATGCCGTCTATCTTCCCCACGTACATCGGTCCCCCGATAACGATCGCGTTATACCCATTCAGTGATGTCACCGTTCCCATCTCCGCGACGTCAACGACATGACCTGAAGCCCCCAGTTCTTTTCCAATCGCCTGTGCTATTTCGGTGGTTGATCCTTTCTTCGATGCATATGCTACAAGGATACGTGCCATGGTTTTCACTAAAATGGGGATTATATTCCAAGGGCTATAAAACCCGTGGATGGGGGAGATTCTGCTGAAATCCCGGCAGGCAGACCCACCTGTTTTTAATAGGTAAAAGTTAAACTGCGTTTCATGGGGAATCCGGCTTCACATCAGGAATTCAGGCATACCTGCCCGGCCTGCAACAGGCCAGTTAAGCCGGGCTATAAATTCTGTGAAGTCTGCGGCACGCGGATACCGTCACTGTCAACCTGCAGCAAATGCGGTACTCAGTTCATACATCCAAAAAAGTTCTGCGACTTGTGTGGAGCCCCATTCATCCTTGAGGAAATACCGGAACCGGATACGGATGAGATACAGGAACCGGATAGAGAGGAAATACCGGAACCGGGTGTAGAGGAAATACCGGAACCGGATACGGATGAGATACAGGAACCGGATGTGGAGGAAATACCGGAACCGGTTGAAGAAGAGATTCCGGAACACTATGAAGATGAAATTCCGGAACCGGATACAGATGAATTATTGGAACAATTTGGGGAGGGATACGGGGATGATGAAACTCTGGAAGCCTACCATAAGCCAAAACCCACGTCTCCCCTACAACTTGAGGCAAAAAAACCGGTCACGGTTCCTGCACCACAAAGACGGGGATCATCAGAAACCGTTGATGACGCGCTGTTTTTCCCTGATAACGGGCCGGTACCGGCAAAACCTCCGGTACACAAGATAAGGATTATCGGAGGTGGTATTGTGCTGATAATCATTCTTGCAGTCGTTTTTTTCATCGGACTGCCGATGCTCACGGGCAACGGGGGTTTTAGCGCCCACAGCAATGCGACAGCAGCGGAGATCACACCCATATCAACCATCACCACCCTGACGGTGACACCCACCCCGGCCTCCCGTGCTCTCATCCCCCAGCCAACACAGCTGATACCCACAGGCCAGAAGTTCTACTTTCAGGTCCAGAAAAATCCAGTTACTTCAAAGATCACGGTAATTTTCACCGGAAGTGCGGGGGTAGGCAGCATCAGCAGTGCGGATGTCAAGGTCACCCATACGGACGGATCGGTAACAACCGGCATCATTCTGCCCCTGAAGGGCGTGAACGAGATAATTCTCGCTGGATCGAAAGAGACCGATCGTGTGGAAATTATCGCAAAGATGTCCTCCGGGGAAACATACCGGGTCTATGACGATCTGGTCTCTTTTATAAACTAGGGTTTGATCAATAAAATCAGACCACTAGTCCATAACCGGGGATTTTGTTTACCGATGGAATTAAAAAAAAGAAAATTACGATCTCTTTGGCGGAATTGCCAGCAGGTCATCGTCTTCATTCGCTTCCTTCTTCTGCATTGACTTTCCTATGAAAGATACCACAAGAGCGGTGATCATAATACCACCCAACAGGATGGCTGTGGTGGCGGTGTTTGGCGATGTGAAGGCGAGTATAATGAATATGGGAAGCAGCCCGATTGCAATTATTTTCATATGTATCTCTTTAATTTTCAAATCTGATTCCCTCTCTCTTCTCTTTTTTATTAAAACAATAGTTCGTTCGTTGCTAAACCACATATGCGTTTTGAGATTGATGTACTCTTTAAAAAAAAAATTACCGGAAATATACCATGGGGTTATCGGTTTGGCCGTTGTACTATGGTGTGAGAAATGACTCGCTATCTGATAGATATTCGCCTGATGGGATCAGTCAGGTACCAGATTCGCAAGTTAAGCAACCAGTTACAGGAGAAATTTAATCTCGGGGACAAGCGGGTTATACCGCATATCACTCTTGCCGGGCCTTTTTTTACCCATAATGAAAAAAAACTCATCGAAGATTTCACAAGAGTATGTACACATCAAAAGAAGATCCCAAAATATGAGGTGGGATGGTATGGATTTTTTGACGATACGAGGGTTGTTTTTGTTACTATCACTCCTGACGAGACCTTAAAACAATTCCGGTATCAGCTCTCTCAGGCAATCTCCCCGTATTGCTCATTACGGAACTATGATCTGGATTCTGCTGACGAATTTAAGTTCCACGCTACGCTGGCCATGAAACTTGACTGGCTCACATTCCAGAGAATAAAATGGTATTTTAGGGGGCAGGAAGGTGTCATATACCGGCACCATCCGATCCGGGCAACATTACTCCGGAATTCCAAAATTCTCTGCGAATATGATTTTATTCAGGAACGGATGCTCAGCCGGGCACAGGCATTGAGCAAGGCGACAAGAATGCGTGATTTTGATATTCTTAAGTCATGGGCTGATGGAAGTTGGGAATAACATAATTTTTGTCTGAGTGTGGTGGTCGGGGGAATGCATATATCCGGGGCAGGGTCTCCGATGGAGAAGTGAGTTGAGCGGAGTGCAGGTCACCTGAGGTCCC